>NZ_JAFMTB010000002.1:710329-1065494 GCF_017916475.1 Patulibacter sp. SYSU D01012
CGCGATCGTCGTCGGCGCGTTCGCCGGTGGCACCGCGATCGCCGAGCTGCTGGGCGCCGCCAACCTCGGCACCGCGATGAGCTTCGGCCAGATCGCCTTCGCCCTCGCGCTCGTCTGGGTGCTCGTCCGCCGCTAGACCGGCGGCCGGACGCCCGCGGGCGCCGGCCGGTGCCGCTCGAGCAGCGCCGCCAGCGCGAGCAGGACGCCCCCGACGACGGCGAGCAGCACCGCCCACGCCGGCGCGCCGTCGCGCAGCGCGCTGCGGGACGGGTCCGCGCCCAGCACCAGGTCGGCGGCGCGCAGGCTGCCCGCGCGCCCGGGGTCCGCGACCGCGCCCGCCCCGCCGGCGAAGAGCGCCAGCGCGACCGTGCCGGCCGCGACCGCGGCGGCCCCCGCCCCCGCGGGCCGACGCGCGGCGGCCGCGGCGACCAGCGCCAGCCCCAGGGCGAGCCCGGGGACGAGCGCCACCGCGACGACGCGGGCGACGGCCGGCACCGCGGCGTCCCCCGCCTGCGCGCCCAGGACCCCGGCGACCGCGGCGGCCCACCCGGCACCCGCCACGGCGGCCCCGGCCGCGACGGCGGCCGCGCGGGGGCGCGCCCCCGCCGGGCCGGCGAGCGCGACGGCGCCGGCGCCGGCCAGCACGAGCGCCGCCGGGCCGACGGTCGCGGCGACGAAGCCGGCGAGCGCCCCGTACGCCGCCCCCGAGCTGAGCGCGAGGATCAGCCCCCACAGCAGGCCCGACGCCAGGAAGCCCGCCGCCGCGAGCACGGCCGCCGAGGCCCGGTGGCGCGCCGCCACCAGGGCGACGAGCACGACCTGCGCCCCCAGCCCCGCGATCCACGGCAGGGACAGACGTCCGACGTCCGGGGCATCGGGCGCAAGGAGCGTCACCACGGGGTCCAGCGCCCGCACGGCGGCGAGGACGACGAGGGCCGCCGCGACGGCCGGGCGGCCGGACGCGCGCAGCGCCACCCCGGCGGCGAGCAGCGCGGCGGCCAGCCCGACGGCCGCGCCGACGCCCCGTCCGCCGACCGGCCCGGCCGCGCCCGCGAGCGCGACGCCGACCCCCAGCAGCGCGGCCGCCAGGGCCGCGAGCGCGGCGGGACGGCCGGCGGACCACCCGCGGCCGGGCACGGCGCTCCCGGCCGCGAGTAGGAGCAGGAGCGCCGGCACGACGAGCAGGCCGGCGGCGCCCGCCCCGCCGTCCGTGGGGCGCACGAGGAGCAGGACGCAGGCGGCCCCCACCCCCGCGACCGGGTCGCGGCGGACGAGGGCGGCGCCCCCGACGCCTGCGGCCACGGCCAGCGCCGCGGCCATCGCTCCCGCCTGCGCCGCGGGCGATCCGGCGAGGTCCGGGACCGCCGCGAGCCCGTCGAGCGCCGCCAGCAACCCGGACGCCTCGCCGACGAGCGCCCCGACCACGACGATCGCCGTCGTGCGGGCCACCCGGGCGCGGCGGTCGTCCCCCGCCGCGCCCAGCACGGCGAGCGCGCCGGCCGCCGCCAGCAGCGCCGGGCCGCGGCCGCCGGACGGCAGCACGGTCGCCGCCCCGCACAGGCCGACCGCCAGCGCGACCCCGGCCACGGCCGCCGCGCCGCGCCCCGGCAGCGTGGGCGCCAGCAGCGCCGCCGCCAGGACCGCCGCGGCGACCACGACCGCGGCGCCCGGGTCCGCGCCGTCCGGCGTCGCCCCGCCCGCCGCGGCGACCGCCCCGCCGGCCGCCAGCACCGTCCCGCCGAGCACGCCCGCGCCGGCCAGCGCGCGCACGACCGGCGCCCCCACCCGCGCGCCGGCCGCCGTCCCGAGCGCGCGCGGCGCCGCGAGCCCGAGCAGCACGAGCGCGGCGCCGACGCCCAGCCGCGACCCGGCCGGCGCCAGCGCCGCGGCGAGCAGCACGGCGGCGCCGAGCGGCACCGCCGCGGCGGCGGTCAGCAGCGCGGCCGGCCGGGGCGCCCCCGCCCCGCGGCGCCCGGCGCGCGGTCGGGGGGTCGTCCCTGCGGCGGCCATCCGGCCACCCTAGACGCGCGCTGCGGCGCCCGGCCGGCCGCGCCGCGCCGCGTCGTGGCGCGTCGCCGCTCGGAGC
Source organism: Patulibacter sp. SYSU D01012 (assembly GCF_017916475.1). Classification (GTDB taxonomy): domain Bacteria; phylum Actinomycetota; class Thermoleophilia; order Solirubrobacterales; family Solirubrobacteraceae; genus Patulibacter. Next base: position 712,416 of record NZ_JAFMTB010000002.1, read on the forward strand.
CGCTGAGGGAATCCGCAGGATCCCCCGCTACCCTGCTCTGCGTGCTGCCCTCCCTGACGGCCGAGATCACGGCCCCGCTCGCGCTGCTCCCGAACTGGCTCAGCCCGGAGCACATCTTCATCGAGTACGGCCTGATCGCGATCCTGATCATCATCTTCGCGGAGACGGGCCTGCTCATCGGGTTCTTCCTGCCGGGCGACACGCTCCTCTTCAGCGCGGGCATCCTCTCCTACACGCAGCCGGACTCCGATCCGCTGTGGATGTTCCTCGTCCTCGTGCCGATCGCGGCGATCCTCGGCAACGTGGTGGGCTACGAGATCGGCCGGCGCGCCGGCCCCGCGCTGTTCACGCGCCCGGACTCGAAGCTCTTCCGGCGCGACCACCTGGAGCGCTCGCACGTCTTCTTCGAGAAGTACGGCCCGATCACGGTCTTCCTGGCGCGCTTCGTGCCGATCGTGCGCACGTTCATCGCCGTCGTCGCGGGCGCCGTCAGCATGAACCTGCGCGTGTTCGTGCTCTGGTCGATCATCGGCGCGGTGGCGTGGACGTCGGGGATCATCCTGCTCGGCCACCTGACCGCGTACCTGCTGCCGAAGAGCGCGGTCGACTTCATCCAGGGGCACATCGACCTGCTGATCGTGGGCGTCGTGCTGCTGACGGTGGTCGGCATCGCCGTCGAGCAGTACCGCCACCGGCGCAAGCCGCAGAGCGACGCGGCCTGAGCCCGGGCCCGCCGGCGGGCGTCAGCCGCCGCGGGCGCCCTGGGCCTCCATCGCCCGCCGCTGCTCGGGCGTCAGCGCGCCGTCGGCCGGGTCCTTCGGCAGGTTCCTCGGGTCCGGCACGAGCGACCCGGTGCCCTGCGGCACGGTGACGCCGCCGCTCGACCGCGGCGGCGGGGCCGCGTCGGTCGTGCTCGCGGGCGCCGGGATGGTCCCGGCCCCGGCGGGCGCGGTCACCGTCGTCGGCCCGGCGGGCGTCGGGCTCGTCCGCGGTGCGCCGAGCGCCGTGATCCGCCAGGCCCCGTCGGCCTTGCGCAGCGCCAGGACGTCGTCGGAGGGCTGCTGCCCCGCGGCGGTCGTCCGCACGGCCGCGGTGGCGGAGTCGTCGACGACGACCACGTTCGTGATCGTCAGCTCCGGGTCGCGCACGTTCGCGAACCCGATGCGCAGGGCCTGCGGGCACGGCAGGTCGATCGCGTCCAGGGTGGACCGCAGCGACGGCGCCAGGAGATCGCGGCAGATCCCGTCGTAGTCCTTGTCCTGGACCGCCGCGGCGAAGCGCTCCACGGTGGCGCGCACGCGGTCGCGGTCGTCCGTGCGCCACGAGGCGACGGCCAGGACCACGGCGGCGGCGGCCGCCGCGCCGAGCAGCCCGATGAGGAGCCTGCGCCGCACCGCGGGAGCGTACCGCCGCCGGCGCCCGGGGCGGCGGACCGGGCCGGCGCGCGCGCCGCACGCCCGCTGGCGCGTACGATCAGGGCATGCCGGACGCCGGGACCCTGCCGTGGATGCGGTGCTACCGCTGCTGGTCGACGTCCCTGGAGCTCCACGTCCACTACGACGGCATCCACCGCGTCGACCCGGCGACGGGCTCGCCGGTGCAGGCCGTCGAGGAGCACCAGGAGGCCGTGGCCCAGTGCCTGGACTGCATGCACGACCAGCCGCACCTGCTCTTCCGGGACGGCCGCCTCGTCGCGGACGAGTCGCGCTGGGAGCGCCTGGTGATGGGCACGCCGTGGGTCGCGTCGTGCACGATCACCGTGGCCGCCGACGACGTCGAGGTCTGCTCGGGGCCCGAGGCCGGCGAGGCGCTGTCGTTCGCCGCGCTCGGCGACGCGGGCACCCAGGAGTTCTTCTCGCACGTGCGCTTCCACACCCACCAGGGGGACGACATCGTCGTGCACCTGCTCGTCGAGCTCTACGCCCGCTCGGGCGACGAGGCGGGCACGGTGCTCGAGGACGCGGCCCGCGGCCCGCTCGTCATCACCTCGCTCGCCGAGGAGTCCCGGCCGCCGGCCGTCTCCTCGGGCGGGGGCCACGCGTGAGCGCCTCCGAGGCCCCGGTGCGAGTCCGGCCGATGGAGCCGCGCGACCACGACGCGGTGCTCGAGCTCAACGAGACGAACGTCGCGGTGCTCAGCCCGATGGACGCCGAGCGGCTGGCGTGGATCGCCGGGCTCGCGTCCGCCGCGCTCGTGGCCGAGGACGACGAGGGCGTGCTCGGCTTCTGCCTCGCCGTCCCCGCCGGCACGGCGTACGACAGCGCCTTCTACGCGTGGTTCGGCGGCCGGTTCGCCGACTTCCTGTACCTGGACCGCGTGGCCGTGGGCGACCGGGCGCGGCGCCGCGGCGTCGGCACGCTGCTCTACGACGCCGCCGAGGCCGCCGCCCGCCCGCACGGGCGGATGACCTGCGAGGTCAACGTGCGGCCGGCGAACGAGGCGTCGCTGGGCTTCCACCGCGCGCGGGGCTACGCCGCGCTCGAGGAGCGCCCCGCCGACGCGTCGGGCGACAAGCGCGTCGTGATGCTCGCGAAGGAGCTGCCGGCCGCCTGAGCGGCCCGGCGGCGCCGGGCCGCCGGTCAGTCGGCCACCATCGCCTGCAGCTGCCGCACGGCCAGCTGGCAGGCCGGGTACGCCGCGGACGGCCCCTCGTCGTCGCCGGACAGCTCGCGCAGGAACGTCCGCAGGCGCGCCACGTCCTCGGGCCGCTCCTCGAGGAAGCGCGCGACCGCCGCCTCGGGGTCGTCGTCGGGCGCCTCGCGCAGCGCGCAGCGGGCCAGGTCCGCGCGCACGTCGAGCAGGTCGTCGCGCAGGGCCTGGACGGACCAGCGGGTCATCCGGTCCGGCGTCGCCAGCCGCTCGACCGCCCGGTGCAGGCCGTCGAGCGAGAGCTGCTCCCCCGCGTGCAGGACGGCGCCGGCGACGTCGGTGACGGAGCGGTCGATGGCGCGCGCCGCCGCGACGACGTGCGGCGCCAGCAGCAGCGCCGAGCCGGCGGTGATGCGGTCGGCCAGGTCCGCCGGGACGCCGCGGTCGACGAGCTCCTGCGTCCGCTCGCGGCGGCCCGCGTCGTCGAGCAGCTCGGCCAGGCGCTCGCGGATCTCGATCGCGCCGGCGCGGTGCAGCTCGACGGTGGCGGCGATGTCGGCGCCGCGGGCGTGGGTCAGGAACCAGCGGCTCGTCACCCGCACCTGCTCGTCGACCTCGGCCCGCAGGCCCCACGTCACGTCGGTGTCGACGCGCTCCAGGTCGTCGACGCGCTGCCACAGCTCGCGGGCGTCCGCCGCCCCGACCGCGGTGCGGTACGCGCGGACGACGTCGGAGGTGGACGCGCCGAACTCGGCCGCGCGGCGCGCCACGAACGTCGGGCCGATCGTGTCGACGACCTCGCTCGCCGCGTGCGTGGCGATGAGGTGCCGGCGCAGCGGGTGGTCGGGCAGCAGGTCGCCGAAGCGCTCCACCACCGCCGGCGGGAAGTACGCCGCCAGGTCGTCGTCGTAGGCCGGGTCGTCCAGGTCGTCCTGCTCCAGCAGCGCGCGGGCGACGCCGTCCTTGGCCAACGCGACGAGCACCGCGATCTCGGGCCGCGTCAGCCCGTGGCCGTCCGAGCGGCGCTCCGCCAGCTCGTCCGGGGTCGGCAGGCCGTGGTCGGCCCGGTGCAGCACGCCCTGCTCCTCCAGGGCCTGCATCAGCTCCTCGGCCGCCTGGGTGCGCCGCGGCGCCCGGCGCTCCTCCTGGGTGATCACCCGCGCCTGGGCGAAGGAGTCGGCCAGCACGTGCGCGACGACGTCGTCGGTGACCTCGCGCAGCACGGCGTTGCGCTCGTCGGGGTCCAGGCGCCCGCGCCGGACGGCCAGGTCGAGCAGCACCTTCAGGTTGACCTCGTGGTCCGACGAGTCGACGCCGGCCGAGTTGTCGATGAAGTCGGCGTTGACGCGGCCGCCGGCGCGCGCGTACTCCACGCGGGCGCGGCGCGTCAGCCCCAGGTTGCCGCCCTCCCCCACGACCCTGCAGCGCAGGTCGCGCGCGTCGACGCGGATCGCGTCGGACGCGCGGTCCTCGGCGTCGGCGTCGCGCTCGTCGTGCGCCTTCACCACCGTGCCGATGCCGCCGTTCCACAGCAGGTCGACGGGCGCCCGCAGGATCGCCTGGATCAGCTCGGCCGGGGACAGGCGCTTGGCGTCGACGCCCAGCGCCTGGCGCATCGGCGCCGTGACGTCGACGTGCTTGGCGGTGCGCGGGAAGACGCCGCCCCCGGCGCTGATCAGGTCGCGGTCGTAGTCGTCCCACGTCGAGGCGCGACCGTCGACGCCCGCGAACAGCCGCCGGCGCTCGGCCCACGACGCCTCGGGGTCCTGCGGGTCGGGGTCGACGAAGACGTGCCGGTGGTCGTAGGCCGCGACGAGCCGCAGGCTCTTCGACAGGAGCATGCCGTTGCCGAAGACGTCGCCCGACATGTCGCCGATGCCGACCGCGGTGATCGGGTCGGCGTTGGGGTCGATGCCCAGCTCGCCGAAGTGCCGCTCGACGGACACCCACGCGCCGCGCGCGGTGATCCCCAGCTCCTTGTGGTCGTAGCCGTGCGACCCGCCGGAGGCGAACGCGTCGCCCAGCCAGTACCCGCGGCCGACGGCGATCTCGTTCGCGGTGTCGGAGAACGTCGCGGTCCCCTTGTCGGCCGCGACGACGAGGTACGTGTCGTCGCCGTCGAGGATGCGGACGCCGTCGGGGTGCTCGGCGCCGTCCTCCCCGAGGTCGTCGGCCAGGTCGAGCAGCGCCGAGACGAACGTGACGTACGCGTCGCGGACGGCGGCGCGCTGGGCGTCGCCCTCGGCCTGCGCCGCCTCGCCGCGCAGCAGGAAGCCGCCCTTCGCCCCCGCCGGGACGATGAGCGCGTTCTTGACCATCTGGGCGCGCATGAGCCCGAGCACCTCGGTGCGGTAGTCCATGCGGTCGGACCAGCGCAGGCCGCCGCGGGCGATCATGCCGCCGCGCAGGTGGACGCCCTCGACGTCGGTCCCGTGCACGTACGTCTCCCACAGCGGCGTGGGCTGCGGCATCGCCGGCACCTCGGCGCTGCGCAGCTTGAGCGCGAGCGCGCCCCGACCGGGGCGGTACGCGTTCGTGCGGTACGTCGCCTCGATCGCGCCGAGCTGGTTGCGCAGGATGCGGTCGTGGTCCAGGGAGGGCACGTCGTCCAGCGCCGCGAGGATCTCGTCCCGCAGCGCCTCCTCCGCCGCCTCGTCGCGCGGCGCGGACGGCCCCGTCCCGTCCGTCGCCTCGGGCGCGCCGAAGCGCAGCTCGAACAGCCGCACGAGCCGCTCGGTGATCTCGGGGTGGGCCACGATGACGTCGTTCTGGTAGCCCTCCGTGAACCGCGAGCCCAGGCGCTGGCGGTAGCGGCGGTAGGCGCGCAGCGGCTCCAGCCGCTCGTGGCCCATCGACGTCAGCACGACGAGCCGGTTGAGGGAGTCGGACTCCGCGCGGCCGGACCAGACGGCGTCGATGCACGCCGTCACGCGCGCCCCGACGCGGTCGAGATCCAGCGGGGCGCCGTCGGGGCCGAGGACGCCGAAGTCCTGCAGCCACACCTCGTCGGGACCGTGCAGGCGGGCGGTGCGCTCCTCGACGACGTGCAGGCCCAGGTCGGCCAGGATCGGCATCGCGCGCGCCAGCCGCACCCGCGGGCCGCGGCGCACGAACGCGATGCGGGTCAGCCGCTCGCCGTCCGGCGTCGTCTCCTCCTTCGCGGCGACGACGAGGTCCTGCGCGTCGTCGTCGCCCAGGCGGTCGAGCGCGACGATGTCGCGGGCCGCGGCCTCGGGCGCCACGCCGGCGCGGTACGTCGTCGGCAGGCGGCCCGCCCAGCGGCGGGCGAGCGCCGCGCCGGCGCGCTTGCCGACCAGGCCGCCGAGGACCGCCTGCACGCGGTCCTCCCAGGCCTGCGCCAGCTGGTCGATCTCGCGGGGGTCCTCGGTCGTGGCCATGCACGCCGACCGTACCCGGGCGGTCGGCGCCCCATCCTGCCGGATCGCGGCGCGCCCCCCGGTCGCCGGATCCGGTCGGCGGACGGACCCCGGCGGACGCGGAGGGCGGCCCACGCGGCCGCCGCCGGCCGCGGCGGACGGCGCGCCGCGTGGCGGGTCGCCGCTATCGTCCCGCCGCGAATGCGCGCGCTGACGGTCCTGGTGTTCGTGGTCGGCGCGGGGAGCCTGGGGGCCGAGATGGCCGCCGCGCGCCTGCTCGCCCCGTACTTCGGCGACTCGACGATCATCTGGGCCAACACGATCGGCGTGTGCCTGATCGCCCTCGCCGTCGGGCACTGGCTCGGCGGGCGGTTCGCCGACCGCCATCCCCACCTGACGGGGCTGCGCGTCCTCGTGCTGATCGCGGCCGCGCTGCTCGCCGTGGTGCCGCTCGTCGCGGGGCCGTTCCTGGACCTGGCGATCGAGGCGTTCGACCGCATCGAGGCCGGCGCGTTCGTCGGCTCGCTGCTGGGCATGCTCGTCCTCATCGCGCTGCCGCTCGTCCTGATCGGCGCGGCGACGCCGTGGGCCACGAAGCTCGCCGTGACCGACCTGGAGACGACGGGCAGCACCGTCGGGCGCCTCGGCGCGCTCGGGACGGCCGGCAGCCTCGTCGGCACGTTCGTCTCGTCCCTGCTGCTGATCCCGTTCGTCGGCAGCCAGCGCACGTTCATCGTGCTCGCGCTGGCGATGGCGCTCGTGGCGGCCGTGGGCCTGCGCCGGCGGCTGTGGGTGGTCCCGGCGCTGATCGCGGCCGCGCTGCTGCTGCCGCCGGGCGTGACGAAGCCGGCGCAGGCCGACGACCGCGTGCTCGACGAGGCGGAGACGCTCTACCAGTACGCGCGCGTCATCGAGCACCCCGTCCGCGACGGCACCGGCGCCCCGGTCGTCGAGCGCCGCCTCGAGCTCAACGAGGGCCAGGCGATCCACTCGGTCTGGCGCAAGGACACGGTCCTGACCGGCAACTACTGGGACGCCTTCCAGGTGCTGCCGTTCGCCGTCGCCGACCCGGCGCGGGGCGACGCGCCGACCGCGCCGCCCCGCTCGATCGCGATGCTCGGCAACGCCGGCGGCACCGTGGCGCGGGCGGCGCTGCGCTTCTTCCCGCAGGTGCGCTTCGACGGCGTCGAGATCGACGGTCGCGTCAGCGAGATGGGGCGCCGCTGGCTCGGCATGCCCGACGACCCGCGCCTGCGCGTCCACACCGCGGACGCTCGGCCGTTCCTGCGCTCGGGCGGGGCGGGCGACGGCGAGGGCCGGTACGACCTGATCGGCGTCGACGCCTACCGCCAGCCCTACATCCCCTTCTACCTGACGACGAAGGAGTTCTTCGGCGAGGTGCGCGACCGGCTCACGCCGCGCGGCGCCGTCGTCGTCAACATCGGGCACCCCGAGGGCGACGACGCGCTCGAGCGGGCGCTGACGGCCACGATGCGCACGCACTTCCCCAGCGTCGTCCGCTGGCCCGTGACGGCGACGAACACGCTCGTGCTCGGCACCACGTCGCGGGCGTCCGCGGCCCGTCTGCGCGCCGCGGTCCCCACCCTGCCGGCGGAACTGCGCCCCGTCGCGGAGGCCGCCGCGGCCGAGCTCGGCGGTCCGCTCGGCGGGGGCCCGGTCTACACGGACGACCGCGCGCCCGTCGAGTGGCTCATCGACGGCTCGATCGTCTCGTACGCGACGAAGTAGCCGGCGCGGCGCGGAGCCGGCCGGGCGCTGGGCGCGGCGCGGCGGGCCTCGGCGCGCACCGCAGACCCATCCATGCCTTGACGGGCATATGCCTCAGGCAGCATACTCTGCGGCGTGGCCACCGACGCGACCTGGAGCGCCCTCGCCGACCCGCACCGCCGGGCGCTGCTCGGCGCCCTCCTCGACGGCGGGCACGCCGTCGGCGACCTGGTCGAGCGGCTCGGCCTGACGCAGCCCCAGGCGTCGAAGCACCTGCGCGTGCTGCGGGACGCCGGGCTCGTCCGGGTCGAGCGCCGCGCGCAGCGCCGGATCTACACCGTGGACCCGGCGCCCATGGCGGACCTCGACGCGTGGCTGCAGCCCTACCGCCGCCTGTGGAACGCCCGGCTCGACGCGCTCGGCCGGCACCTCGACGCGCACCCCCGCGGCCCGGGCGACGCCCCCGACGCATGAGCGACCAGGAAGGACGAGGACGATGAGCGAGGACCGCGGCACCTACGTCGAGCACGACGGCCGGCCGGCCGTCCGCTTCCGGCGGCACCTGGACCACCCGCCCGCACGCGTGTGGGCGGCGATCACGGCCCCGGACGAGCTGGCCCGCTGGTTCCCGTCCGGCGTGACCTACGAGCCCCACGCCGGCGCGGCGGTCACGTTCGCCGGCGACCCCCACCTGCCGACGACGCAGGGCACGGTGCTCGCGTTCGACCCGCCCCACCGCTTCGCCTTCACCTGGGGCGGCGACGAGCTGCACCTGACCGTCGAGCCGGGCCCCGACGGCGGCGCGATCCTGACGCTGGTCAACGTGCTGGAGCGGCGCGACAGCGCGGCCCGCAACGCGACGGGCTGGACCGTCTGCCTGGGCGTCCTGGCCCGCGAGCTCGCCGGCGAGCGCACCACCGGGCCGCACGGCGACGACGTCCCGCCGTTCCGCCCGCTCTACGAGGCCTACGTCGCGGACGGGCTGCCGTCGGGCGCGCCCGTCCCGGGCGACGTCTGACCCGCGGGCGGGCCGCCGGTCGGCCGCGCCGCCCCGGGCCGCCGGCCGCTCCCGCCCTTCCGGGGTAGCGGGCCGCCCGACCGGGCACAGGGGTCCCATGCCGACCCCCGACCTGCACCGCCCCTGGACCGCCGATCCGGACCGCTACGACGGCCGGATGCCCTACCGCCGCACCGGCCGCAGCGGCCTGCAGCTGCCGGCGATCTCGCTCGGCCTGTGGCACAACTTCGGCGACCACGAGCCGTTCGCCGACCAGCGCGCGATCCTGCGCCGCGCGTTCGACCTGGGCGTCACGCACTTCGACCTGGCGAACAACTACGGCCCGCCGTACGGCTCGGCCGAGACGAACTTCGGCCGGATGCTGCGCGAGGACCTGCGCCCGTACCGCGACGAGCTCGTGATCTCGACGAAGGCCGGCTGGGACATGTGGCCCGGCCCGTACGGCTTCCTCGGGTCGCGCAAGTACCTGCTCGCGTCGCTCGACCAGTCCCTCGAGCGGCTGGGCCTTGACCACGTCGACGTCTTCTACTCGCACCGCTTCGATCCGGACACGCCGCTCGAGGAGACCTGCGGCGCCCTGCACACCGCCGTCCAGCAGGGCAAGGCCCGCTACGTCGGCATCTCGTCGTACTCCGCCCGGCGCACCCGCGAGGCGGTGCGCATCCTCGAGGACCTCGGCACGCCGCTGCTGATCCACCAGCCGTCCTACTCCATGCTCAACCGCTGGATCGAGGACGAGCTGCTGGACGCGCTGGCGGAGGAGGGCGTCGGGTCGATCGTCTTCACCCCCCTCGCCCAGGGGCTGCTGACGAACAAGTACCTGAACGGCGTGCCCGAGGGCTCCCGCGCGGCCCGCGACGAGGGGGTCGCCGCGCAGCTGACGGACGACAACGTGCGCCGGATCCGGGAGCTGAACGCCATCGCGGAGGGCCGCGGCCAGTCGCTGGCGCAGATGGCGATCGCCTGGACGCTGCGCGACCCGCGGGTGACCTCGTCGCTCATCGGCGCCAGCTCGGTGAAGCAGCTGGAGGACTCGCTCGGCGCGCTGCGGAACCTGGAGTTCGCGGACGACGAGCTCCGCGCGATCGACGAGCACGCGGTCGACGGCGGCGTGAACTGGTGGGCCGGGTCGGCCGAGCTGGAGTAGCGCGCGGCGCCGGCCCGCGCTACCAGGGCAGCGGGCCGGCCGCCTCCATGAACGTGCCGGTGGGGTCGCCCGGCCCGAGCAGCGCGGCGCGCACGATCGGCTCGGCGCCCTCCTCCACCGTCAGGTGCCCGGCGTGGTCGTTCAGGTCGGTGGCGGTGAACCCGGGATTGACCGCCGTCACGCGCGCCCGCGGCAGCTCTTGCGCCAGCTTGACGGTCAGCATGTTCAGCGCCGCCTTCGACGCCGGGTAGGCCATCGGCAGGTAGCCGTGCTCCTGGCGCGCGGGATCGGTGGCGAGCGTCAGCGACGCCAGGCTGCTCGACACGTTCACCACCACCGGCGCCGGGGACGCCTGGAGCAGGTCCCACACCGCGATCGTCACCCGGGCCGGACCGACGACGTTCGTCTCGAGGATCCGCGACATCGCGGCCAGGTCGGTCCGGGGGAACGGCACGCCCATGCCGTCCGCGATGCCGGCGTTGTTGACGAGGACGTCCAGGCCGCCCGCCGCAGCGAGGGTGGCGGCCGCCGCGTCGACGCTCGCCTGGGAGGTCACGTCGAGCGCGACGTGCCGGGCTCCGAGGTCGCGGGCGGCGGCGGCGCCGGCGTCCGGGTCCCGCGCGCCGATCCACACGTCGTGGCCGGCCTCGAGCAGGCGCCGGGCGGTCTCCCGGCCCAGGCCCTTGTTGGCGCCGGTGATGAGGGTGGTGGTCATGGAGCCAGCGTGCGCCCCGGCCGACCGGGCCACAAGGGGCCGGCCGAGGCAGGTACCGCCAGGGCGACCTTCGCGCCGGCCCGGTGCGCGAGGATGGTCGGGTGTCGTCGCAGGAGCTCGGGACCACGATCCGCGCGTGGCGGGACCGCACGGACCCCGCGCAGGTCGGGATCGACCGCACGCGGCGCCGGCGGGTGCCGGGCCTCCGCCGGCAGGAGCTCGCCACGCTGGCGGGGCTCTCCGTGGAGTACCTCGCGCGGCTCGAGCAGGGCCGGGCGGCCCACCCGTCCGCCGCGGTCCTCGCGCCGCTCGCCCGGGCGCTGCGGCTGACGGACGCCGAGCGCGACCACCTCTTCCGCCTGGCGGGGCACGCCGCGCCGGTCGCCGGCGCGGCCGGCCGCCACGTCACGCCGCTGCTGCACCGCATCGTGGACCGGCTCGCGGGCGCCGCGGTCGCGGTCTTCGACGTGGAGTGGAACATCGTCCTGACGAACCCGCTCGCGGTCGCGCTGCTCGGGCCCGAGGCCACCGACCCGGGGCCGGACGGCAACGCCGTGCGGCGGCAGTTCCTGGGCGCCCCCACCCGCTTCGTCAGCGCGCCCGAGGACGACCGAGCGTTCGAGACCGCGGTCGTCGCCGACCTGCGCTGGGCGTCGAGCCGCTACCCCGCAGACCGCGGGCTGGCGCAGCTCATCGCCGAGATGCGCGGGACGAGCGACCGGTTCGACCGGCTCTGGGAGCGCGGCGAGGTCGCGCCCTTCGTCAGCTCCGCCAAGACGATCCGCCACCCCGAGGTCGGCGACGTCCGCGTGGCCTGCGACGTGCTCGCCGACGTCCGCACCGCGCTGCGGCTGACCGTCTACAGCGCCGAGCCGGACACGCCGGACGGTCGGGCGCTCGCGCTGCTCGGGGCCGTCGGCACCCAGGACCTGGCCCGCTGAGCCCGCGCGGCCCCGGCCGCCCGGTACCGTCGACCGCATGAAGATCCGTGCCGCGGTGCTGGAGGAGTTCGGCGAGCCCCTCGTCGTGCAGGAGGTCGACCTCGCCGAGCCGAAGGCGGGCGAGGTGCTCGTGCGGCTGCACGCCTGCGGCGTCTGCCACACCGACATGTACACGGCGTCGGGCGCCGATCCGACGGGCTACGCGCCGTGCGTCCTGGGCCACGAGGGCGCGGGCGTCGTCGAGCGGCTCGGGCCGGGCGTGGACTCGCTGGCGGTCGGCGACCACGTCGTCACGCTCTTCGCCCCCGAGTGCGGCGAGTGCCTGCACTGCCGCTCGGGCCGCACGAACCGCTGCCTGGCGATCCGCGACGAGCAGGGCCGCGGGTACCTGCCCGACGGCACGACGCGGCTGTCCCGCGACGGCCAGGAGCTGCGCCACTTCATGGGCACCTCGACGTTCGCCGAGTACACCGTGATGCCCGAGATCGCGCTGGCGAAGATCGACAAGGCCGCCCCGCTCGAGGGCGCCTCGATCTTCGCCTGCGGGCTCTCGACGGGCCTCGGCGCCGCGATCTACACGGCGGACGTCCAGCGGGGCAGCACCGTCGCGGTCTTCGGCTGCGGCCTGGTGGGCCTGGGCGCGGTCGCCGGCGCGCGGATCGCTGGCGCCGAGCGGATCATCGCGGTCGACCTGGCGGAGAACCGCCTGGAGATGGCCCGCCACCACGGCGCCACGCACCTCATCGACGGCGGGGCCCAGGACGCGGTGCAGGCGATCAAGGACCTGACGGACGGCTTCGGCGCGGACTACACGTTCGAGGCCACCGGCAACGTCCGCGTGATGCAGCAGTCCGTCGAGGCCGCGCGCGAGGCGTGGGGCCTGGCGACGATGATTGGCGTGGCGGGCAAGGGCGAGACGCTCGACATCGTCCCCCGCCTGCTCATCACGGGCCGCCGCGTGACCGGCTCGTCGTTCGGCGGCGTCCGCGGCCGCACGCAGGTGCCGCAGCTCGTCGACCGCTGGCTGCGCGGCGACGTCGACGTCCCGGCGCTGCTCTCGCACCGCATCACCCTGGACCAGGTCAACCACGGGTTCGACCTGATGCACCACCAGGACGGCATCCGGTCGATCATCGACTTCTCCTGACCGCCGCGTGAGCACCGCTCCCGCGCCCGTCGACCTGGCGGAGAAGGTCCCCGACGCCTGGCGGCCGTACGTCGACCGCCAGGCGCTCGCGGGCGTCGAGGCGTTCCTCGGCGCCGAGGTCGCCGCCGGCCGGCGGATCCAGCCGCTGCGGGCGCAGGTGTTCCGCGCACTCGACCTCGTCGCGCCGCAGGACGTGCGCGTGGTGCTCTGCGGCCAGGACCCGTACCCGGGCCTGGGCGTGCCGATGGGCCTGGCGTTCTCGGTCCCGCCCGAGGCGCCGATCCCCGGATCGCTGCGCAACCTGTTCGCCGAGCTGCAGCAGGACGTCGGCGTGCCGGCCCCGGCCAGCGGCGACCTGACCCCGTGGGCGCGGCACGGGATGCTGCTGCTCAACGCGACGCTGACGGTGCGCCCCGGCGAGCCGGCGTCGCACGCGCGCTGCGGCTGGCAGGACGTGACGTTCGGCCTGCTGCGACGGCTGGCGGAGGAACGGCGCGGGCTCGTCTTCCTGGCGCTCGGCCGCCACGCCCAGGGCGTCGTGTCGCGGCTGCCGCTCGACGGTCACCGCGTGGTCGAGGCGGCGCACCCCTCCCCCATGTCGGCCCGGCTGTTCCACGGCTCGCGGCCGTTCAGCCGCACGGACGCGGCGCTCGTCGAGCTGGGCGGCGCCCCGTTCGACTGGCGCCTGGCGTAGCGGCGGGACGCCCGGTCCCGCCGCCCGGCGCGCGTGCCGCCGGCCGGAGCCGGCGGCACGGGGCGCTCAGCCCAGGCGCTGCTCGAGCGACTCGAGCTGCAGGCGGATGGCGGCCGGCAGGCGGTCGCCGAACTGCTCGAGGTGCGTGCGGATCTGCGGCAGCTCGGCCTTCACGGCCTCGGGGTCGACGGCGAGGACGTGCTCCAGGTCCTCGCGCGGCAGGTCCAGGCCCTCGGTGTTCAGGTCGTCCGCCGTCGGCACCAGGCCGATCGGCGTCTCGACGACCTCGCCCTCGCCGTCGCAGCGGCGGAAGATCCACTCCAGCACGCGGCTGTTCTCGCCGAACCCGGGCCACAGGAAGTGGCCGTCGTCGTCCTTGCGGAACCAGTTGACGTAGAAGATCTTCGGCAGCTTCGCCCCGGGCGTCTGGCCGATCTCGAGCCAGTGCCCCATGTAGTCGCCCATGTTGTAGCCGGCGAACGGCAGCTGCGCGTAGGGGTCGAAGCGCAGCTTCCCGACCTGGCCGAACGCGGCGGCGGTCTGCTCGCTGGACATCGTCGCGCCGAGGAAGACGCCGTGCTCCCACGACGTCGCCTCGCGGACGAGCGGCAGCACCGTCGCGCGACGGCCGCCGAAGAGGATCGCGTCGACGGGGACGCCCGCCGGGTCCTCCCAGTTGGGGGCGATCGACGGCGCCTGCTCCGCCGGGACCGTGAAGCGCGAGTTCGGGTGCGCCGCCGGGTGATCGGACTCCGGCGTCCAGTCCTCGCCGTGCCAGTCGATCAGGTGCGCCGGCGGCTCCTTCGTCAGGCCCTCCCACCACACGTCGCCGTCGTCCGTCAGCGCGGTGTTGGTGAAGATCGTGTTCTCGCGGATGGCCGCGATCGCGTTCGGGTTGGTGTCCGGCCCGGTGCCCGGGGCGACGCCGAAGAAGCCGGCCTCGGGGTTGATCGCGTACAGCCGGCCGTCCTCGCCGAACTTCATCCAGGCGATGTCGTCGCCGACGGTCTCGACGGTCCAGCCCGGCAGGGTCGGGACGAGCATCGCCAGGTTCGTCTTGCCGCACGCGGACGGGAACGCCGCCGTCACGTACTTGACCTCGCCCTGCGGCGACGTGAGCTTGAGGATGAGCATGTGCTCGGCCATCCAGCCCTCGTCGCGCGCCATCACGGTCGCGATGCGCAGCGCCAGGCACTTCTTGCCCAGCAGCGCGTTGCCGCCGTAGCCCGAGCCGTACGACCAGATCTCGCGCGTCTCGGGGTAGTGGACGATGTACTTCGTCTCCGCGTTCGTCGGCCACGGCTGGTCCGCCTCGCCCTCGGCGAGCGGGGCGCCGATGGAGTGCACGCACGGCACGAAGTCGCCGTCGGGGCCGAGGACGTCGAGGGCGCCCTTGCCCATGCGGGTCATGATCCGCATGGAGACGACGACGTACGGCGAGTCCGTCACCTGGACGCCGATCTGGCTCTTGTCGGAGCCGAGCGGGCCCATCGAGAAGGGGACGACGTACATCGTGCGGCCGGTCATCGAGCCGCGGAAGAGCGGCTCGAGCTCGGCGCGCAGCTCGGCCGGCGGCCGCCAGTTGTTGTTCGGGCCGGCGTCCTCCTCGCGCTCGCACGCGATGAAGGTGCGGTCCTCGACGCGCGCGACGTCGGACGGGTCGGACCACGCCAGGTAGCTGTTCGGGCGCTTCGCGTCCGACAGACGGCGGAACGTGCCCGCGTCCACCAGCTCTTGACAGAGCCGGTCGTACTCCTCCGCCGACCCGTCGCACCAGGCGACCTGGTCCGGCTGCGTCAGCTGGGCGATCTCGTCCACCCAGGCGGTGAGCTTGCGGTTCTCGGTCAGCACGGTTGTGTCAGGCACGGGGTCCTCCGGGTGCGGGAATTCGGGGGATTCAAGCGGAAGCGCCGGTTGTCCGCATCCCGGCATACAGGTTCTGCGCCACTGCCCGCCCCCCGGGCCTCCGCAAACCCACCAAGACCAATCATGCTCGAACAAAAAGCGCCATGTACGCCGGCGTTTCCGGAGCGGTGCGCGGCCTGTCCAGCGGTCGCCGGGCGCCAGGCTGCGACGATGGACGCGTGCCGCCCCGGCGTGCCCCCGACGCTCTGATCGAAACCGTGCTCGTCGAGGACGGACGGATCCGCCTGCTCGACCGCCATCTGCTGCGCCTGCGGCGGTCCGGGGCGACCGGCGCGCAGGTCAGCGGCGTGCGGGCGCTCGCCGAGACGTGGCGGCGAACGGCCCGCGAGCCGACCGTCGTCCGCTTCGAGGTGCGCCCCGGCGGGGCCGTCCGGAGCATTCCGCGCGCCCCGGCCGGCGCGGCGCCGCAGCGCCTGGCCACGGTCGCCGGCTACGACCCGGACGACGCGGACCGGGAGCGCAAGCGGGCGGACCGGACGTGGGCGCTGGCGGCCGAGGCGGCCGCGGTCGCGGCCGGCGCCGACGCACCGCTGCTCGTCGCCCCCGACGGGCGGGCCGGCGAGACGTCGCGCGCCAACCTCTTCGTCGTCGCCGCGGACGGGTCGCTGCGCACCCCGCCGGCGCAGGGTCTGCTGCCTGGCGTCACCCGCGGATGGGTGCTCGACGTCGAGCCGGGGGCCGCCGAGGCGCCGGTGACCCGCGAGGACCTGGCCGGCGCCCGGGCCGCGTTCCTGACGACCGCGGGCCGCGGGATCGTTCCGGTCGCGGCGATCGACGGGCGGCCGCTCGGCGACGACCCGCGCATCGCGGCGCTCGCGGCCCGCTGGCGCGCGCTGCGCTGAGCCGGCCGCCGGCCCTAGTCCAGGTGCTCGCCCGGCGGCAGCGGCAGCCGGGCCGCGGCCAGGTCGACGCGGTCGCCGCGCAGCGGCACCCCCTCGGCCCGCAAGCGCGCGAGCTGCCGCTCGCCCTTCGGCACGCTGCCGTCGGCGCGGACGACGCGCTGCCAGGGGACGTCCTCGTCCGTCGTCGCGAGGACGCGCCCGACCAGCCGCGGCGCCCCGGGGTCCAGGTCGCCGTACGTGCGCACGTGCCCCTCCGGGATGGCGCGGACCCCGGCGAGGATGCGGGCGGCTCGGGCGTCGTCGGCCACGGGACCATCGTCGCCCGTCGGCCGGACGGCTCGACGCGCGCGGGGCTCTGCGACGATCCAGGGGTGCGCGCGACGATGAACCGGTGGCGGCGGAACTCCATCGTCTCGACGGTGCTGATGGTCGCCGTGGTGCTGGGCCTGGTCTTCGCCGTGCAGGCGCTGGCGGTCAAGCCCTACCTGATCCCCAGCGAGTCGATGCTGCCGACGCTGCAGGTGCACCAGCGCGTCGTCGTCGAGCGGGTCAGCCACCACCTGGGCGGGACGCCCGCCGTCGGCGACATCATCGTCTTCCACCCCGCCGCCGGTGCCGACGCCGAGACGTGCGCGTCCCGCGACCAGGGGCCGGGAACGCCGACGCCGTGCGCCGTCCCCGACGGCCGCCCGAGCGGCGAGACGTTCATCAAGCGCGTCGTGGGCGTCCCCGGCGACCGCCTGCGGATCGAGGGCGGGCACGTCGTCCGCAACGGGCGGCGGGCCGCCGAGCCGTTCACCCTGCCGTGCGGCGACGGCAGCGACTGCACGTTCCCCCGCGCGATCACGGTGCCGCCGGGCACGGTCTACGTCATGGGCGACAACCGCGGCGACTCCGAGGACAGCCGCTACTGGGGTCCCGTCCGCACGGACTGGATCATCGGTCGCGCCGTCGGCAGCTACTGGCCGCCGAAGCGCGTCGGCGGCCTGTAGGCGCCGCGGCGGCCGACCCGCTGCTCCCGCACCCCGCCCGCTGCGGGGCGCGAGGCGCGCGGCGAAGCGCCGCGCGCCGTCCGGCCTCAGGCCCCGGGGTGCTTCTTCGGGACGAGGACGCGGCGCTTGAACTCCGCGACGAGCACGCCGTCCTGGTTGTGCACGCGCGTGTGGACGATGACGACGCCGCGGTCGGGCTTGCTCTTCGAGGCACGCTTCTCGAGCACCTCGGTCTCGACGAACAGCGTGTCGCCGTGGAAGACCGGGTTCGGGTGCGAGAGCTCGTCCGTGGCGAGGTTGGCGATCGCCAGGCCCGAGATGTCGGACACCGAGATGCCGAGCGCGAGCGAGTAGACGTACGGGCCGACGACGACGTTCTTGCCCTGCTGCGAGCGCTTCGCGTAGACGTCGTTGATGTGCAGCGGATGGTGGTTCATCGTCAGGAGGCAGAAGAGGTGGTCGTCCCCCTCCGTGACGGTCTTCGCGGGCCAGTGCTTGTAGACCGCGCCCTCCTCGAACTCCTCGAAGTAGCGGCCGTACTGGTGGGCGCCGCTCGCGTGACGGACCTCGGGGAGGTCGTCCTTGCCGGGGGTGAAGGTGGCGTCGTCGGACATCTGCTTCCTACTCTCGGTCGGTTGCCGGGGTACGCGGACGCCGGAGTCTGTCGCACCCGCGCCGCGGACGAGGTTTTGGCAAGTGATAAAATCGTTTGCGATGACGACGACTTCTCCGGTGGACACGCGGGACCGTCCAGCGGAGCACGTGGCGAGCGAGCTCGGGGCGCTGCGCGCGAAGGGCCGGCTGCGCGGGCGGGCGGCCCTCCTCGGGCCGGCCTTCGTGGCCGCCGTGGCCTACGTCGACCCGGGGAACTTCGCGACGAACATCGAGTCGGGCGCACGCTTCGGCTACCTGCTCGTGTGGGTCGTCGTCATGTCGAGCCTGATGGCGATGCTCGTGCAGTACCTGTCCGCCAAGACGGGGCTGGCGACGGGCCAGAACCTGCCCGAGATCGCCCGCGGCCGCTTCGGCCGGCGCACCCGCACGTTCCTCTGGTTCCAGGCCGAGATCGTCGCGATCGCCACCGACCTGGCCGAGTTCGTCGGCGCGGCGATCGGGCTCAACCTGCTCTTCGGCATCCCGCTCTTCCCCGCCGGCCTGATCACGGCGGTCGTCGCCTTCGGCGTCCTCGCGCTCGAGCAGCGCGGCTACCGGCGCTTCGAGCTCGCGATCGCCGGCCTGCTGGGGATCGTGGCCCTCGGGTTCCTCTACGACCTGATCGCCGTCGGCCACCAGGACCCGGGCGGGATCGCCGGCGGCCTCGTGCCCGGCCTCGACGGGTCCGCGTCGATCCTGCTCGTGGTCGGGATCATCGGCGCGACGGTGATGCCGCACGTCGTCTACCTGCACTCCGCGCTGACGCAGCGGCGGGTGACGCCGCGCGACGAGGGCGAGCGCCGCGTGCTGCTGCGCTGGCTGCGGATCGACGTCGGACTGGGCCTGGGCGTCGCGGGCCTGATCAACCTGTCGATGATGCTCGTGGCCGCGGCGCTCTTCCACCGCATCGGCGCGACGGACGTCGACTCGATCGAGGCGGCGCACAAGGGCCTGGGCACCTACGTCGGCGGCGGGGCGGCGCTGGCCTTCGCCGTCGCGCTGCTCGCGTCGGGGCTCTCGTCGTCGAGCGTCGGCACCTACGCCGGGCAGATCGTCATGCAGGGCTTCATGGCCTGGCGGATCCCGCTCTTCCTGCGCCGGGCGGTGACGATGGCGCCGGCGCTCGTGGTCCTGGCGCTCGGCCTGCCGACGACGGACACGCTCGTCGTCTCGC
This sequence comes from Patulibacter sp. SYSU D01012, assembly GCF_017916475.1. Lineage (GTDB taxonomy): Bacteria > Actinomycetota > Thermoleophilia > Solirubrobacterales > Solirubrobacteraceae > Patulibacter. The sequence goes on from NZ_JAFMTB010000002.1 coordinate 731,360, forward strand.
AGGTCGTCCTCTCCTTCGGCATCCCGTTCGCGCTGATCCCGCTCATCCTCGTGACGAGCGACCGGCGCGTGATGGGCGCGATGGTCAACCGCCGCCGCACGACGGTGGCCGCGAGCGTCATCGCCGCGATCATCATCGCGCTCAACGTCTACCTGATCGTCGACACGGTCCTGGGCTGAGGCGGGCGGCGCGCGCCGTCTGCCCCCAGCCGGGGCGCGGGCCGACCGAGCGGGTCGAGCGGCTCGAGCGGGCCGAGCGCGCCGGGGCGGCGCGGCCGCGCCGAGCGCCCGGACGCCGTCGACCGGCGCGCGGCCGGTCGGGGGACCGTGAGTAGGATCGCCCTCCATGCGCAACCCCCGTGACTTCTTCAAGCCGCTCGCCGTCGGCGCGCCGGAGCCGGTCCGCGAGATCCCGGTCCCGCCCTCGCGGATGATCCACTTCTTCGACCCGAGCAACGAGAAGATGCGGGCGAAGCTGCCCGCCATCGCGGCGAAGGCCGACATCGTGCTCGGCAACCTCGAGGACGCCGTCTCGATCGACAACAAGGAGGCCGCGCGGCAGGGCCTCGTCGAGGTCGGCAAGACGGCCGACCTGGGCGGCACGCCGCTCTGGACGCGCGTGAACTCGCTCGAGTCGCCGTGGGTCCTCGACGACCTGACGACGCTCGTGACCGAGATCGGCGACGTGCTCGACGTCATCATGATCCCGAAGGTCGAGGGCGCGCAGGACATCCACTACGTCGACCGCCTCGTCGCCCAGCTCGAGGCGAAGGCGGGGGTCAAGCGCCCGATCCTGCTGCACGCGATCCTCGAGACCGCGTCGGGCATGGCGAACGTCGAGGAGATCGCCGCCGCGTCGCCGCGCATGCAGGGCATCTCGCTCGGGCCGGCCGACCTGGCCGCCTCGCGCCGCATGAAGACGACCCGCGTCGGGGGCGGTCACCCCGGCTACGTCTCGATCAGCGACCCGACGAGCGCCGACGACCTCGAGGCCGGCCGCGTCCGCGCCCAGCAGGACCCCTGGCACTACACCGTCGCCCGCATGGTCGACGCGTGCGTGTCGAACGGCATCCTGCCGTTCTACGGCCCCTTCGGCGACATCAAGGACGTCGTGGCGTGCGAGGCGCAGTTCCGCGCCGCGTTCATCCTCGGCTGCGTCGGCACGTGGTCGCTGCACCCCGTGCAGATCGACATCGCGAAGAAGGTGTTCTCCCCCGACCCGGACGAGGTCGCCTTCGCGAAGAAGATCATCGAGGCGATCCCCGACGGCAAGGGCGTCCACATGATCGACGGCAAGATGCAGGACGACGCCTCGTGGAAGCAGGCCAAGGTCCTCGTCGAGCTCGCCGAGCAGCTGGCCGAGAACGACGACGAGCTGAAGGCGGCGTACGGCTTCTAGCCCTCCCGGCACCCGCGGCGGTCGCGGCGGGTGCGTACGGGTCTCCGTCCGCGAAGCGCCCCCGGGCTCCTAGACTCGCCGCCGGTGAGCGGCGAGCGGGACGCATTCGGACGGACGACCGGCGCGGGCGCGTCGCCCCCGGCGGCGGCGCCCGCCCCGCGGCGGGCCGCGTCGTCCCCGCCGGGGCAGGCGTTCCGCGTCCTGCTGCTGCTCGTCCTGCTGCTCGCGGCCGGCGCCGCGGTGTGGGGCACGATGCGCGCCGCGGCCGACTGGGCCGACCGCGACCAGAACGCGATCGAGTTCGCGCTCGACCGCGATCCGCTGGGGCCCCAGTCGCTCCTGCGCACCGACCCGCTGCGCCGCGCGCTCGACCGGGTCCAGGCGCGGCTGCGCCGTGGCGACCGGGTCGCGTACCTGACGATCTCGCCCGAGCAGCTGACGGCCACCGTGGCCGACGCGCGCGACCAGCGCCGGTGGGTGACCGCGCAGGCGTCCGGCCGCGTGCGCGAGACCGACCTGGAGACCACGGAGGAGGCGCCCGGCTTCGCGCTGGACCGGCTCGACGTGGCGCCGATGACCCGCGCCGTCGCCGCGCGGATGCGGGCCCTGGCGCCCTACGCCCGCGAGCCCACGGCGTCGGTCGCCACCGACACGGAGACCGGCGCGGTCGAGGGCTGGACGATCTCCGTCCACGGCGTCCGGAAGCGCGACGAGCTGCTGACGATCGACCGGAAGGGGCGCGTGCGATGAGCCGGATCCCGATGCCCGTGCGCGTCCTCGTGGGGATGGCGCTGCTCGTCCTGGCCGCGTGCCTGTGCGCCTGGGGCGCCTTCCAGTTCTCCCGCGGGCCCAGCCAGTGCGGCGGCTACGGCCCGGCGTGCCCACCCGGCCTGGCGAGCGGCGCGATCGGCTCGGCGCTGGCGCTGTTCGCGCTCGCGCCCGCCGGCGTGGCGCTGTGCGCCCCGCGCGTCCAGGGGGCGCCCCAGGCGGCAGCGGGTCTGTGCCTGACCGCGGCCGCCGCCGGCCTCTACGTCGCGCGCTTCGTCGCCCTGCCGGTGCGCGAGGCGACGGTGCCGACCTACGTCATCGCGGGCGTCCTCGGTGTCTTCGGCGTGCTCTTCCTGATCGCCGCGTTCCGCGTGCCGCCCGACGAGGCGGAGCGCGTGGCGGCCTTCCGGGCCGCCGCCGCGGGCGCGCCCGACGACGGCCCGCCCGCGCGGGGCCGCGAGGAGACGACGCGGTCGAGCACGGTGACGCGGGCCGGCGGGACGACGCGGTCGAGCACGACCGTGCGGTCGAGCACGACGGTGCGGGTCGACGGAACGACGCGCGCCGGCGGGAGCGCCGCGGCGGCCGAGCGCGCGCCGATGGGCCAGGTGCACGACCTGCTCGTCCACGGCCTCGCCAGCGGCGCGCTCGCCCGCGACGCCGGCACCCCCGCCGGCACCGCGGCCCAGGTCCAGCAGCTGCTGGACCTGCACGCCCGCGGCGTCCTCGGCGACGCCGAGCTGCGGGCCGCGCTGGCCGCGCTGCGGGCCGCCTCCGGCGACTGAGCCCGGCGACGGCGCGGCGGGGCCGCCGGGGCACGGGCCCCGGGGCACCGGCCCCGCCGCCCGGGAACGCACGGCCCTGGACGCGGCGGTGCGCGTCGGCGCGCCGCGCGCGGGGCGGATCGCCCCCGGAGCAGCGCACGGGGACGATCCGCGTCGGCCCTCGGCAGGCGGGGTCGATCGGCGTCGGCATGCGACGCGGATCGACCCCACCGCGAACCCGCCGACGCGGATCGACCCCACCGCGAACCCGCCGACGCGGATCGACCCCACCCGGGCCATACGGACGCTCCCCGCCCCGCGCGGGCGCCGCGGACCGGCCTCGGCCCCGCCAAGGACGCGGATCGGCCTCCGAACCGGCTCACGGGGACGATCCGCGTCGGCCCTCGGCAGGCGGGGTCGATCGGCGTCGACATGCGACGCGGATCGACCGCACGGCGAACCCGCCGACGCGGATCGACCCCACCCGGGCCGGACGAGGCGGACCCTCCCCGCCCCACGCCGACGCGGATCGACCCCACCCGGGCCGGACGAGGCGGACCCTCCCCGCCCCACGCCGACACGGATCGACCCCACCCGGGCCGGACGAGGCGGACCCTCCCCGCCCCACGCGGGCGCGGTTCGACCGCGTCCCGGCCGCGCCGACGCGGGTCGTCACCTCCCGCGGGCGCGGGCGCGGCCCCGTCAGCCCTCGAGCCCGAGCAGGGCCGCGTAGCCCCCGGCGCACAGCCGGTCGTCCGTGATCGCCAGGTGCTCGCGCAACGTCGACACGAGGGCGTGCTCGCGCCGCAGGTCGGACTCCGCCCCCGCGACCGCCTCCAGCTCGACGAACGGGCCGAGGCCGCGAACCTCGTCCAGGTGGATCCGCACGCCGCCCCACAGGAGCAGCCGGCGCGTCTTCCTGACCTCCCCCGTGACCCCGAGCGTCGCCTCCAGGGCCGCGCGCGTGGCGCCCGCGTCCGTGACCCCGGCGATGCGGTAGGTGCTCGTCCGCGCCGCCGCGGCGTCGGCGCGCTCGTACGCCACCAGGTGCGCCGTGCCCGGCGTCTCGTCCCGCAGCTTCAGGCGGCCGCGCCGAGCCCGGAAGTAGGTGTCGCGCTGCTCGAGCACGCCCCGGTCCTCGGCGCCGAGGGCCCGACAGACCGCCAGGCTGCGGGCGGGGTCGCCGTCGTGGGCCTTGAGCTCGACGTTGCGCCGCGGATCGGTCACGCCGGAGAGGCTACGGCGGCGAGCCGCCGGGACACCGCGCGCGGGCCCGGGGGCGGCGCCGCGCGCTCGCCCCTCAGACGTCCCAGAACTTCGAGTAGGTGACGCTGTCGCCGCCGCCGACCTTCGTCGGGTCGCCGGCGGGCGAGCCGAAGATCAGCAGGTCCAGCCCGTCCGGGCCGGCCTCGAACTGGCGGATGACGTCCGGGGCGATGCGGATCGCGTCGAGGGTGCGCAGCTCGAGGAACTCGCGGTCGACCTTCACGCGGCCGGAGCCGGCGATGACGACGTGCAGCTCCTCCTGCTCCTTCTGCTTGTGCCCGAACGGCTGGCGCTGGTGCGGCTTGATGCGCTGGAAGCCGAGCGCCCCCTCCTTGCTGCCGAGGGCGGCCCGCGCGAAGCGCGTCTCGAGCTGGTCCCCGAAGCCGGCGGTCGCCGCCAGGTCCTTCAGGTCGTCGATGAGGTGCACCTTGGTCACGTCGGGCATACGCCTCCATCGTGGCACGGCGGCCCCGGGCGCCGACGCGTGCGCCGCCCGCCGGGACCGCGGCCGACGGTGCACGCGGCCGACCGCAGGGCCGCGGGCGTCCCGTCCTACCGGCGGTCGCGACCGCGGTGCGCGGCGCCCCGGCGGCGGCTAGGGTTCGCGCGCATGAGCGCGAACACGACCCGTCCCCTGCGGCCCCGGCGCACCTGCCACTCCGTCCCGGGCTCGAGCGAGAAGTTCCTCGCGAAGGCGCCGAGCCTCGCCGCCGACCAGGTCTTCCTGGACCTGGAGGACTCCGTCGCGCAGAGCGAGAAGGACGCCGCCCGCGGCCGGGTCATCGAGGCGCTCCGCACCCTCGAGTTCCCCGAGGACAAGACGGTCGTCTACCGCGTGAACGGCACCGACACGCCGTTCTTCTACCGCGACCTGATCGACGTCGTCGAGGCCGTCGGCGACCGAATCCACGCGGTGATGCTGCCGAAGGTGCAGACCCCCGGCGACATCGAGCTGACCGACAAGCTGCTGCGCCAGATCGAGCTAGCCAAGGGCTACGAGACGGGCCGCATCGGCATCGAGGCGCAGATCGAGGACGCGACCGGCCTCGTCAACGTCGAGCGCATCGCGGCCGCCTCGCCGCGCATGGAGACCGTCATCTTCGGCCCGGGCGACTACTCCGCCGCGATCGGCATCCCGATCACCCAGATCGGCGGCGCGCCCGAGGGCTACCCCGGCGACCACCTGAACTACCTGTACTCCCGCCTGGTGGTCGCCGCGCGCGCCGCGGGCATCCAGGCGATCGACGGCCCGTACGCCGCGTTCAAGGACGAGGACGGCCTGCGTGAGCGCACCCGCCTGGTGCGCGCCCTCGGCCTCGACGGCAAGTGGACGATCCACCCCGCCCAGATCGAGACCGTCAACGAGATCTTCACCCCCACCCGCGAGGTGTGGGAGAAGGCCGAGGCGATGCTCGCCGCCTACCGCGACGCGACGGAGTCCGGCGCCGGCGCGGCGATCTTCGAGGGCGAGATGGTCGACGAGGCCAACCGCAAGATGGCCGAGCGGATCGCCGGCCAGGGCCGCGCCGCCGGCTACGCGGCCTGACCCCGTCGCCGGCCGGGCCCGCGCCCGGCCGGCCCGCGGGCGCTAGCCCCGCTTCTGCGCGGCCAGCGCGCGCTGCTTCGCGGCGGTCTTGCTGACGACCTGGCCGATCAGGCGCAGGTACTCGTCCACGCCGTGCGCGCGGAAGCGGCCGTGGTCCCACGCGCGCACCCAGGCCTGCAGGTCGTTCGTCTCGACCAGCTCGTTGAGCAGGTCGCGCCGGATCTCCACCGTCACGCGCGCGTCGGGGCTCATCGCCTTCGTGACCTTCGGGCCGGGCATGACGATCCGGACGAGCTGGATGTCGCGGCCGCCCTGCACCTCGGCCGACGCGACGATCTTGAGCGGCTTGAGCGCCGGCACCTGCTCGAGCAGCTGCTTGATGGCGGTCTCGACCGCGGTCCGGGAGTCAGCGTTCGACATGGACGGACTCTACCGCCGGCCCCCGGCGCGGCCCCCGGGCCGGACGGACGGGCGACGAGGCAGCGGGCCGAGGCCGTGTCGTAGCCTGGCTCCGTGCCCGAGCTGCCCGAGGTCGAAGCCGCCCGCTCCCTGGCCGAGCGCTGGACCGTCGGCCGCACCATCGTCGGCGTCGAGGACCACGACGCGTGGGTCACCCGCCCGCACGAGCCGGGACAGATCGCCGCCGCGATCACCGGCAAGCGGGTGCTCGAGGTCGGCCGCATCGGCAAGTCGCTGTGGATGGACCTGGAGGACGCCCCGCGCCTGGGCCTGCACCTCGGCATGGCCGGACGCCTCGTCGGCCTGGCGCCCGAGGGCGTGGAGGGCGGCGAGCACGACCCGCTCGTCTCGCCGGGCGGCCCGTCCGACGTCGCGGGGCTCGAGGACGCCGGCCTGCGGGTCACGCGGATCGACACGCGCGTCGCCGCGGCGGCCGGCCTGCCCGACACCGCCGGCGAGCCGCTGACCGCCTCCGAGCGCACCGCCTGGTCGATGCCCGTCCGGTCCGGCGTCCGCGAGCTGCCGGGCGACGGCGCCTGGAGCCGCTTCGCGCTCGACCTGGACGACGGCGGCCGCCTGATCCTCTTCGACAAGCGCCGCCTGGGCCGCGTGCGCCTGGACCCCGACCTCTCGTCGCTCGGTCCCGACGCCCTGGTGATCGCGGAGGACGACTTCGTCGCGCGCATCGGCCGCGGCGACGCGCCGCTGAAGGCGCGGCTGATGGACCAGTCCAACGTCGCCGGCATCGGCAACCTGCTCTGCGACGAGCTGCTGTGGCAGGCCGCGCAGCCGCCGCTGCGGCCGGCGGGCGACCTGTCCGAGGACGAGCTGCGCGAGCTGCACGCGACGATGCGCGCGAGCACGCACGAGGCGATCCACCGCGGCGGCGTCCACCTGGGCGACGTCATCCCCTACCGCAAGAAGGGCGAGCACTGCCCGCGCTGCGGGGCCGAGATGGTGAAGGGCACCGTCGGCGGCCGCACGACGTGGTGGTGCTCCGACGAGCAGGCCTGGCCGCCGGCCTGACCGCGCGGCCGGCAGCCCGCCGATGAGTTCGGGCCCGCCGCGTCGTCCCTGCTGCACCCCCGCCGCGCCGACCGGGTCGGCGGGCCCGCCGACCCGGAGGCCCCATGACCGTCGACCACCTGCTCGCCGTCGTCCTCGTGTCCGACGCGGAGCGCGCCGAGCGCTGGTACGCCCGCCTGCTCGACGCCCCGCCCGCCAACCGCCCCATGCCGACCTTGGCCGAGTGGCGTGTGACCGCCGCCGGCTGGGTCCAGGTCTTCGCCGATCCGGACCGCGCCGGACGGAGCGCGCTGAACCTCGCCGTGCCCGACCTGGACGCCGCGCGGGCCACCCTCGTCGGCCGCGGGCTCGACCCCGGCCCCGTCCAGGAGGCGAGCAAGGGCGTGCGGCTGTGCGCGCTCCGCGACCCGGACGGCAACGTCGTCACGCTGATCGGCGGCTTCCGGCCCGTCTACTGACGAGCGTCGGTCCGGCGGCGCCCGCGGCGATGCCGGGCGCCCGCCGCCCGCGCCCGGCGCCGGGTGCCCGGCGGCGCGTCCGCGGGCCGCTCGACGCCCGCCCCTCCGGCGCTCAGCCCGCGGGGGCGGCCGCGGCCAGCCGCGCCGCCCAGCGCCCGCCGTGCCGCTCCACCGCGACCTCCAGGCCGAAGCACGCGCTGACCGGGCCGGACGTCAGCACCTCGTCGGCCGCCCCCGCCGCCACGACCCGTCCGCCGCGCAGCAGCAGCGCGTGGGTCGTCGTCGGGGGGATCTCCTCCAGGTGGTGCGTGACGGTGATCGTCGGCAGGTCGGGGGTCGTGCCCGCCGTCGCCACGATCGCCCCGACGAGCCGCTCGCGGGACGGCAGGTCGAGCCCGCTGGCGGGCTCGTCGAGCAGGAGCAGCTCGGGGCCCGTGCCGGCGACGTCGTCGCCGACGCCGGCCATCAGCGCCCGGGCCAGCAGCAGCCGCTGCCGCTCGCCCTGCGAGCAGTCGTCGAACCGCCGCGGCCCCAGCTCCTCCGCCCCCACGAGCGCCAGCAGCTCGTCCGCCCGCGCGCGGTGGGCGTCCGTCAGGCGCCGGTGCTGCGGCGCCAGGCTGCCGAAGGCGCCGGACAGGACGACGCCGCGGCCGTCGAGGCCGCCCTTCAGCGACCGGGCGGTGGCCGCGTCGACGTGGCCGATCCGCTCGCGGAGCGCCCGCATGTCGGTGCCCCCGATCCGCAGGCCGAGGACGTGCACCGCGCCGGACGTCGGGTGGCTGACGCCGCCGGCGAGCGCCAGCAGCGTGCTCTTGCCCGCGCCGTTGGGGCCCAGGACGACCCAGTGCTCGCCGCGGCGGACGGTCCAGTCGACGTCCTCGAGCAGCAGCAGCGGCCGCCCGTCGCGGCCGTGGCGGCGTACGAGGACGTGCTCCATCGCGACCGCCGCCGGCACCGTCCCCGTCGCTCCGCCCATCGATGCCTGACGGTACCAACCATCCGGCCCGCGCCCCGGCCGCGGACGGGGAGGCGCGCCCGACCGGGGCGTTCCGCGCCACTGCGCCATCATGGCCCCATGAGCGACACGGTCACGACCCAGGGCGGCGCGAACGGCCGCGAGCGCGGCCTCTCCGACGACGTCGAGCTCTACCACCGCACGTACACGACGCTGCTGCGCTCCAGCGGCGAGACGCGCATCCGGGTGCTCGAGCCCTCGCACCTGGCGATGGCGTCCAGCCTGCACCCGCTCGCGGCGAGCGACGAGCTCGACCTGGGCGCGTTCCTCTACGCCATCCGCCGCCTGCCCGACGCCGTCGCGGACGCGCGCCTGATCGTCGTGGGCCAGGAGGAGAGCCAGTTCGCGGACGCCCACATCGACGTCGCGGACTGGCCCGTGGCGGAGTCCCCCGCCCGCCGCCGCCTGTGGCGCGACGGCGGCGAGACCCTGGCGGTCCTCGTCGCCAGCGTCTCCGACGTCGACGACCTGGTGCCGACCCTGGTCGCCTTCCAGATCGAGTGGAACAAGATCCGCGCGCGGCTGCGCGGCAGCGGCGACTCCGAGCCGCCGACCGACCCCGCCCGCCTGGCCGCCGTGCTCGGCGGCACCGAGGACGACTGGCTGCGCCTGCGCGAGTCGTGGGGGCCGCGCTTCGAGGAGCGCCTGCGCGGCATGCCCCGCCGCCGCTGCGACCTGCGCCTGCGCTCGCTCGGCATGAACTACGTCGGCTACGGCCGGCTGACGCGCGACTGGTGGCGCCCGGTGCGCGAGAAGCTCGTCGCCGAGACGCTGCACGAGCGGCCGATCTACTTCGTCTCCTCCAACACCCACGCCCTCGTCAACCTGGTGACGGGGATCGCCCGCGAGAACGCGGACGGGCTGCTGCGCGACGTCGAGCGCCACGGCCCCGACGACCTGCGCACCGAGCTGGGCCGGATCCGCGAGGGCCGCTCCGACGGCTCGCTCGAGAACCTCCTGTACTTCGCCGCCCGCGGCGCCTTCGAGCGCGATCCGCAGGCCCGCGTGGCCGCCGAGCGGCGCGCCGGCGTCATCGACCTGATGCCCGCCGGCGCCCTGCAGGTGCCGGTGCAGGTGATGCCGCTGGACCGCCTGCGCGGCGAGCACCTGGACCCGCGGCTGGGCGACGTCGACGAGGCCGCGCTCGCCCGCAGCCAGGCCGTCGTCGTCAACATCGACTACCCGCTCGGCAACGCCGCGTACAACATCCTGCGCGAGGTCGCCGTCGACGTCTCGCGGCTGCGCGGGGTGTACGTCCTCGGCAAGGCCGCGACGCTCAACGCGTCCGTCGGCGACGTCCTGATCTCGGGCGTCGTCCACGACGAGCACACGCGGACGACGTACTGGCTCGACAACGCCTTCACCGTGGAGGACCTGCAGCGCGACCTGCGCTACGGCACCGGGCTGGACAACCAGAAGGCCGTCACGGTGCGGTCGACGTTCCTGCAGAACCGCGACCACCTCGACTTCTACTACCGCGAGGCGTACACGGTCGTCGAGATGGAGGCCGGGCCGTTCTGCGCCGCCGCCCACGAGCTCGCCGACGCCGACCGCCACCCGGTGGGCGAGGCCGTGTCGCTCACGCGGCTGCCGCTCGACTTCGGCGTCATCCACTACGCGTCGGACACCCCCTACACCCAGGCGCGCACGCTCGGCGCCCGCGGCCTGAGCTTCTTCGGCATGGACTCGACGTACGCCGGATCGCTCGCAATCATGCGCCGGATCCTGCGACTGGAGGGGGCGCTGCCGCGGGCGTAGCGCGGCCGGCCCCCGGGCCGCCGCGCGGGCGGGTCCTGCGGCGGGGCGGTCCGCGCCCGTCCCCCGGGCGCCGCGACCGCGCGTGCCGGCGCCCGCGTGGCGCGCTGCCGCTCCACCCGTCCCGACGCTCCGCTAGCGTGCGGCGTCCATGGACGCCGTCCGCCGCCCGTCCCCCCGCGTCCTCCTCCTCGCCGCCGCGGCCGTGGCCGCGCTCGTGGCCGTCCTCGTGCTCGTCACCCGCGGCGGGGACGACGACCCGCGGATCCGCATCGTCCGCGGCGCGCCGGCGGGCGACTTCCCCCTCCGCGGCGACCTCGCCGGCGACGCGGCGCTGATCCGGTCGGCCGCCGAGGACTGGATCGCGACGGACCGCGAGGACGAGGACGACGACCGTCGCGTCTTCGGCCGCGACGACGACGACATCGAGATCACCGCGCTGTGGGCCGGCCGGGTGGGCGACGAGCGGATCGTCGTCCTGGCGCACGACCGCACCGCGGCCCTGCTGCGCAGCGACGGCGAGCGCGACGGCCAGACGCACTGGACGTGGCGGCCGGCGACCGCACCGATCGACGACGCCGAACGCCCGCGGATCGTGCCCTTCCGGACGGGCGTGCTCGTCCCCGAGGACGCCCGGGTCGCCTTCCGCGGCGCCGACGCGCGCGCCCCGCAGCTCGCGCAGGCCGACGGCCTGTGGCGCGCCCGCTCGGACTACGGGAGCGCCGAGCTGCCCGCGGGGCTGCTCGTCCTGCGGAGCGGCCTGCCGCCCCGCCGGTACGAGCGCACGGTCGACCCGGGCCTGGCCGGCGCGGTGGTCGTCGGGGACGACGGCGTCGCGGTGCGGACCCTCGAGCGCCGCCTGGCCGAGCGGCTGCTCGACCAGGTGCGCACGCCGGTGCCGGCGCTGCAGCGGTTCGTCGTCGCCGCCGGGGCGCCCGACCCGCGCGAGCGCTCGTCCGGGATCCGCGCGCCCGAGCCCGAGCGCGTGGAGCTCGTCGTGGACCGCACGCTGCCGCGCGTCGGGCCGACGACCGTGGTGGCGCTCGAGGCCCGGGGGCTCGACGCCCGCCGCGGCCGGGTCGCCGGCGCCGTCGGCGGCAGCGACGAGGCCGGGACCGACCTGGACGAGACCGCGCCGCTCCCGTTCCCGGGGACCGGCGACGCGGACGACCGCCCCCTCGACGCCCTGCGGGCGCCCGCAGGGCCGGCGGCGGCCGCCGTGTACGTGCGCCGCGCCGCGGACGAGGGCGAGCCGCCGGTCCTGCTGCTCGCGGGCGACCGCCGGGTGCGCTCGTTCGAGGTGCTCGCCGGGACCCGCCGGATCGTCGTCGACGGCCCGGTCGCGGCCGTCCCGGCGACGTGGGTGCGCCTGGACCGCGCGACGCCCGGGCGGGACGTGGACGTCGTGATCGCGGGCCGAACGGCCGGCGGCGACGTCGTCCGGCCGGACGGCTCCGCCGGGCGGCAGACGACGCTGACCCGGCCCTGATCCGGCCGGCCGGCGCTCAGGTGCCGAAGACGCGGTCGCCCGCGTCGCCCAGGCCCGGACGGATGAAGCCGTTCTCGTCGAGCTGCCGGTCGAGCGTCGCCGCGATGATCGGCACGTCGGGGTGGCGCTCCTGGACCTTCGCCACGCCCTCGGGCGCCGCCACGAGCACCACGAGGGCGAGCTCGCGCGCCCCCGCCTCGCGCAGCGCGTCGAGCGCGTGGATCGCCGAGCCGCCGGTGGCGAGCATCGGGTCGAGCACCAGGGTCCGCGCCACCGGCACCTCCTCCGGCAGCCGCTCGAAGTAGCGGCGCGGCTGCAGCGACGCCTCGTCGCGCTCCAGGCCGATGTGGCCCACGCGCGCCTCGGGGACGACGTCCAGGAAGGGGTCGAGCATGCCCAGCCCGGCGCGGAGCACCGGCACGAGGACGACGTCGCCCTCGATCTTGCGGACGGTCGTGCGCTCGAGCGGCGTCTCGATCTCGGCGTCGACCGTCGCCAGGTCCTTCGTCGCCTCGACCGCGAGCAGCACGGCCGCGGCGCGCATCGCCCGGCGGAACGTCGCGCGGTCCGAGTCCCGGTCGCGCATGACCGCCACGCGGTCCGCCAGCAGGGGATGGTCGACGACGCGCAGCTCCGGCACGACGTCCATCCTGCCACGCACGGCGGATCGTCAGCGGGCGGACGCATGCCGTTCACCCGCAGCGCCGGACGCGCCCCTAGGGTGGGCGCATGCAGATCGTCACCACGAACGACATCCCCGGCCACGTCGTCGAGGAGGTGCACGGCGAGGTCTTCGGCCTGACCGTGCGCTCCCGCAACGTCGGCTCCAACATCGGCGCCGGCTTCAAGTCGCTCGTCGGCGGCGAGCTGAAGGGCATCACGAAGATGCTCCAGGACAGCCGCAAGGAGGCCCTGGAGCGCCTGTCGCAGGAGGCCGAGGCCCTGGGCGCCAACGCCGTGCTGGCGTTCCGCTTCGAGACGACCGAGTACGCCAGCACCGGCACCGAGGTGTGCGCCTACGGCACCGCGGTGCGCGTGCGCCCGGCCTGATCCGCCCCGGGGTCGAGCGGCGCGGCCCGCGCCGCTCAGCCCCGCAGCGCGGCGGGGTCCGCCAGCGCGTCCGTCAGCGGCAGCCGGTGGTCGTGGTCGACGCGGCCGCCCACCCGTACGCGCCCGTCGTCGAGCGGCTCGGCGGCGATGACGGACCCCGCGCCCTGGTGGATCGTCACCGCGCGGCCCAGGTGCGCCGTCAGGCGCAGCGCCGCGGCCCCGGTCGCCTCGTCCTCGGGCACGCCCACGCCGGCCGCGAACACCCGCGAGCGCACGGTGCCCGCCTGCTCGTCGATCCAGGCCCACGCGTCCAGGTGCACGTCGGGCCCCGCCGGCACCGGCAGCCCCTCCACCTCGGCCGCCGTCGCGTAGCCGCACAGGACGAACGGCGGCGCGGCGGCCGGGTCGGCGGCGATCCACGCGCCGTCGGCGTCCGCGGCCGTCGCGACGTCGCCCGCCGGCGGCCGCAGCACGTCGACCGGCGCGCCCTCCCGGGCGAGCAGCCACGAGGTGCCGACGAGCGGGTGGCCCGCGAGCGGCAGCTCCTTCCCGGGCGTGTAGATCCGCACGGCGCCCGCGGCGGCGTCGTCGACGAAGACCGTCTCGGAGAAGCCGAGCGCCGCGGCGATGCGCTGCCGCTCCGCCGGCGCCACCGCCCCGGCGTCCAGGACGACCCCGAGCGGGTTGCCGTGGCCGCCGTCCGCGGCGCAGAAGACCCTCAGCACGTCGAGCTGCGTCATGCCCCACACGCTACGGGCGCGGCGCGGACGCCGGCGCCAGGAGCGCGGTCAGGCGGAGCGCTCGACGGGGAAGCCCTGCTCGCGCACGCGCGCGATGACCTGGTCGGCGTGGTCGCGGCCCCGCGTCTCGAGCGTCAGGCGCACCGCGGTGTCGCCGACGTGCAGGTCGACGCCCTCGCGCACGTGCTGGATCTCGGTGACGCTCGCGCCCGCGTCCGCGATCCCGGTCAGCAGGCGCACGAGCGAGCCGGGGCGGTCCGGCACGAGCGCGTTCAGGACCAGGCGCCGGCCGACGAGCGACTCGTGGCGGCGCGCGATCTGGGCCAGCAGCCCGGTGTCGACGTTGCCGCCCGACAGCAGCAGGACGGTCGAGCCGGCGTCCGGCGCGGGGACGAGCTCGCGCAGGAGCGCCGCCAGCCCGACGGCCCCGGCGCCCTCCACGACCAGGTTCACGCGGTCCAGCAGCAGCACCATCGCCTCGGCGATCGAGTCCTCGTCGACGGCGACCACGTCGTCGACGAGGGCCTCCACGAGCGGGCCGGTCAGGTCCCCCGGGCGCTTGACCGAGATGCCGTCCGCGATCGTCGGCGCGTCCGAGCGCTCCCACAGCCCGTCCCCGAAGGACGAGACCGGCGACCGGCTCTCGCGCGCGGCGACGACCGACCCGTGCAGGGCGGCGCGCACGCCCACGATCCGCACGTCGGGCCGCGCCGCCTTGACCGCCGTGGCGATGCCGCAGATCAGCCCGCCGCCGCCCACGGGGACGACGATCTGCGCCATGTCGGGGACCTGGTCCAGCAGCTCCTCGCCGATCGTGCCCTGCCCGGCGACGACGTCGGCGTCGTCGAACGGGTGCAGGAACGCCATGCCGCGCTCGTCGGCGAGGTCGTGCGCGGCGGCCAGGGCGTTCTCGAGCGGCCCGTCGACGAGCACGACGTCGGCCCCCAGCCGGCGGCACGCCTCGATCTTCGCGATCGGCGCGCCGGCGGGCATGAACACCGACGCGGGGATGCCGGTCGTGCGGGCCGCCTCGGCGACCGCGCGGGCGTGGTTGCCGGCGCTCCCGGCCACGACGCCGCGGGCGGCGCCCTCGCCGAGCGCGGCCAGCTTCGCGAGCGCGCCGCGGATCTTGAACGAGCCGGTGCGCTGCAGCGACTCGGCCTTCAGCACGACCGGGGCGCCGAAGCGGTCCGTCAGCCCCTCCGAGCGCAGGACGGGCGTGACGCGCGCGACGCCCTCGACCGCCGCCCGGGCCCGCCGACGCCGCTGTGCGTCGGGGGCCTGGGACGGAAGGACGGCGCTCATGCGGGCCACGGTAGCGGACGCCGCGCGCGCCGCCGCCGGCGTGCGCGGCCCCCGCCGGAACGACGAGGGGCGCCCGCGGGCGCCCCTCCCCTCCGCGTGCGGCCGCGCCGGCCGGCGACGCGGCGCGCTAGATCGCGAAGCGCTTCAGCAGGCCCTTCGCGATGCCCATCCGCTGGATGTCGGACGTGCCCTCGCCGATCAGCAGCAGCGGCGCGTCGCGGTAGATGCGCTCGATCTCGTACTCCTTCGAGAAGCCGAAGCCGCCGTGGATGCGCAGCGCCTCCTCGGCGTTCTTGTGGCCCGCCTCGGACGCGGCGAGCTTCGCCATCGCGGCCTCGGTGTCCGAGCGCTCGCCCTGGTCCTTCAGCTCGGCGGCGCGGTACGTCAGCAGCCGCGCGGCCTCGAGGCGCGTGTACATGTCGGCCAGCTTCTCCTGCACGAGCTGGTGCTGGGCGATCGGCTTGCCGAACGTCTCGCGCTCCTGGGCGTAGCGGATGGCCAGCTCGAAGGCGCGCTGCGCCACGCCGACGCCGCGCGCGGCGACGTTCACGCGGCCGACCTCGAGCGAGTCCATCATCTGCTTGAAGCCCTTGTTCAGGCCGCCCTCCTCGCCGCCCAGGATCTGGTCGGCGGAGAGCTTGTAGCCGTTGAAGACGAGCTCGGTGGACTCGACGCCCTTGTAGCCCATCTTCTTGATCTTCGGCGGGACCTCGAAGCCCTCGTACTCGCCCGTGTTGACCTGGACGCCCGGCTCCTTCTCGCAGATGAAGCACGTCATGCCCTTGTAGGCGGGCTTCGCCGTCGGGTCGGTCACGACGAGGACGAAGACCAGGCCGCTCATCAGGCCGTTCGTGACCCACAGCTTCTGGCCGTTGATCTCGTAGCGCCCGTCGTCGAGCTTCTTCGCGGCGGTCTTGATCGCCTGCACGTCGGAGCCGGCGTGCGGCTCGGAGAGCGAGAACGCGGCGCGCAGCTCGCCCGTCGCCATGCGCGGCAGGTACTTCTGCTTCTGCTCGTCCGTGCCGAACTTCATCAGCAGGTACGCACCGATGAAGTGCGTGTTGATGATGCCCGGGACCGAGATCCAGCCGCGCGCGAGCTCCTCGGCGATGCGCGCGTACGTCGACAGGTCCAGGCCCAGGCCGCCGTACTCCTCCGGCAGCGTGACGCCGAACAGGCCGAGCTCCTTCAGGCCCTCGACGATCGGCTCGGGCCACTCGTCCTTGGCGTCGTAGTGCTCCGCGTTCGGGATGATCTGCTCGTCCGTGAACTGGCGGACCAGCGCGACGATCTCGTCCCGGACCTCGGGATCGGTGGGCTCGGTGGTGAAGGCAGTGGCCATGGAAGCTCCGATGACGGCGGGTGGCGCCGCGCCGGGGGGATACACCGTCCCGGCACGCGAGGGGGCCGAGGATACCCCCCGGTCGGGGAGGGCGGCGCGCCGGGCGTGCGGCCGGCGTTCCCGGGTGTACCGTCCGGCGCATGGAGATCGACGCCGCGGCCGCGGTCTTCTCCCCCGTGCGGGCCCCGACGACCTTCGAGGAGACGGTCGAGCGCCTGGGCAGCGCCATCCGCACCGGCGTCCTGGCCGCGGGGGTGCAGCTGCCGCCGGAGCGCGAGCTGGCCGAGCAGCTGCGGATCTCACGCTCGACGCTGCGGCAGGCGCTGACCGCGCTGGCGGAGTCCGGGCACCTCGTCGCCCAGCGCGGCCGCGGCGGCGGCACGTTCGTCGTCGACCGGCCGCCGATCGCGGGCCCCGGCGCCCCGGACGTGGCCGGGCCGCTGCCCGACGACTGGCGCGAGGCGTGCGCCGTGCGCCGGGCGTTCGAGGTGGGGGTCGCCTGCCTGGCGGCCGAGCGCGCCGCCGCGCAGCCCGAGGCGGTCGCCGAGGGCCTCCTGGCGCTCGGGGCCCTCGTCGACGAGATGGACGCCGACGCGCCCTTCCCGGCGTACCGCCGCGCCGACGCCGCGCTGCACGTGGGGCTCGCCGAGCTGACTGGCGTCCGCGAGCTCGTGCTGCGCGCCACCGAGCTGCAGGCGCGCGCGACCGAGCTGATCGCCCACATCGCCCACCCTCGGGCCGTCCTGGGGGCGTCGAACGCCGAGCACCGGCGGCTGCTCGTCGCGGTCGGCCGCGGCGACGCGACGGCGGCCGTGCGCACCGTCCGGCGGCACCTGGCGGGCACGGAGCACGTGTTGGCCGGCCTCGCGCCGGGTACGTGACCGGCCGCCGGGCGCCCGCCCGGCCTCGCCCGTTGGACAGCCCGGCTGCTCCAGCGGTCCCATTGACGCCGTCGCCGTGGCGGGGTTAGGGTCGGCCAAAGGCACGGCGAGCACACCTTCAGCGGAGGCACAGGTCATGGGCACGGTCCCGGAATCAGGCAACGAGCACCACGAGAAGGACGTCGCCCGGCTACGGGCGATGGGCTACGAGCAGACGCTCGAGCGCAACCTCAGCGCGTTCTCGAACTTCGCGATCAGCTTCTCGATCGTCTCGATCCTCACCGGCGGCCTGGCGAGCTACGGCATCGGCCTGGCCAACGGCGGGCCGATCACGATGGCGTGGGGCTGGCCCCTCGTCTCGGTGATGGTGCTCTTCGTCGGCCTGGCGATGGCCGAGCTGGCGTCGGCGTACCCGACCGCCGGCGGCCTGTACTGGTGGGCGTCGAAGCTCGGCAAGCCCGCCCACGGCTGGTTCACGGGCTGGTTCAACCTCGTCGGCCAGATCGCCGTCACCGCGTCGATCGACTACGGCGCCGCGATCTTCGTCACCGCGGTCCTCGACGTCCTCGGCGCCGGGCTCGGCACCGACCGCGGGACGATCTTCGCGGTCTTCACCGTCATCCTGCTGCTGCACGCCGGGATGAACATCATCGGCCCGCACATCGCCACGCGCATCAACATGGTCAGCGCCTGGTGGCACGTGGCCGGCGTCCTCGTCTTCGTGCTCGTCCTCGCGTTCTTCGCCAAGGACCACCAGAGCGTCTCGTTCGTGTTCACGAAGACCGTCGACAACTCCGGGGTCGGCTTCGGCGGCGTGACGTTCAGCTTCCTGCTCGGCCTGCTGCACGCGCAGTACACGTTCACGGGCTACGACGCCTCGGCGCACATGTCCGAGGAGACGAAGAACGCCTCGACCGCGGTGGTCAAGGGGATCATCAACACGATCCTCGTCTCGGCCGTCTTCGGCTACGTCCTGATCCTGGCGGTGACGTTCGCGATCCCCAACCTGGACGACGCGCTCAACCCCGAGCTGAACAGCGGCTACCCGGTCATCTACATCCTGCAGGAGTCCCTCTCGAGCGGCCTGTCGGGCCTGCTGCTGATCATCGCGGCGGTCGCCCAGCTGTTCTGCGGCTACGCGTCCGTCACGGCCGCCTCGCGCATGGCCTACGCCTTCTCGCGCGACAAGGCGATCCCCGGCTCGGGCCTGTGGTCGAGGCTCACGTCGCGCCGCGTGCCGGCGATGGCGGTCGGCCTGATCGTCGTCTTCGCCTGGATCCTGCTGATCCCGTCGATGCTCGTGGCCGAGAAGGACGCGCCGGTCGCCTACGCCGCGGCCACGTCGATCGCGGTCATCGGCCTGTACATCTCGTACGCCATCCCGATCTGGCTGCGCCTGAAGGCCGGCTCGCGCTTCGAGACCGGCGACTGGAGCCTGGGCGCCTGGTACCGGCCCGTGGCGATCGTCGCGCTGCTGTGGGTCGCGATCATCTGCGTCCTCTTCATCATCCCGCAGGCCGACGCCGGCCTGCCCTGGCAGGACGACTTCTCGTGGAGCGCGGTGAACTACTCGCCGATCACGGTCGTCGTGGTGCTCGGCGCCGTCGGCATCTGGTGGCTGGTGTCGGCCCGCAAGTGGTTCACGGGCCCGCTGCACACCGTGAGCGAGATCGACCGCGAGCTCGACGCGTGAGCGGCCGCTCCCCCATCCTGTCCCCCTGCCCCACCGTCCCCCGTCCGGAGGCCCACGCATGACCATGACCCTCGAGCAGCTGCGGCACGAGGTCGACGCCGGCCGCATCGACACCGTGCTGCTGGCGATCACCGACATGCAGGGCCGACTGCAGGGCAAGCGCATGGTCGCGCAGCACTTCGTCGACGACATCGCCGAGGCGGGCGCCGAGGGCTGCAACTACCTGCTGGCCGTCGACGTCGAGATGAACACCGTCGAGGGCTACGACATGGCGTCGTGGGAGGCCGGCTACGGCGACTTCCAGATGGTCCCCGACCTGGCGACCCTGCGCGCCGTGCCGTGGCAGCCGGGGACCGCGATCTGCCTGGCCGACGTGCGCTGGGCCGACGGCAGCGACGTCGCGCCCTCGCCGCGGCAGGTCCTGCGGCGGCAGCTCGACCGGCTGGCCGAGCGCGGCTGGACGTGCAACGCCGCCACCGAGCTGGAGTTCATGGTCTTCCGCACGGGCTACGAGGACGCCTGGAAGCAGGCCTACCGCGACCTGGTGCCGGCCAACCTCTACAACGTGGACTACTCCATCCTGGGCACCGCCCGGGTGGAGCCGCTGCTGCGCCGCATCCGCAACGAGATGCTCGCCGCCGGCATGCCGGTCGAGGACTCCAAGGGCGAGTGCAACCTGGGCCAGCACGAGGTCAACATCCGCTACGGCGACGCGCTGACCACGGCCGACCAGCACGTGGTCTACAAGAACGGGGCCAAGGAGATCGCCGCCCAGGAGGACATGGCGATCACCTTCATGGCGAAGTTCGACGAGCGCGAGGGCAGCTCGTGCCACATCCACTGCTCCCTCGCGGACGCGGAGACGGGCGAGAACGTCTTCGCGAAGGACGAGGCGCTGTTCCGCTCCTTCGTGGCGGGCCAGCAGGCGCACCTGGCGGAGCTGACGCTGCTCTTCGCGCCGAACGTCAACTCGTACAAGCGGTTCGCGGCCGGCTCCTTCGCGCCCACCGCGATCGCGTGGGGCAAGGACAACCGCACCTGCGCGCTGCGCGTCGTCGGCCACGGTCCCGGTCTGCGGGTGGAGAACCGCGTGCCGGGCGCCGACGTCAACCCGTACCTGGCGCTCGCCGCGACGATCGCTGCGGGTCTGGACGGCATCGACCGCGGGCTCGAGCTGGGCCCGCCGCTCGAGGGCAACGCGTACGAGGCCGACGTGCCGAAGGTGCCGAGCACCCTGACGGACGCCCGCGACCGCTTCGCGGCGAGCGAGCTGGCCCGCGAGGCGCTCGGCGCCGAGGTCGTCGACCACTACGTGAACATGGCGCGCGTCGAGCTGGCCGCCTTCGAGTCGGCGGTGACCGACTGGGAGCGGTTCCGCGGCTTCGAGCGCCTGTAGCGTCCGCCGCGCCCACCCCGTCAGGAGGTCGCACCACCCCATGAGCGCCCCGTCGCCCGACGCCGCCGGCGTCGTCGTCCCGCTGCCCCGCCCCGTCATCGGCATCACGTGCGCGCACGAGCCGATCGCCCACGGGGCGGCGTGGCACCAGCCCGCCGACTTCGTGCCCGCGAGCTACAGCGCCGCCGTCCAGCGGGCCGGCGGCCGCGCCGTGCTGCTGCCCGTCGACCCGGTCGACGTCGAGCACCCCGAGGACGCGCTGCGCGGCCTCGACGGCCTGCTGCTGACGGGCGGGGTCGACCTGGACCCGGCGACGTACGGCGCGGAGCGGCACCCCGAGACAAGCGGCGACACCCCGCTGCGCGACGCGTGCGAGGTCGCCCTGGCGCGCGCCGCCCAGGAGCAGGACCTGCCGCTGCTCGGCGTCTGCCGCGGCATGCAGATCGTCAACGCCGGCGCGGGCGGCACGTTGCTGCAGCACCTGCCCGAGGTCCTCGGCACGGACACGCACCGCCGCGTGCCCGGCACCCTGGACGAGCGCAACGCGCACGACGTCCGGCTGCAGCCCGGCTCGCTCGCGGCGCGCGCCGCCGGGGCCGAGACCGTCTCCGTCCGCTCGCACCACCACCAGGCCCTCGACGCGATCGCCGAGGGCTGGCACGTGACCGGCCGGGCGACCGACGACGACCTGACCGAGGCGATGGAGCGTCCCGACCGGACGTTCTGCCTGGCCGTCCAGTGGCACCCCGAGGGCGACCCGCGCTCCGGCGTGATCGCCGCCCTCGTCGCCGCCGCCCGCGAGCGCGCCGCCGCCCGCGACGGCGCCGTCCCTCCCTCCCCGAAGGAGCCCCGATGACCCTCACCGTCCTGGAGCCCGCGACCGGCCGCCCGCTCGCCGAGATCCCCGAGACCACGCCGGAGGACGTCGACCGCGCCGTCGCGCGCGCCCGCGCCGCCTTCCCGGCCTGGCGCGCCGTCGCGCCCGCCGACCGCGCCCGGCTGCTGCTGCGCCTGGCCGACGCCGTCGAGGCGCACCTGGAGGAGCTCGCCGAGCTCGAGGCGCGCGACGCCGGCCACCCCATCGCCAGCGCCCGCGGCGAGATCGGCATGGTCGCCGCGACATTCCGGTACTACGCCGGCGGCGTCGAGCGGCACCTGGGCGACACGATCCCCGTCGACGGCGGCGTGGCGATGACGTTCCGCGAGCCGCTCGGCGTCGTGGGCCTCATCACGCCCTGGAACTTCCCGCTGCCGATCGCGTCGTGGAAGCTCGCCCCCGCCCTGGCCGCCGGCAACTGCGCGGTCCTCAAGCCGGCCGAGCTGACACCGCTGACCGCCCTGCGCCTAGAGGCCATCGCGCTCGAGGCGGGGCTGCCCGAGGGCGTCTTCCAGGTCGTCGTCGGCCCGGGCCGCACCGTCGGGCAGCGGCTCGTCGAGCACCCCGACGTGGCGAAGATCGGCTTCACCGGCTCCACCGCCGTCGGCGCCGGCATCCAGCGCGCCGCCGCCGACACGATCAAGCGCGTGACGCTCGAGCTCGGCGGCAAGTCCGCGAACGTCGTCTTCGCCGACGCCGACCTGGAGG
This sequence comes from Patulibacter sp. SYSU D01012, assembly GCF_017916475.1. Lineage (GTDB taxonomy): Bacteria > Actinomycetota > Thermoleophilia > Solirubrobacterales > Solirubrobacteraceae > Patulibacter. The sequence goes on from NZ_JAFMTB010000002.1 coordinate 753,296, forward strand.
CCGCGGCCGCCGCGGCACCCGGCGCGGTCTTCGACAACGCCGGGCAGGACTGCTGCGCCCGCTCCCGCCTGCTCGTGCAGCGCTCGGCGCTCGACGCGTTCCTCGGGCTGCTCGAGCCGCACGTCAAGGCGCTGACCGTCGGCGACCCGCTCGCCGACGGCACCGCGATGGGCCCGCTGATCTCGGCGCAGCACCGCGAGAAGGTCGCGTCGTTCGTCACCGAGGAGTCGGTGGCGTTCCGCGGCAGCGCCCCGGACGGCGACGGCTTCTGGTTCGCCCCCACCGTCCTGGCGCCCGTCGACCCCGACGACCGCGCGGCCCGCGAGGAGATCTTCGGCCCCGTCGTGGCGGTCCTGCCGTTCGACGACGAGGCCGACGCGATCCGGATGGCGAACGACTCGATCTACGGCCTGTCCGGGTCGATCTGGACCCGCGACGGCGGCCGCGCGCTGCGCGTCGCGCGCGGCATCGACTCGGGCGTGCTGTCGATCAACTCGAACAGCTCCGTGCGCGTCTCGACGCCGTTCGGCGGCTTCAAGCGCTCCGGCGTCGGGCGCGAGCTCGGCCCGCACGCGATGGAGGCGTACTCCGAGCTGAAGACCGTCTACTACGCGACCGGCGCGTGAGCCGCCGGCCGTCCGGGACCGCGGCCGCCGCCACGCCGGTCCCCCACCCCGCTTCCGGCGCCCGCCGCCGGCCCGTCAACCCCACCGCCGAGGAGGCCGCATGAGCACCACCCCGAGCACCCCCGAGACCGCGACCTCCCACCACGGGCGCCTGGAGCGCAAGGTCGCCGTGATCACCGGCGCCGCGTCCGGCATCGGCGCCGAGACCGCCAAGGTCTTCCGCGAGCAGGGCGCCACCGTCGTCGGCCTGGACCTGACCGAGGAGATGGAGCACGTCGACCTGGCGATCCGCGCCGACGTGACCTCGGGCGAGCAGATCGCCGCCGCGTACCAGCAGGTGCGCGACACGTACGGCACCGTCGACGTGCTGTTCAACAACGCCGGCATCTCGCCGCCCGACGACGACTCGATCCTCGAGACGGAGGAGGACGCCTGGCAGCGCGTGCAGGACGTCAACCTGAAGTCTGTCTACCTGTGCTGCAAGCACGGGATCCCGCACCTGCTCGAGACGGGCGGCGGCTCCGTCATCAACACCGCGTCCTTCGTGGCGATCATGGGCGCCGCGACGTCGCAGATCTCGTACACCGCGTCGAAGGGCGGCGTGCTCGCGATGAGCCGCGAGCTCGGCGTGCAGTTCGCGCGGCAGGGCGTACGCGTGAACGCCCTCTGCCCCGGACCGGTCGACACGCCGCTGCTGCGCGAGCTGTACGCGAACGACGCCGAGGCCGCCAACCGCCGACTGGTGCACGTGCCGATGGGGCGCTTCGCCCAGGCGCGCGAGCTGGCCAACGCGGTGCTCTTCCTCGCCTCGGACGAGTCGAGCTTCATCACGGCGTCGACGTTCCTCGTCGACGGCGGCCTGTCGGCCGCCTACGTCACGCCGATCTGATCGGCGCGTCGCCGCACAGGGTCAGGCGCCCGGCCGCGATCGGCCGGGCGCTGATCGCCCAGGCGTCGTCGAGGCCGGTGCTGGACGACGCGTCGCTGTGCAGCCACAGGCCGCCGACCTCGACGCGCCACACGTCCGGGTCCTCGTCGGAGACCATCCGGAAGAAGCCGACGCCGTCCTCGTCGCAGAGGAAGATCCCGTGGGCCTCCGGGCCGGTGCTCCCCGCGATGCCGGGGGGACGCATCCGCCGCCAGTCGAGGCCGTGGGCGGCGATCGAGTCGCGGTTGCGGCGGGCGGACAGGTGGAACCGCGCCTCCCCCGGCTCGGCGCGCCGGACGACCAGGGCCCGGCGGAACGCCGCCTGGCCGCCGTCCCCGGCGAGCGCCGCGTGGACCGCGGCCAGGGCCGCGTCGGCCGGCTCCGGGAGCGCGGCGCGCAGCGCGTCGTCGAGCCCGCCGACGGCCGGGCCGTCGACGGGACCCCAGCGGTGGCCGTCGCGCGCGACCGCGGCCGGGCCGCCGGGGGTCACCACCTCGACCCGGGAGAGGAGCGGGCCCGGGGGCGTGCCGTCCCCCTCCCCGTCCGGCCCGCCCACGGCCCTCAGTCCTGCGCGACGATCGCGTCGATCTCGACGAGCGCGCCCTTCGGCAGCCCCGCGACCGCGTAGGCGATGCGCGCCGGCGGGTCGTTCGGGAAGAAGCGCCCGTAGACCTCGTTGACCTCGGCGAACGCGGCCATGTCGGTCAGCAGGACGGTGCAGCGCACGGCGCGGTCCAGGCTCGCCCCGGCGCCCTCGACGACGACCTGCAGGTTCTTCAGGCACTGCTCGGCCTGCTCGGCGGCGGTGCGGCCGACGAGCTCGCCGGTGGCGGGGTCGAGCGGGATCTGGCCCGAGCAGAAGAGCAGGCCGCCGGCGGCGACGGCGTGGACGTACGGGCCGATCGCGGGCGGGGCGCCGTCGACGACGTGGGACTGGCGGTCGGTGCTCATGGGTCTCCCGGGGGATGGGTCGGAACGGCGCCGACGATAGCGCCGATACCGGGTATACCCTGCCCGCGTGTCCCGTCTCGCGCTCCGCGCGCTCCCCGTCCTCGCCGCGCTGCTGACGCTCGCGGCCTCCCCCGTCCCCGCCGGCGCCGTGAAGACGTACCCGTGCGGCGACGCGTCCGTCGGTCGCACGCGCTGCTCGCGCGTGACCGTGCCGCTCGACCGCACCGGCCAGGTGCCCGGCCGCATCAGCCTGTCCGTGCGCCAGGTGCAGCCGGGGCGGAAGCGCGCGACGACCCGTCGCGAGGCCGTGCTCTTCCTCTCCGGCGGCCCCGGGCAGGCGACGACGCCGACCGCCGGCGAGCTCGTGCCGGTCCTGCGGCCGCTCCTGAAGGGCCGCGACCTGCTGACGGTGGACACGCGCGGCACCGGCCGCTCGTCCGACCTGATCGTCTGCCCCGAGCTGGAGACGACCGCCGTGACCGCGCTCTCGAGCTCGGACCTGGTGGCGTCCTGCGCCCGCCGCTTCGGCGGGGCGACGGACCGCTACGGCACGGCGGACGTCGTCGCCGATCTCGACGCCGTGCGGCAGGCCGAGGGCTACGACCGGCTCGTGGTCGTCGGGGTCTCGTACGGCACGTTCACGGCGCAGCGGTACGCGGCCGCCTACCCGGGCCGGGTCACGCGCCTGGTCCTGGACTCGTCGGTCGACCCGACGGGCGACGACCCGTACACGCTCGCGACCGTGCGCGCCGCGCCGACCGCGCTGGCGCGCGCCTGCCGCCGCGGCGCCTGCCGCGGCGTGACCGCCGACCCGCGCGCCGACCTGGCGCGCACCCTCGCCCGGCTGCCGCTGACCGCGCGCGTCGACGGCGGCAACGGCCACCGGGTGCGCACGACGATCACCGGCAACGAGATCCTCTCCCTCGTCCTGGGCGGCGACTTCGACGCCACGATCCGCCCCGTCCTCGTCGGCGCGCTGCGGCGGGCCGCCGACGGCGACGGCGCGCCGCTCGCCCGCCTGGCGCGGGAGTACGGCGTGGTGCTGCCGACCGGCGACGACGACGATCCGACGGCGACCGCCGGGACGGCGGGCCTGCTCTCCCAGGGCGCGTTCGTCGCCACGACGTGCCGCGACACGCGCCTGCCGTGGGGCCCCGGCAGCACGCCCGACGCCCGGCGCGCCGCCGCCCTCGCGCAGCTCGCGGCCGTGCCCCCGGCGGCGCGCGCGGGCTTCTCCCCCGCCGACCTCGTCACCTTCACCGCGGCCGGCCTGTGCGTCGACTGGCCCGGCTCGCCCGATCCGACGCCGATGGGGCCGCTGCCCGACGTGCCGACGCTCGTCCTCGGCGGCGCGGACGACACCCGCACGTCGCCCGAGGAGGCCGCGCGCGTGGCCTCGCGCTTCCGGCGCGCGGCCCACGTGACGGTGCCCGACGCCGGCCACTCCGTCCTGACGGCCGACGCCCCGTGCGTCACGCGCGCGCTGCGGGCCTTCGCCGCCGGCGGTCGGGTGCCGGCGTGCCCGCGCCCCGAGGCGCCGCGCCCGGTGCCGGCGGCGCCGCCCGCCGGGGCGCGCGGCCTGGGCCGCGATCCCGCCGCCCGCGCGCGCGCCGTGGCCGCCGCGACCGTCGGCGACGCCGCCCGCAGCCTGGCGCTGCGGGTCCTCACGAGCGCCGACATCGACGTGTCCGAGGAGGAGCAGACGGTGCGCGTCGCCGGCCTGCGCAGCGGCACGGCCGTCACGACCGGCGACGGCGACCTGCGCCTGGAGGCCTTCGGGTTCGTCCCCGGCACGGCGGTCTCCGGCGTGCTCGGCTCGTCCCGCCGGGTCCGGGTGCGCGTGCGCGGCGCGGGCGTCCGGCCGGGCGTCGTGCGGGTCGCGAACCCCTTCCACGACGAGGACGCGCTCTACGCGTCGCTCGGCTTCAGCCCCGAGGAGATCGAGGGGCTGAGCGCCCGCTCGCGCGCCGCCGTGCGCCGGCTCGTCCGCCGCTGACGCCGCGGGCCGCGGGCGGGCCGCCGGGCGAGGCGGCGCGCCCCGTCCCGCCCCCGGTCCGCGGCACCCGGCGCGCCGACCCGGTGTGCCAGGCTGGGCGCATGAGCAACGCCCTCGCTGCCGAGACGTCGCCGTACCTGCTCCAGCACGCCGACAACCCCGTCGACTGGCTGCCGTGGGGCGCCGAGGCGCTCGCCCGCGCGCGGGCCGAGGACAAGCCGCTGCTCGTCTCCATCGGCTACAGCGCCTGCCACTGGTGCCACGTCATGGCCCACGAGTCGTTCGAGGACCCCGCGGTCGCCGCGGTGATGAACGAGCGCTTCGTGTGCGTGAAGGTCGACCGCGAGGAGCGCCCCGACGTCGACGCGATCTGCATGGAGGCGATCCAGGCGATGACGGGCCAGGGCGGATGGCCGCTCAACGTCTTCCTCACCCCGGAGCAGGCGCCGATCCACGGGGGGACGTACTTCCCGCCCGCCCCGCGGGGCGGCATGCCGTCCTGGCGGATGGTGCTCGACGCCGTCGCCGAGGCCTGGACGGAGCGTCGCGACGAGATCCGCGAGCAGCTCGCCGGCATCGCCGAGCAGCTGACCGGGGCCGCGCGGATGACGCCGGCCGACGCGGTCCCCGGGCCCGAGACGCTCGGCGCGGCGGTGCGGCGGCTGCGCGAGCACTACGACGCCGTGCAGGGCGGGTTCGGCCCGCCCGGCCGCGGCCCGCGCTTCCCGCCGCACCCCAGCCTGCTCCTCCTGCTGCAGCGCGCCGCGGACGACCGCGCGCCGGGCGCCGGCGACGACGAGCGCGGCCTGGCGACCGCGATGGCCCGGCAGACGCTGCGCTCCATGGCGTCGGGCGGCATCCACGACCAGCTCGGCGGCGGCTTCGCGCGCTACGCCGTCGACGGCACCTGGACGGTGCCGCACTTCGAGAAGATGCTCTACGACAACGCGCTGCTCGCCCGCGCGTACGTGCAGGGCTGGCTGCTGTGGCAGGACGCCGGCCTGCGCGAGGTCGCCGAGCGCACCCTCGCCTTCGTCGCCCGCGAGCTGCGCGGCCCCGAGGGCGGGTTCCTCGCCGCGCTCGACGCCGACAGCGAGGGCGAGGAGGGCCGCTTCTACGTGTGGACGCCGGACGAGATCCGGGCGGCCCTGCCGGCCGCCGAGGCGGCCGCAGCGATCGAGTGGTTCGGCGTCACGCCGGAGGGCAACTTCGAGGGCCGGAGCGTCCTCGAGGACCGCGGCATCGCGCCCGACCCGGTGACGCGCGAGCGGATCCGCGAGGGCCTGCTCGCCGCGCGCTCGCAGCGCGTGCGGCCCGGGACGGACGACAAGCGGCTGGCCGGCTGGAACGGGCTGGCGATCCACGCCTTCGCCGAGGCCGGCGCGGCGCTCGGCCGCGACGACCTGCTGCAGGTCGCGCGCGAGGCGCTCGCGTTCGTCCGCCGCGAGCTCGTCGTCGACGGCCGCCTGCGGCGCGCGTGGTCGCACCGCGACGGCGGCGGCGCCCGGCACGACGCGGTGCTCGAGGACCACGCGTTCCTGCTCGAGGCCGCGATCGCGCTGTACGAGGCCGACGGCGACCCGGACGTGCTCGCCTGGGCCCGCTGGCTGGCGGACGAGATCCTGGGCCGCTTCGGCGACGGCGACCGCGGCTTCTTCTCGACCGCCGACGACGCCGAGGCGCTCCTGGCGCGCCGCAAGGAGCTCGACGACGCGCCGATCCCCTCGGGCGGCGCGGCGGCCGCCCGCGGCCTGGTCCGCCTGGCCGCGCTCACCGGCGAGCACCGCCTGGCCGCGGCCGCCGAGGGGTGGCTGCGGCTGGCCGGCCCGCTCGGGGCCGAGCACCCCCAGGCCGTCGCCTACGCGCTGCTGGCGCTCGACGAGCACCACCGGGTCCCGCGCGAGGTCGCGGTGGTCGGCCCGGAGGACGGGCGGGAGGAGCTGCTGGCGGTCGTCCGCGAGCGGCCACGTCCGGGCCTCGTCGTCGCGTCCGGGGACGGCGACGACGCCCGGGGCGTGCCGCTGCTCGAGGGCCGCGGGACCGTGGACGGCCGCGCGGCCGCGTACGTGTGCGAGCGGTTCGCCTGCCGGGCGCCGGTGACGGACGCCGACGCCCTGCGCGCCGCCCTCGACGCCTGAGCGGCGCGGGCGGCGCCGCGACCCGGGCCAGACCCGGGCGCTCCCGGAGGCGGCGCTCCGGGCTCCGGCCCTCAGGAGGCAGCGCGGGCGGGCCGGCGGGAGCGCCCGAGCGCGCGGACGCCCGCGCCGGCGCCCCGCCCCTACCGGACGGTAGGGCGGGACGCCCAGGGGGTCGCCGTCCCGCACCCGGCGTGACCCGCCGAAAGGATGGCTAAAGTTCCCGCGTGCCCGGCTCTCCGGCCGGGTACAGACGGGCATCCGCGCCCGCGGATCCCGCCACCACGGTCCCCCATCCAGGAGCTCCATGCCCCGTCGCATCCTCGCGCTCGCCGCCCCGGCCGCCGCGATCGCCGCCCTCGCCGCCGTGCCGGCCACCGGCTCAGCCTCGACGATCGTCACTGATCGCGCGTGCTACACGTCGGTTTACGCGAATGGCAAGCTGAGTTATCAGCCCATCACCGTCGCCGTCGGTCAGGCCAACCCGAACACCAAGTTCATGGTGTACGGCGTGGGCGGCAGGGCGAACTACGGTGAGGGTGTGGCCGATGCCGCGGGCAACGGCTCCACCGTCGTCACCCGCTTCTCGGTCCCGGGCATCAAGCCGAGCAAGGGCCGCACGATCACGCTCGCCGTCACCGAGTTCCCCGTCGGTGGGAAGAGCGGCGACACCGGCGCCGTGAACGTCAAGGCCACGACGCTCGCGCTCGACCTGTCGAACAAGCCCCGCGCCGCGTACTCGCGCCGCACGTGGACGATGTCCGGCCTGACGCCGCTCACCGGCTCGCGCTCGATGTACGCGTCCTGGTACCGCGGCTCCAAGCTGGTCAAGCGCACGAAGCTCGGCACCGCGAACGAGTGCGGCTACCTGCGCGTCAAGCGCTCCGCGTTCCCGAGCCGCAAGTACCGCAAGCTGACGCTGCGCGTCCACTCGCAGAAGACCTGGTCGAAGGACGCGCCGTACCTCAAGATGACCGTCCGCGTCTTCCGCCGCTACTTCTAGCCGGCTCGCGGGGCGGCCTCGCGCCGCCCCGCTCCCCCGCCCCGCGGGCGCCCGTCCGGCGCCCGCCGAGCCCGGGCCGCCCGCACGGGGCGGGCCGGGCGCCGGGGCTCAGAGGACCGGCAGGTACCGGTCGAGCTCCCACTGCGTGACCTGCACGCGGTAGTCCTCCCACTCCTCCCGCTTGATCTCCACGAAGCGGTCGAGGGTGTGCTCGCCGAGCGCCCGCAGCACCAGCTCGGACTCGGCCGCCAGCTCGACGGCCTCGCCGAGCGTCTCGGGCAGCTGCTCGATCCCCAGCCGGCGCCGGTCGTCCGGCGACAGGTGGTACAGGTTGCGCTCCATCGGCTCGGGCAGCTCGTAGCCGTTCTCGATGCCGTCCAGGCCGGCGTGCAGCAGCAGCGCGAACGTCAGGTACGGGTTGCAGCCGGGATCCGGGCAGCGCAGCTCCATCCGCGTGGCCTGCTCCTCGCCCGGGTGGTACATCGGCACGCGCACGAGCGCCGAGCGGTTGCGCCGGGACCACGCGACGTACACCGGGGCCTCGTAGCCGGGCGCCAGGCGCTTGTACGAGTTGACCCACTGCGCGTAGACGGCCGACATCTCGCGGGCGTGGCGCAGCTGGCCCGCGATGAACGCCTTGCCGACGTCCGAGAGGAAGTAGCGGTCGTCCGCGTCGTAGAAGGCGTTCTGCCCGTCCCGGAAGAGCGACAGGTGCGTGTGCATCCCGGAGCCGTTCTCGCCCGTCAGCGGCTTCGGCATGAAGGTCGCGTGCCAGCCGTGCTGCATCGCGATCTCCTTCACCGTCAGGCGGTACGTCATGCAGTCGTCCGCCATCTTCAGCGCGTCCGCGTAGCGGATGTCGATCTCGTGCTGCGACGGGCCGCCCTCGTGGTGGCTGTACTCCACCTTCATCCCGAGCGCCTCGAGCGCGAGGGACGTGTCGCGGCGGACGTCCGAGCCGGCGTCGAGCGCGGTCAGGTCGAAGTAGCCGCCCTCGTCGAGGACCTCGGTCCCGCGGCTGTCCTTGAACAGGTAGTACTCGAGCTCGGGGCCGACGTTGAACGTGTCGAAGCCCATCCGCTTCATCCGCTCGATCGCCCGCTTGAGGATGTAGCGCGGGTCGCCCTCGTACGGGGTGCGCTCGGGCGTGAGCACGTCGCAGAAGATCCGCGCGACGCCCTCCTCCTTCGGCGCCCACGGCAGGATCGCGAAGGTCGCCGGGTCGGGCATGGCGATCATGTCCGACTCCTCCACGGCGTTGAAGCCCGTGATGGACGAGCCGTCGAAGCCCATGCCGCCCTGGAAGGCGTCGTCGAGCTCCGACGCGTGCACCGAGAACGACTTCAGGTTCCCGAGGATGTCGGTGAACCACATCCGGACGAAGCGGATGTCGTGCTCGGCGACGAGGCGCTTGACGTCCTCGGGGGTGCTCGGGGTGTCGGGCACGGTGGCTGGGCTCCTGCGCAGGGGTCGGTGGCCGCGGACGACCGGAGCGCGCGGGGCGCGCTCCCCCGGGGAAGTTAGCCGAGCGGGAGGTCGTCAGCGGCCGCCGCGGCGCCCGCGGGGACGGACGTCCGGCAGCTCATCCAGCGCTGGCCCCAGGTCTCCAGCGCCCGCACCACGGCCTCGAGGTCGCGGCCCTTCGGCGTCAGGGCGTACTCCACGCGGACGGGCGGCCCCGGGTGCACGGTGCGCTCGACGAGCGCCTCCGCCTCGAGCTCCCGCAGCCGCTGCGAGAGCACCCGGTCCGACAGGCCCGGGACGGCGGAGCGCAGCGTCGAGAAGCGCAGCGGGCCGTCCTCGAGCAGCACGGCGACGATCGCGCCCGTCCACCGGCGGCCGATGAGCTCGACCGCCTGGTGGTACTGGGGGCAGCAGCCCCCGGGGTGCACGCCGTCGCCCACGGGATCAGGCCGCGCGCAGCTGGCGCGACTCCTCCATCGAGCCGTCGACGGGCACGTCGCCGGCGATGTTGACCAGGGCCGAGAACACCTCGACCGAAGCGTAGGCGATGGCCTCGAGGAGCTCCTCCTCGGTCCAGCCGAGCTCGAGCGCCTCCTCCTGCAGGGCCGCCGGCGGCTGGGCGCGCTTGCGCAGCAGGTGGCCGACGTAGCGCAGCATCACGTCCTGGCGCTCGTCCTTCGACGCGAAGTTGCGGGCGAGCTTGACCTCGTCGATGCCGAGGCCGGCGATCCGGGCGGTGCGCTGGTGCATCTTCAGCCCCGGCGTCGAGCGGAAGTGCTCGGCCACGGCGAGCGAGATGCGCTCCTTCGTCGCGGGGCCCAGCACGCCGTGGCGCAGCTCGCCCATGAACCGCGCGTAGCCGCGGAGCGCGGCGGGCGAGCCGGCGAGCACGCCGACGAGGTTCGGCAGCTGGCCCGCGGACGCCAGGGCGCCCTTCAGGACGGGCAGCGAGCCCTCGGGCGCCGAGAGGTCGTCGTGGATGGTGAAGCGGCTCATGGCGTTGGGCATGGAGACCTTCCGGGGGTGTTCGTGCGACGGCGCCTTCTCGGGACTTCACTCGGTGAAGGCGCTAACGGAATGTAAGTGTACTCCTCGGGCGGCCCGCCGCAAGGTCGCCACGGGGCGAATACCCCGATTCGGGCTGGGTACGCGCCCCGCAACGGATGACGACGTCGTTCGACGCAGCACATCGATCCCACGGGGCGACGGAGGGCGGGTACGGTCCGCGGGTCGGCGGACCGTGTCCACGTCCGCCGGCGTTCCCTCGTCCCCTCACCCAAGGACCCCTTCCGTGAGCACCAGCCCACTGCTACGCAAGAAGACGATCGAGGCGTCGCTGGAGGACGCCGACAGCGCCGAGCACGGCCTGCAGAAGGAGATGTCGGCGACGCAGCTCACGCTGTTCGGCGTCGGCGTGATCATCGGCACCGGCATCTTCGTGCTGACGGGCGTGGCCGCCGCCGAGAAGGCCGGCCCCGCCGCGCCGCTGTCGTTCATCGTCGCGGCGATCGCCTGCGGCCTGGCGGCCCTCTGCTACGCCGAGTTCGCCTCGACGGTCCCGGTCGCCGGCTCGTCGTACACCTACTCCTACACCGCCCTGGGCGAGATCTTCGCCTGGATCATCGGCTGGGACCTCGTCCTCGAGTTCGCCTTCGGCGCCGCCACCGTGGCGAAGGGCTGGTCCGGCTACTTCACGACCCTGCTCGGCGACATCGGGATCCACCTGCCGGACTCCATAGCCGGCAGCGACGCCGGCTTCAACGTCCCCGCGGTGGTCATCGTCGGCGTCGTCTGCCTGGTCCTCATCCGCGGCATCCGCCAGAGCCTGACGTTGAACACCGTCGTGGTGATCATCAAGCTCGCCGTGATCGCCCTCGTCATCGGCCTGGGCATCGCCTACATCAACGCCGACAACTGGTCGCCCTTCATTCCGAAGTCGCAGCCCGGGACCGCGGCGACGGGCCTGGACGAGAAGCCGCTGATCCAGGAGATCCTGGGGCAGCCCACGAGCGCGTTCGGCGTGCCGGGCATCTTCTTCGGCGCCTCGCTCGTGTTCTTCGCCTTCATCGGCTTCGACATCGTCGCGAGCGCGGCCGAGGAGACGAAGCGCCCGCAGCGCGACCTGCCCCGCGGCATCCTCGGCTCGCTGCTGATCTGCACCGTCCTGTACGTCGCGGTCAGCCTGGTCGTGACCGGCATGGTGCCGTACACGAAGCTCGGCGTGGACGCCCCGCTGGCCTACGCGTTCGGCGAGAACGGGGTCGACTGGGCGTCGACGGTGATCTCGATCGGGGCCCTGGCCGGCCTGACGTCGACCGTGATGATCCTGATGTACGGCCAGAGCCGCATGTTCTTCGCGATGGGTCGCGACGGCCTGCTGCCGCCGTGGCTCTCGAAGGTCCACCCGCGGTACAAGACGCCGTACCGGATCACCGTCGTCACCGGCGTCGTCGTCGCGCTCCTGGCGGCCCTCCTGCCGCTGAAGGTGCTCGGCGAGGCGACGAACATCGGCACGCTCTTCGCGTTCGTCCTCGTGTCGATCGCGGTCCTGGTGCTCCGGCGGACGAAGCCCGACCTGCACCGCTCGTTCCGCACGCCGCTGGTCCCGCTCGTGCCGATCGCGTCGGTCCTGTGCTGCCTGTGGCTCATGCTCAACCTGCCGGTCGGCACGTGGCTGCGGCTCGTGGTCTGGATGGCCATCGGCATGGTCGTCTACTTCGGCTACGCGCGGAAGCACTCCCGCCTGGCGCGCGAGACGCCGGCGGGCGTCGCCGCAGACTGACCGCCGCCGGACCGGGACGGCCTTCGCGCCGTCCCGGCCCTCCTCCCCCGCCGGCCCCGGCGGGCGCCCGGTCCCTGACGGACAGCGCGCCCGCCGGGGCCGGCGTCGTCTCGGCGCGACGACGCGACGGCGTTGCGGCGTTGCGGCGCGACGGCGCGGCCGCGGCGAGGCGGTCTGGCGCCGCGCAGCTGGCGTGGCGTGGCGGTCCGGCGCTGCGCGTGCGGCGCGGCACGGCCGCGCGGCCGGCCTGGGCCGGCAGCACGGCTCGCGCGGTCCGGCGCGCACCGCCGGCGTCGCCCGGTCCGGCGCGTCACCGCCGGCGCTTCCGGCCCGTGCGAGACGCCGGCGGACATCCGCAGGAGCCGCGTGCGTCCGACGTCTCGAGATGCCTCGGGTCGGCGCGGCGCCGCCGGAAGACGTGGCCGGTGGGGCCAGAGGCCCGTCGACGACGGCGGCGCGGGCCGTTGTGCGGCCGGGGAACGCCGGACGGCGGCGCGCCGACGAAGGCCGGGCGGGCGGACCTAGCGGTGCAGGGCGGCCGCGTGGTCGAGCACGACCGCGGCGTCGGACGTCGTCGCCGCGGCGAGGACGAGGAAGAGGCCGAGCAGCGCGGCGTAGAGCAGCAGCTTCTCGGGCCGGGCGAGCGGCGAGGAGCTGCGGCGGCGCACGGGGCGCGAGCCGCTGCGGCGCGCGACCTGCGTGCCGGGACGGCGGGAGCGCTCGCGAGCGCGGCGCTCGCGCTCCAGGCGCTCCTGGTCGGCGCGACTCGTCGCGGCGAACGGCGAGTCCTCGATCCAGCCGTACTCGGCGGGCTCGGGGCGGCGCTGACGGGCCCGACGCTGCTGCGCGGCCGCGCGGGCCGCCGCGGCGCGGCGACGGCGCGCGGCGTCAGAGCTGTACTCGTGCCGGGATGGGACGTCCTCGGAGCGCCGCCGTCGCGTCTCGCGATGACGGTACTCCTGTGCGTCAGCCCACCACGGTTGGTCGCGTTCGATCGCCATTCAACTGGTGCTCGGGGATGCGCCGGCGAGGAACGACCGGACTCGCGCTGCGCGCTCCCGACCGTGGCCGGGGCGTCCCGTCGTTCGTTCCCGCTCCCGGTCGCCGGCGGCATGGCGCTCCGGGGTCGGCGTTGGTCGCACCATAGCAGCGATCCCCCCGTGCGCAACCCCCTTCCCCACCGGATTCGTCCGTATTGCGGGGACTTCTCGCTCCGGTGTGGGCCCCACCACCCTGCCCCGCCGACGGGTGGTGTGGGTGGTGTGCGGACGGCGGGTCGCCGGGGCGGAGCCGGTCAGCGCGACCGCCCGCGACCGAAGTTCATCGTCTCGGGCGCGACCTGCCGGAACCCGGCCGGGCGGACGACCTCGCCCCCGCCGGCCCCACCGCCGCGGCGCGGGCCGCCGGGCGGAGGCGCAGCGCCGCCGCCGACCGCGACGAGCCCCTGTCCCTGCTGCCGCTCGCGCCAGGCCTCGAGCTCCTCGGGCGAGAGGCGGTGCAGGCGCGTGACCTCGGCGGCCGCCTGACGCGTCGCGGTCGGGACGGCCTCGTCGAGCGCGCGCAGGGACCGCACGACGACGTTGATCTGGCCGCCCGCGGCCGGGTGGCGCTCGAGCCTGCCCTCCGCGACGACGAGCGGCTCCGTCCGCACCGCCAGGCGGTCGCGGGCGTAGACGGGCGGCGGGATGACGAGGTTGACCGTGCCGTGCTCGTCCTCGAGCAGCAGGAAGACGACGCCCTTCGCGCTGCCCGGCCGCTGCCGGGCGAGCACGAGGCCGCCCACGCGCACGGACGTGCCGTGCCGCAGCCGCCCCAGGTCACCGCTCGAGGCCATCCGCCGCTCGCGCAGCTGGGGCCGCAGCAGCTCGAGCGGGTGCACCCCCGCCGTCAGCGCCGTCGTGTCGTAGTCCGCGATGAGCCGCTCCCACGCGTTCATCGGCGCCAGGTCGGGGGCGGCGGCCGTCTCGAGCGCCAGCGCGAGCTGGGTCCCCGCGGCCACCCGCCGGCCCGGCGCGACGGTCCCGACCCGCCACAGCGCCGCGCGCCGCCGCCGCGACGCGGGCACGCCCTCCTCGGCCGCCAGGCCGTCGCACGCCCCGGACCACGCCAGGCGCTCGAGCGACGGCAGGCCGCTGCCCGTCCGGGCCGCGAGGTCGGCGAGCGAGCGCCACGGGCCGTTCGCCTCGCGCTCCGTCACGAGCGCGGCGACCTCGTCCGCCCGCACGCCCTTCACGTACCCCAGGCCGATCCGCACCGCCCCGTCGGCGTCCACGGTGCAGACGTCGCGGCTCAGGCGCACGTCGGGCGGCAGGACCGTCACGCCGCGCCGCTGCGCCTCGTGGATCAGCGCGTCGGGCGGGTAGAACCCCATCGGCTGCTCGTCCAGGAGCGAGCACAGGAACTCGGGCCCGTAGTGCACGCGCAGCCACGCGGACTGGTAGGCCAGCAGGCCGAACGCCGCGCCGTGGGCCTTGGGGAAGCCGAAGCCCGAGAAGCCGCGGATCATCTCCCACACTTGCAGCGCCCGCTCGGGCGTGACGTCGCGGTGCGTCTCGACCGCGCCGCGCACGAACGCCTCGCGGTGCGCCTCGATCGCCTCCTGCGAGCGCTTGCGGCTCATCGCGCGCCGCAGCCCCTCCGCCTGACCGGCGGTGAAGCCGGCGAACGCCATCGCCACGTCGATGACCTGGTCCTGGAAGATGATCGTGCCGAGCGTCTCGCGCAGCACCGGCTCGAGCGACGGGTGCGGGTACGGCGGCCGGTAGGCCGGGTTCTGCCGCTGGCGCTGGCGCCGCTCGATGTACGGGTTGACCGCGCCGCCCTGGATCGGCCCCGGCCGGACGATCGCCACCTGGATCGTCAGGTCGTCGAGCGTCTCGGGCCGCGTGCGCAGGAGCGAGCCCATCTGCGCGCGGCTCTCGATCTGGAAGACGCCGGTCGTCTCGGCGCGCTGGATCGTCCCGAACGTCTCGGGGTCGTCGAGCGGGATGCGCGACAGGTCGACCTGCTCGCCGCGGCGGTCCGAGATCAGCTCGACGCAGCGCTCGACGCTCGAGAGCATCCCCAGACCGAGCAGGTCGATCTTGAGGAACCCGGCGTCCGAGCAGGAGTCCTTGTCCCACATGACCATCTGCCGGCCCTCCATCGCGGCGGGCACGACGGCGCAGCAGTCGATGAGCGGGCGGGTGGCCACGACCATGCCGCCCGAGTGCTGGGAGAGGTGCCGCGGCAGGCCGTGGGCCAGGCTGGAGAGCCGCGCGAGCCACTCCCAGCGGCTGCGCGGCGGCGGGCCGTCGAGGCGCTCGGCCCACGCCTCCCCCACCGGCGCGTCGCGGGTGTCGAGGACCCCGAACCCCGGCATCCCCGCCGCCACGCCGCCCCGCATCGGGAACGGCTCGCCCCCGTCGCCGCGCTGCGCCGCCCGCTCGTCCCGGCGGGAGGGGTGGCCGGGATCGCCGGGATGCGTCCGGGGGTACGGCTCGTCGTCCTCGGGCCGACGGCCGACGTCGCCGAGCGCCATCGCGATGTCGTCCGCCACCCCGTGCCCCGACCACCCCTCCGACGCGCGGGCGACGCGCTCGAGCTCGGCGGCCGGCAGGCCCAGCGCCGCGCCGATCTCGCGGATCGCGCCGCGGGCGCGGTACGTCGGGAACGCCGCCACCAGCGCGGCCCGGTCGGTGCCGTAGCGCTCGTGCACGCGCGGGATGAGCGCCGCGCGCACGTCGCGGGGGAAGTCCAGGTCGATGTCGGGCACGCCCGAGACGTCGTCGTTGAGGAAGCGCCCGAGCGACAGACCCGCCTCGAGCGGATCGACGTGCGAGAGCCCCGTCAGGTAGCAGACGATCGAGGAGACGGAGGACCCGCGGCCGCGGCCGGGCGGCAGCACCGCCCGCGCGACGGACGGGCCGCGGACCTCGTGCGCGACCTCGCGGGCGAGCTCGAGGATCTCGTGGTGCAGGAGGAAGAAGCCGGGCAGATCGAGCCGGCCGATGAGCGCGAGCTCCTCCTTCAGGCGCGCCCGCGCGCGCCGCCGCAGCCGGTGGCCGTGCGGGTAGCGCTCCTCGAGCGCGCGCTCGCAGACCGCGGCGAGCTCGGCCCCCGCCTCGGCGTTCTCCGCCCCGGGGTAGTGGTAGCCCAGGTCCTGGGTCAGGTCGAAGCGCAGCCGGTCCGCCAGCCGCACCGTCTCCGCCACCGCCTCGGGGTGGTCGGCCAGGCGCGCGACCATCGCCGCCGGCGTCGTCAGCGCGTGGCTGTGGTTGCCGCGCCGCAGCGGCTCGGAGGCGTCGAGCGTCGTGTGGCGGCGGATCGCCACGAGGGCGTCCTGCAGCATCGCCCGCTCGCGGGAGTGCGCGTGGACGTCGCCCGTCGCGACGCAGCGCAGGCCGAGCGAGCGCGCCAGCCGCTCGCGCCGTCGCCCCCGCTCGCGGTCGCCGCGCAGGTACCGACGCTGCAGCTCGACGTACAGGTCCTCCGGGCCGAACGCGTCGCGCAGCACCCGCAGCGTCGCCTCCTCCTCCACCCCGTGGTCGGCGCAGCCGCTCAGGCAGACGAGCCCCTCGTGGTGGTGGCAGACGTCGGCGACGGTCACCCACGGCGCGGTGCGCACCCGCCGGGGGTGGTCGCGGGTGTGGGCGTGCGCCCGGGTGAGGATGCGGCACAGGTTCGACCAGCCGCGCGCGTCCCGCACGAGCAGCGTGAGGTGACGGAAGCGCCCCCCGTCGAGCGCCGCGTCCGCCGCCGGCAGGATCACCCCGCCGGGATCGACGCGCACCGTCACCTCGGCCCCGTGGATCGCCCGGATGCCGTGGGCGGCCGCGGCGTGCGCGAACTCCATCGCGCCCGAGACGCCGTCGTGGTCCGTGAGCGCGAGCGACTCGTGCCCCTGGCGGGCCGCGGCGAGCGCCAGCTCCTCGGGCAGCGACGCGCCGTCGAGGAACGAGTAGGCCGAGTGGCAGTGGAGCTCGACGTAGGGCGGACGGGGCGACATCCCGAACACATGTTCGCATCGCCGACGGACGGGATCGAGGGCCGCGCAAGGCCCCCTGCAAACCGGGGCGTTCCGCGCCTCATCGCGCCGCGAGGCAGTCCGTGCGGCTCTCCCAGAGGCCGCCCGGCGGCCGGCTGCGCGCGCCCACCAGCCGCGCGGTCGACCGGATCTCCTGGTCCTTCAGACCGAGCTTCAAGCCCAGACCGAGCTCGGCGTCCACCCCGTCCGTCGCCTCGGCCGTGCGGTACTCGCGCTCGTCGACCCAGCCGTCGTCGACCGCCCACCGCCCGAGCCGCCGCGCGGCCGCGGCCGCCTCGCCCGGACGCCCGGCCGTCAGCCCCCGGACCATCCCCTCGACCTCCTCCCGGACCGTCGGCCGGGTCAGGTCGACGCGGAGCGCGAGCTCGCGGGCACGCGTGCCGTCGCGCGTCGTCAGCCGACCCGCCAGGCGCAGCTCGCGCGCCCGGCCGTCGCGTCCGAGCACGATCGTGGCCGAGGGGTCGACGCGCACGGCCCCGTCCGCCCGCAGGCGCAGCGGCCCGTCGAGCTCCGCGGCGACCGAGCCGGGCAGCGCGACGGTCACCGTCGTCTCGCCCGTCCGGCGGTCCCGCGCCCCCTCGCCGTGCAGGCCGGCGAACGCCGTCCCGGCCAGGTCGAGCCCCAGCGGCCCGGAGATCTCGCCCGTGACGGTGCCGTCCACGCCGACCCGCACCCGCTCGACGTCCGGCGCCCGCACCGCCCGCCGCGCCGCGGCCCGCTCGGCACGTCCCTCGCCGTACGCGTCGCGCAGGCGCCGGATCAGCCCCTCGGCGGCGCGCGCGTCCGGGAACTCCCACGTCTGCCCGACCCCGCCGCGCAGGCGCCCCTCCACCCCGGCCGAGACGTCCACGCCGATGCCGCCGCCCTCGTCCCCCGCCAAGGCGCGGTCGCCGCGCGTGCGCCGCCCGAGGGACAGCCGCGCGCCGACCGACCCCCCGAGGCCCGCCTCGTTGTCCAGGTACGAGGTGACGGCGACCGAGCCGTCCGAGCGCCGCTCGACCACGAGGGTCTCGCTCCCGCCGATCCGGACGAGCAGGACGCTCACCCCCGTGTCGTGCAGGTCCTGGCGGCGGGCGACCGTGCACGGCCGCGCCAGGTGGAAGGGCGCGCACGTGTCGCCGCCCGCCACGCAGATCGCGCGCCGGATCCCGGAGTGGACCGCGTTGACGATCGACGGGGCGCCCGCGACCGCGCCCGCCACCACGAGCACGACCGCGACCACGACGACGAGCGCGACGTGCTCCACGCTGGCCTGACCCCGCTGACCGTCCCTGGACATGCCCGCAGGGTCCCCCGGCGCCCCGCGCCGGCTCCAGCGTCCGTCCGTGCCGGAAGCGCGCCGGAGCGGTGCCGGATCAGCGCGAGCGCCACCAGCGGCCGTCGACGAGGTCGCGGTGCACGACGATGGCCCGGCCCCGGGCCGTCACGACCTCCCACAGCCGCCGGCGCAGGGGGCGGTCCGTCCACCAGCGGTCCTCGAGCAGCCACGTCTCGACGACCCCCTCGACCCGCTCGCCGTCGACGCTCAGCGGGCGCCCGTCGGGCGCGGCGACCACCACCGCGGGCCGCGGCTCGCCCAGGCGGCGGACGGTGCGGGCGGTCCCGACGGCGGGAGCTCGAGCGGCAGGCGACACGAACGCATGTTCCCACGCCGGGCGGACGTCCGACGGAGTCCCGCCCCCGTCCCGGCCGACGCGCGCCGCGCGGCACGTTAACCGGCTGATTACATGCCCGGTGCCCATGGCTCGCCTCACCAAGGTCTTCACCGGACGCGACACGCGGTACTTCGAGCTCTTCGAGGAATCCGCGCAGAACGCCGTCCGGGCCGCCGAGCTGCTCGAGCGGTTCCTGCACGAGCTGCCCGACGCGCCGGAGATCGCGCGCGAGATCAGCGCGGTCGAGAGCGACTCGGACCGCATCACGCACGACATCATCAGCCACCTCAACCAGACGTTCGTCACGCCGATCGAGCGCGAGGACATCCTGGAGCTGGCGTCGGCGCTCGACGACATCCTCGACTACGTCGACGAGTGCGCGGACCTCATCCTGCTCTACAAGGTCGAGGCGCCGATGGAGCAGGCCCACGGACTGTGCTCGATCCTCGTCGAGGCGACGAAGGCCGTCGCGGCCGGCATGCCGCGCCTGCGCGACTTCGGCGACATCCGCCACTACACCGTCGAGGTCAACCGGCTGGAGAACGACGGCGACCGCCTGTCGCGCGCCGCCATCGCGGGCCTCTTCGACGGCGGCATCGACCCGATGGTCGTCATCCGCTGGAAGGACATCTTCGAGCGGCTCGAGGACGCCATCGACGCCTGCGAACGGGTGGCGAACATCCTCGAGGGCATCGTCATCAAGAACCGCTAAGTGAGACTGATGCGGGCCCCGACCGTCACTTCTCGGCTTCGTGCCGCGTCCCCCTTCGGCGCGGTGACGGCCACCCGCAGGAACGTCGTCGCCTGATCATGGCTTCCGATCTCCTCCTCGCGCTCGTCGTCGCGGCGGCGCTGGCGTTCGACTACACGAACGGGTTCCACGACACGGCGAACGTCGTCGCCACGTCGATCTCGACGCGCGCGCTGCCGCCGCGGCTGGCGATCCTGATCGCCGCCGTCCTGAACTTCATCGGCGCCTTCCTGTCGCTCAAGGTGGCCGCCACGATCGCGTCGGGGATCGTCGACTCCGGGTCGATCACCCTCCAGGTGGTCTTCGCCGGCCTCGTCGGCGCGATCGTCTGGAACCTGCTGACCTGGTGGTTCGGCCTGCCGTCCAGCTCGTCCCACGCCCTGATCGGCGGCGTCGTCGGCGCGATGCTCGTCGCCAGCGGCCCCGACGCGATCATGGGCGAAGGCCTGCTCGGCAAGGTCGTCGTCCCCGCCCTCGTCGCCCCGATCCTGGCGTTCGCCGTCGCGGGCGTCTCGATCCTGCTCGTCTACCGGATCGCCGGGCGGCTCAGTCCCGGGCCGGCGACCCGCGGCTTCCGCCTGGGACAGATCGTCACCGGCTCGATGCTCGCGCTCGCCCACGGCACGAACGACGCGCAGAAGACGATGGGCATCATCACCCTGGCCCTCGTCGCGCACGGCTCGCTGAACGCCGTCGACCCGCAGGTGCCGCTCTGGGTCGTGATCTCGTCGGCGAGCGCCATCGCCCTGGGCACGTACTCCGGCGGCTGGCGGATCATCCGGACGATGGGCTCGAAGATCATCAAGATGGACGCCGCCCAGGGCTTCACCGCCCAAGGCTCCGGCGCCGCCGTGATCCTCGCCGCCACGCACGTCGGGTTCCCGCTCTCGACGACGCACGTCATCTCGGGCGGCGTCGTCGGCGCCGGCGCCGCCAAGCGCCTGTCCGCGGTGAAGTGGGGCGTCGCCGGCAACATGGCCGTCGCGTGGGTCCTGACGATCCCCGCGGCCGGCCTGACCGGCGCGGTGGCCTACGGCCTGTCCGCCCTCGTCGGCGGCGGGACGGTCGGTCCGCTCGTCGTGCTCGCCGTCATCGTCGTCGGCACGATCGTCGCGCTGCGCGCGCGCAGCACCCCGCCGCCGCTCGCCGAGGAGGCCGCCGCGTGAGCCCGGTCCTCGCCGAGGCGAGCAACGCCACCGGCTCCGAGATCTGGCTGCGGATCCTCGAGGTCGTCCTCTTCGGGTCCGTCGCCGGCGTCGGGCTGAGCGTCGCCTTCGCCTTCGCGCTGCGCGGCGTCGTCGCCGCCAACCAGGCGCGCCGCACCGGTGACATGGGCGGCTGGGTGCGCAACGCCGCCCTCGGGCTCGTGGCGGGCCTCGTCTGCGTCGGCGCGATCGTCTTCGCGTTCGTCGAGATCCTCGCGGGCTGACCCCTACGGCTCGAACGGCGTGAGCGCCATCCGGCGCTCCGCCACCCGCGAGTCCGGATCGACGGCCACCACCCGCAACGCCCCGTCGGGACCCGCGACCTCGCGCACCTGCCGCACGGCCTCCCGCAGCCGCGCGTGCCGGATCGCCGCGTCCTCCTCGAGCAGCGGCCGGTCGGCGGGGACGGGCGCGCCGAAGCCGTCGACCCGCAGCGCCAGCCGCTCGGCCGGCGACGGCAGCAGGTCCAGGCGCGCGCCGAGCGCCAGGCGGATGCGGTCCGGATCGCTCATCGCCTCGCGCAGCACGACGCGGTCCTGCCACGTGCCCCGCTCGACGAGCCGCGCCTGCAGCAGCAGCGACCGCAGCGGCCGGTGGGCGCGCGCCGGGTCGGCCAGGACCCGGTCGATCAGCAGCCCGAGCGCGTGCGTCAGCTGCGGGCCGGACGCCGCCTCGGGCAGCAGCAGGTCCGCCTCGATGCGGCCCCCGGCGTCGCGGGGCCGCAGCGGCGCCTCCTCGCCCCGCAGCAGCTCCTGCGCCAGCCGGCCGAGGCGCCCGAAGCGCTCCCCCACCGTGCCGGGCGGCAGTGCGGCGAGCTCGCCGAGCGTCGCGACCCCGAGCCGCTCGAGCGGCCCCACCAGCGGCGCCAGGTCGGCGCGCAGCGCCAGCACGGACACCGGCTCGCCCGCCAGCAGCCCCAGCCCCTCGCCGGGCGGCAGGACGACGGGCCGCCGCACCCGCGCGCGGCCCGCCGCCACCCGGGCGAGGAAGCGGCTCGGCGCGGCCCCGATCCGCACCGGCATGCCCAGCGCCTGACGGACCGCCCGGACGATGCCGTCGAGCGACCCGCCGTGCAGCCGCCGCAGCCCGGCGGCCAGGAACCACGCCGTGCCCGGATCCCCCTCCACGGCGCGCCCGCCGGGGCCCAGCGGCGGCGCCGTCTCGACCGCCGCGCCGATGCCCTCGAGCCGCGCGACGAGCGCGTCCCACCGCGCCTGCACCGCCACCGGGTCCGGCGGCAGCAGGCGCAGGCGCGGGCAGCGCGCGAGCGCCTCGCCGAGCGGCAGCCCGCGCCGCACCCCCGCGGCCTCGGCCGCCGGCGACACCTCGCCGATCACCGGCGTGCGCCCCGCCTCGGGCGCCAGGGCCACGGGCTCCGTCAGCAGCTCGCGCCGGCCGTCCGCCGCGACGGCGAGGGAGAAGCGCGCGAGGTGGACGCAGACGACGGACGACACGAACGCATGTTCGCACGACCGGCGGACGGCCCCTGCGGGCAGCGCCTACCCTCGGAGGATGCCCGCGGCCGCCCCCGACCTCCGCATCCGCCCGTACGCGCCGGGCGACGCCGACGCCCTCTGGCGGATCCTCCACGCGGTCTTCGCGACGGGCGAGACGTACGCGTACCCGCCCGACCTCCCGCGCGAGGAGGCCCTGACGGGCTGGACGGCGCCGCCGGCCCGGGCGTGGGTCGCCGAGCGCGACGGGGCCGTCGTCGGATCGTCCCGCGTGATGCCGAACCAGCCGGGGCAGGGCGCGCACGTCGCGAACGGGTCGTTCGTCGTCGACCCGGCGGCCGCGGGCGGCGGGATCGGCCGGGCGCTCGGCGTCCACGCCCTCCGCGCGGCGGCCGAGCTCGGCTACCGGGCGATGCAGTTCAACCTCGTCGTCAGCACGAACCGCCGCGCGATCGCCCTGTGGGAGTCGCTCGGCTTCGCGACCGTCGGCCGGCTGCCGGGGGCGTTCCGGCTGCGCGGCGAGGAGGAGGTCGACGCGCTCGTGATGTACCGCCGGCTCGACGCCCCCGCCCCCGGCGGCGCCGCGTGAGCGCGGCGCCGGACGGGCCGGTGCCCGCGGCGCCCGCGCCGGGCGAGCGGCGGCGCACGGTCCTCATGGACTTCGACGGGGTGCTCGTCCGCGACGACTCGCTCGGCGCGTTCCTGCGCCACCACGTCCTGCGGGCGCCGTGGCGGATCCCCGGCGTGCTCGTGGCCTCGTACGCCGCCGCCCCGCTCCTCGGCCCGCCGACGCTGCGGCCCCACGGGCTGCGGCTCATCGTGCGCTCGCTCCTGGCGGGCTGGGACCTGGAGGCGTTCGAGACCCGCGCCGCCGCGTTCGGCGCCCAGCTCGCCGTCCGCGACGGCGCGCTCCTCACCGGGGGCCTGGCGGCCGCGCGCTTCCACCTGGACCGCGGCGACCGCCTCGTCGTCGTGACCGGCAGCGCCGGCCCGCTCGCCCGCGCCGTCCTGGACGCCGCCGGCCTGGAGCGCGCCGAGCTCGTGGCCTCGCGGATCGGCGCGCGCCGCGGCGGTCTGGCGCTCGACCTGCACAACTACGGCCCGGCGAAGGTCGTCCAGCTCGCCGAAGCGGGCATCGCGCCGCCGTGGGACATGGCCTACAGCGACTCCCTCGCCGACCTGCCGATGCTCGCCGGCGCCCGCCGGCCCGTGCTCGTCGGCGGGGGCGCGCGCACGCTGGCCCGCGCCCGCGAGGCGCTCGGGCCGGCGGTCGTGCAGGTCCACTGGCGCTGACCGCCGCGCCGCTCACCCCGGCCGACCGCGCGCCCCGGCGGCGACGCGGCACCCCGTGCCCCCCCCCGGCCGGGACGGCCTCAGCGGCGGAACAGGTCGCCCATCCGCACCGCCAGGGACAGGTCGCCCTCGAGGTCGAGCCGGCCGTCGAGGAGCGCCGCCCCGGCGTCGAGGCGGCCGCTGACGAGCCGGAGCAGGTCGACGGACGCCAGCCGCAGGACGAGCGTCGGCTCGCGCGACGGCCCCCGCCGCGCGGCCGAGCGGACCGGACCGGCCTCGACCGTCCACGCGCGCACGCGCCCGTCCGCGTCGAGCAGGTCGAACTGCAGCTCGCCGCGGAACTCTCCCGCGTGCGCCGCGGGCCGCAGCGCCCGCGCCATGCCGCGGAAGACGACCCGCAGCGCCGGCTCGCTCGCGACCGTGCGGCGCACGAGCACCGGACCGCCGCGATCCAGGAGCGCGCCGAGCGCCTCGCCGCTGCGCCGCCGCAGCAGGCCGCCGAGCGCCTGCGCCGCGCTGGCCCGCGCCGCGGCGCTGCTGGTCCCCGCGGCCGCCGGGTCCACGCCCGCGCCCGCCTCCACCGCACCCGACACGGTCCCCAGGCCGACCACGGGCGGCGGGGCGTCGTCGGGCACCGCGTCCTCGCGCGCGAGCACGACGGTCTCGGGCGCCGCGGGCGCAGGGCGTCGCCGCCGGAGCGCGGCGACCAGCGCGGCGTCCTCGGCGACGACCGCGTCCTCGTCGTCCTCGTCGGCGCCCAGGCGCGGCAGCACGTCGCGCCCGAGCCGCTCGAGCGACGCCCGCACCGCCGCGGCCGGCAGCGCCCCGAGCGGCGGGACCAGGACGACCTCGTCGACGCCCGCGTCGCGGTAGCGCTCGAGGAGGGCGAGCACGCCATCGGGGTCGCCGACGGCGCCCCGGACGCTGCCTCCCACGCGCAGCGCCAGCGGCGCGCCGGCCGCGGCCCGCACCGGCGCCGGGTCGTAGCCGGCGGCGGTGCGCCGCCGCGCGAACTCGTCCGCCGCGCTCGTGCGGCCGGGCCGGTGGGCGCCGAAGCGGCCGAAGTGGTCGGTCAGGTAGCGGTGCAGGTGGACCGCGTCGAGCCCCTCGTCGAGCGCCGACGCCGCGTCCGCGCCCACGTGGACGGGCACGCAGACCGCCACGCCCGTCTCGATCGCGGCGCCGACGGGCTGCGCGGCGTCGGAGCGCTGCAGCCGGGCGTGCTCGCGCGCCCACTCCCCCGCCTCCTCGGGCTCCACGCCGGCCCGGACGAGGGCTCCGAGCCCGGCAAGCGCGGCGGTGCGCACGTCGTCCGGCCGGTCGCAGGCCCACCAGATGCCGGGGTGCGGCCGTTGCGCCGGACGCGGCACGACCTGGCGCACCGGCAGGCCGTCCGGGTCCTCCGCGCCCGCGAAGGGCTCCTCGGCGACCAGGCGCGCCGTCCGCTCGGCGACGGTGAGCGCGGCGCCGGCCGCGTCGGCGCGCGGGATGCGGAACGGGCCCAGCTCGATCGCCGCGGCGGGCACCGCGAACGCGAGGGCCACGCGGCCGCCGGAGAAGGCGTCGAGCGCCGCGACCGCCGCGGCCGTGCGGGCCGGGTGCTGGACGAGCGGGTGGGCGGGCAGCGGGCCCAGGCCGAGGCCCAGGCGGCGCGTGCGCGCCGCGATCGCGCCGAGCAGCGCCTCGGGCGGCCCGCCGTGGTGCAGCTCCTCCTGGAAGTGCCGCTCGGGCACCCACACCCGCCCGACCCCGAGCCCCTCCGCGCGGACGGCCAGGTCGACGAGCTCGCGCAGGCGCCGGCCGTCGGCGCCGGGCGTCCACGGTCGCGGGTGGATCGCCTCCAGCAGCAGCCCGACGCGCATCGCCCGCGGACGCTAGTCGTCCATGGCCGCCGGGTCGTGACCGTCCCGTGACCGCCGCAGCCGCCGCTGCGCGACCCGCTCGGCGTGGAACGCCCGGGCGGCGGCGGCGAGCTGCTCCAGCATCGCGTCGACGGCCGGGGACCGCCACGCACGCGCGTCCGTGGCGGCGACCACGCGGCGGAACGGCGGCCGCTCCAGGTCGCGGACGACGACGTCGTCGCGCAGCGTCACGAGCGACATCTCGGGCGCGAGGGCCACCCCGACGCCGGCGGCGACGAAGCCCTGGATCGCCAGGTAGTCGTCGCTCTCGAACGCCATCTGCGGCTCGAACCCGGCCTTGCGGCAGGCGCGCTCGAAGATCGCCTCGTCCGGCACGTAGTCGCGGCGGCCGAGGATCCACGCCTCGTCGCGCAGCTCCTCCAGGCGGATGCGGCGGCGCTCGGCCAGCTCGTGGCCGGCCGGCAGCATGACGTACATCCGGTCGTCGAGCAGGTGCCGGCGCACGAACGGGTCCTCGTCGGGCGCCAGCCCCGCCCAGCCGCCCTCGGCGCCCTCCTCGGGGTCCTCCACGAGCAGCGCCAGGTCGCAGTCGCCGGCCTCGAGCGCGCTGCGCCCGTCGGGCACCTCGAGCGGCTCGAGCGTCAGGTCGACGCCCGGGTGCTGGGAGCGGAAGCGGGCGATGGCGGGCGGCAGCAGCGTCGCCGCCGCGGTGGGGAACGCGACCATCCGCAGCGCGCCCGCCTCGCCGCCGCGGAGCAGCGCCAGCTCGGCCTCGGCGTCGGCGATGCGGGCGAGGATCGCGTCGGCGTGGCGCAGCAGGACGTCGCCGGCGACCGTCGGCCGGACCCCGCGGTGGCGGTCGAGCAGCGGCAGCGCCACCTCGCGCTCGAGCGCCGCGATCTGCTGGGAGACGGCGGACTGCGTATAGCCGAGCTCGTCGGCGGCGGCGGAGAAGGACCCCCGCCGGGCGACCTCGCGGAGCACGCGCAGACGGCGGGCGTCGAGCATCAGACGATCTTATCGGGGCGATGAAGGACTGTCGTTGTACTAATCGTGTGGCGCGCGCAACCATCACTGACGTGGCATCCGTACGTCGTTCTCTCCGTCTTCCATCCGCGCGCCTCGTGCTCGTCGCCGCCGTCGCCACCGTGTGGATCGTCTGGGGCTCGACGTTCCTCGGCATCCGGGTCATGGTCGAGACGATCCCGCCGATGGTCGGGTCGGGCGTGCGCTTCCTGCTCGGCGGCGCGCTCCTCGTCCTGCTGGTGATGAAGACCGCCGGCCCGCGCGCCTACCGCCTGACGGCGGAGCAGTGGCGCGGCAGCGCCGCCCTCGGCCTGCTGCTGGTCGCCGGCGGCGTCGGGCTGTTCGCGATCGCCGAGCACGGCGGTCTGCCGTCGTCGCTGGCGGCGCTCATCGCGTCGTCCGAGGCCGCGCTCGTCCTCGCGCTGCGCGTCGTCGCGGGCCGCGAGCGGATCTCCTCCGCCACGGCCTTCGGCGTCGGCGTGGGCGCCGTCGGCGTGATCCTGCTGCTGCTGCCCGGCAGCCGGCCGGAGGGCATCCCGATGTGGACGGCGCTGGTCGGCGTCGCCGGCTCGATCACCTGGGCGTCGGGCACGTACCTGGGCTCGCGCCTGCAGACGGCCCCGAGCCTGCTGGTCAACGTCTCGATCCAGATGCTGGCCGGTGGCCTGGTGCTCCTCACCGTCGGGCTGCTCGTCGGCGAGCAGGTGCACCCGGGCGCCTTCTCGACCCGCTCGCTCGTGGCGCTCGGCAGCCTCGTCGTCGCCTCGGTCGCGGTCTACGTCGCCTACGGCTGGCTCATCCGCAACGCCTCGCTGTCCCTCGTCACCACCCAGGCGTACGTCAACCCCGTCGTCGCGGTGGCCCTGGGCGTCCTCGTCGCGAACGAGACGCTGGGCGGCACCGCCGCGATCGGCATGGCGATCACCCTGGTCGCCGTCGCGCTGACGCTGCGCGCCGAGCGCCACGGCGCCGGGCACGCCGGCGAGGAGGACGTCGAGCTGGCGGCGCCCGCGGCGCAGCGCACGGGCGGGATGCCGGCCGTCGGCGTCGCCGACACCGGCCCCATGCCGGCGGTCGCGATGCACGACACGGGCGCCTTCGCCCGCCCCGCCCTGACGGACACGGGCACGTTCGCCCGGCCCGGCGCGTCCGACACCGGGACCATCCCGGCGGTCGGCGAGCACCGCCACCGCTAGCCGCGGCGGTCCGGCCGGCGCCGCCGGTGGCCGCTCCTGCCCGCCCGGCCGGGCGGCAGGGCGTCGCCCCGGCGGCCGCCCGGCGCGGACGCGCCCAGACGTAGACGACCCCCGCGCGAGCGGGGGTCGTCCGTAGCAGGCCGGTAAGCCGGATTCTGTCGTTGCGCAGCCATCCATCTGTGCGACCTACCTGGACCTCGACGGGCCGCCTGCAAGCGGTCCTGCTCGGTCTTGCACCGGGTGGGGTTTACCTGGCCGCCGCGTCGCCGCGACGCCGGTGCGCTCTTACCGCACCATTTCAACCTTGCCTGTGCGCCGGGCGGGGATCGCTCCCCGTCCGCCGCCATCGGCGGTGTCTTTTCTGTGGCACTTTCCCGCGGGTTTCCCCGGGTCGGCCTCCCGACCACCCTGCCCTGCGGTGTCCGGACTTTCCTCGAGCGGGTCGAGCCCGCCCGCGGCTGCGTGGCCTGCCCCCAGAAGGTACTGGGCGGAGCGGGCCGCCCGCGGCCCGGCCCGCCGGCGCCGACGCGCCCCGACCGGTCAGCGGGGAGCGCCGGCGCGGCGGCCGCGGCCGCGCGTCGGTCGTCCGCCCGGCCCGCGATCGGCGCGGCCCGGGCGGACGGCGGCGCTCAGGCCACCTTCCGCAGGACCCCCACGACCTTGCCGAGCACGCGCGCCTCCCGCGAGCGGATCGGCTCCATGTCGGGGTTCTCCGGCTGCAGCCGGATGTGGTCGCTCTCGCGGAAGAAGCGCTTGACCGTGGCGTCCTCGCCCACCAGGGCGACCACGATCTCGCCGTCGCGCGCCGTGTCCTGACGCCGGACGACGACGAGGTCGCCGGCGAGGATGCCCGCGCCGATCATCGACTCGCCGCGGATGCGCAGCAGGTACTCGCCGTCCTCGCCGCCCGCGATCTCGGGGACGGGGACGTGCTCCTCGACGTGCTCCTCGGCCAGGATCGGCGGGCCGGCCGCGACCTGGCCGAGCAGCGGCAGGCGCCGCGTCTGCCCGACGGCGTCGCGCAGGTCGTCGACCGCCTGCTCCATGCCGCGGCCGATCAGCTCGATCGCCCGCGGCTTGGAGGGATCGCGGCGCAGCACGCCGAGCTTCTCCAGGTTGGCCAGGTGGGCGTGGACCGTGGACGAGCTGGCGAGCCCGACCGCCTTGCCGATGTCGCGCACCGTCGGGGGATACCCGTTGCTGCTGGTGTAGCGACCGATGAAGTCGAAGATCTCTTGCTGGCGCTTGGTCAGGTCCATGGGGCCCGGGTGATCGAACGTGCGTTCGCCGGACCCTATCGGGACGGGCGGCGGACGTGCAACCACGTCGCCCGCGGCTCGGACGACGGTCCAGCCCGGCCCCGTCCCGGCCGCGCCGCGCCGGGAACGACGAAGGCCCCGGTCTCCCGGGGCCCTCGCTCTTCCATGCGCCAGAGAGGACTCGAACCTCCACGGGGTTATCCCCCACAAGGCCCTCAACCTTGCGCGTCTACCAATTCCGCCACTGGCGCTCTGCGGACGCAGGAGTTTAGACGGATCGTCGGAAAGCTGCGTTCTCCCCCGCGGCCCCGGCGGCGCGGGTCTTCGCGCCCTCAGCGGCGCAGCGGCGCGGCCTGGCGGAGCGCGTCGGTCGTCGCCGCGAAGCGCACCCGGCCGTCGTCGCCGGAGACGAACACGCGCCCGCCCACGACCGCCACGCCGTAGCGGCAGCGCGTCGGCAGCACGGCCGGCTCGGCGGCCGCCGAGCCGGTGCCGCCGGCGCGCACCGGCGTGCGGTCCAGGCGTCCGGAGAGGAGCCCGCAGACGAGGAGCAGCCGCCCGCCGTCGGCCGCGGCCAGGCCGAGCGGCGCGCGGCGGACCGGGCTGCGCACCGCGCCGAGCCGCGGCTGCTCGGCGCGACCCAGCCGCTCCGCGTCGGCCCCGCCGGCCCGGTCGGCGATCCAGACGGCGCCGCCGCGTCCGCGGGCCACGGCCGTCGGGTCGTGCCAGCCGCGGGATCGCCGACGCGGGGTCTGGCTGGCCGCGCGGCGCGTCGAGACCGTCACCACGCGGCCCTTCACGCGCGCGGACGGCCCGGGCGGCAGCACGCGGCCGCCGTCGCCGAGCGCCATCACGAGCCGGCCGCCCCGCGACGCGAGCAGCCCCCCGCCGACCCGCCGCAGGCCCACCTTCGGCCCGCGCCAGACGAGTCGCGGGGCGGGCAGCGAGACCTCGGCGACGACGAGTCGCCGGTCCCGCCGACGCACGTACGAGGCGAAGACGCGGCCGTCGTCGCCGACGGCGATGCCGCGGACGCCGAGCGCGGCGCCCGGACGCACGTCCAGGTCGGCCAGCACGGTCGAGGCGCCCAGCCGGCGGCCGGTCACGGGGGCGCGGCGGATCACGCCCGTGCCGCGCTCGGTCCACAGGAGCGCCCGCCCGTCGGGCGCCGCCGTCAGCGCGGTCGCCGGGTGCCGGGGACGCTGGCCGGCCGGCGGCAGCGGCACGGCGCCGGGCGCGAGCGGCAGGGCGCCCGCGGCGGGCGGCATCGGCGGGGACGGCCCGGGGGGCGCGGGCTCCGTGGCGGACAGGACGACGGCCCCCGCGGCCGCTCCCGCGGCGGCGATCCACGCCGCCGCCGTGCGACGGGTCATGAGGGGCCGGCCCGACGCCATCCCGCCTAGCGTACGCGCCGATCCGGGCGGACGCCGCGCCGCCCGGACCGGCGTGCGGCCCGCGCCGGCCGGTAGGTTTCGGGGACGGACGGCGCCCGCCGCATCCGCCGCCGAGGACCCGCCATGAGCACTCCCACGCCCGCCGAGCTCGCCGACCGCGCCCTGGCCGCCCTGGACGGCGACGGCTGGGCGTCCGCCGTCCGGGACGTGTCCGCGACC
This sequence comes from Patulibacter sp. SYSU D01012, assembly GCF_017916475.1. Taxonomy (GTDB): domain Bacteria; phylum Actinomycetota; class Thermoleophilia; order Solirubrobacterales; family Solirubrobacteraceae; genus Patulibacter. The sequence continues at coordinate 783,521 of NZ_JAFMTB010000002.1, forward strand.
GTCGCCCTGCCGCGCGGCGGCCAGCTGCGCAGCGCCGCGGCGGAGACGGTCGCCGTCACCCTGACCGCGTGGCGGGACGGGCACGTCGGGACCGCCACGACGACCGCCACGGACGCGGACGGCCTGGCCGCCGCGGCGGCGCGGGCCGTCCGGACCGCGGAGCGCACGGCCCGCGACGCGGACGGGCCGGGCGACGCGACGCCGCCGCCCGAGGCCGACGGCGCGCCCGCCCTCGACGCGGCCGACGCAGCGACCGCCGACGCCGACCCGGGCGTCGGGATCGACGCCCTGCTGCGCGCCCGCGACGCCGCCGACGCCCGCACCCCCGTCGCCGGCCGCTGGCACGCCGGCCTCGTGGAGCGCGCCCTCGCCGCGTCGACGGGCCTGCGCCGGCAGGAGCGCACCACGGACGCGCACCTGTGGCTGCGCGCCGGCGCGGGCGGCGTGCGCTCCGCCGTCGTCGCGGAGAGCGCCCGGTCGGCCGCCGCGCTCGACGCCGCGGCCCTGGTGCGCCGCGCGCTGGCGCGCATCCCCGGGGGCGACTGGCACGACCCCACCCCGGGCGAGCAGACCATCGTCCTGACCCCCCAGGCGGTGGCGACGGTGCTCGACGCCGCCGCGGCGCTCGTCCTCGACGGCCTGGCCGCCGCCGACGGCCGCACCCGCGCCGCGGGGCGGATCGGCACGCGCGTCGCGGCCGACGCCGTCACGCTCGTCGACGACCCGACGCACGCGGGCACCCTGCCCCACGCCTTCGACGCGTCGGGGGCCGCGAAGCGCCCGCTCGAGCTGATCGAGGGCGGCACGCTGCGCAGCCTGGTCCACGACGGTCGCTCGCAGGCGACCACCGGGCACGCCACCGCCCCGGGCGGCGGCGCCGAGGGGCCCCGGCCGACGAACCTGGTGCTCGCCCCGGGCGACGCCGCGAGCGTCGAGGCGCTGATCGCCGGCGTGGACGTCGGGCTGCTCGTGCCGTCGATCGAGGCGCTGCGGCCGATCAACGCCGAGCTCGGCCTGGCCTACGGCCTGGCGCCGGACGGCGCGTCGCGGATCGAGGACGGCCGCGTCGTCGGCGCCGCCGGCTCCGTCCCGCTGCTCGTGTCGCCGCTCGACGTCCTGGACGGCGTCGACGCCCTCACGGCCGCGCAGACCCTGGTCGGCGCGCCGACGCTCGGCGGCCGCCGCGTGGGCCACGGCGTCCTGGCCCCCGGCCTGCGGACGCGCAGCGGCATCACCGTGACGGACTGACCCCGGCGGCCCCGGCGACGGGGCCCCGAGAACGCGAACGGCCGCGCGGGGCGCGGCCGTGAGGGGCGTGCGGCGGGCCGGTGCGACCGGCCCGGGGCTAGATCTTGATGAGGACGATCGTGTTCACGACGAACACGATGCAGAAGAAGATCGTCCAGCGGTTCAGGTTGCGCTCCGTGTTGGAGCCGCCGCCGAGCGGGCCGGTGCCCGAGCCGACGCCGAAGGCGCCCGAGAGGCCGGCGTCCTTGCCCGAGTGCATGAGGATCAGGGCGATGAGCAGGATCGCCACGAAGATCTGCAGGACCGAGAGGACGACCTCCATGCGGCGAAGCCTAGCGGGCCGGGCGGGCGTCGGGCGCCGCGGCCGGCGCGGGGGCCGCATCCGGGGCCGTCGCGGGGCCGCCGAGCGCCTCGAGCTCGTCGAGGATCGCCACCGCCTCGGCCCGCAGGCGCCGGTCGGCGGCCCGCCAGTCCGCGGGCGACAGCTTGCCGGTGTCGCGGTCCAGCTCGGCGTCGCGGATCTCGCGGTACTTCGCCACGCGCGCGGCCTCGAGGTCGACGCGGCGCAGGTCCTCGACCTCGGCGCGGCGCTCGACGTGGCCGGGCCACAGCGGCTGCGAGAGCAGGACGAGGCAGACGCCGAAGACGAGCAGGATCAGGAGCGGCGCGGCGACGCTCATGCGGACGTCCCCTCGTGCGCGCTCGCGGCGGTGACCTGCGGCTCGCCGACGCCGGGCTGGGGCCGGCGGACGTCGCGGGCCACGCGGGCGGCCTGCTTGGCCCGGACGCGCCGGGCCTGCAGGTCGCCCCCCGGCCAGAGCGCCAGGAGCGAGCCGAGCCCCATGATGAGCGCGCCGATCCAGATCCACGTGACGAGCGGCGAGACGATGACCTGGAAGGTGACGGGCGACGGGCGCTGGGCGTAGAGCTGCGCCAGGCGCACCGCCAGCACCGGGCCGCGGGCGTACGGCGCGGTCGTGCCCTCGAGCTGCTTGTCGAGCGCCTCGAGCGCGCCGGCGAGGGCGTCGCCGTCGGGCTGCATCGCCACCCACAGGTCGCGCGTCACGCCGGCGTCGAGGGCCACCTCGGTCGCGGCCTCGCCCATGAAGAAGCGGCTGACCGGGCCGTACTGCGGGTCGAGCGACGGGAAGTACTCGCGCGTCGGGTGGATCGTCTCGATCCGCTTGCCGTCGCGGTACACGCCGACCGTCGCGCCCAGGACGATCTTCTGCAGGCGCTGCTTGCCGTCGACCTTGTAGTCGCCGATCGCGCCCTCGTAGCGCAGCTCGTAGCCGCCGGCGCGGATCCGCTCGCCGACGGTCGCGTGCACGCGGTGCGTGTCCTTGAACGCCGAGCTGGCGGCGACCGCCACGACGAGCAGGGCGAAGCCGCCGTGCACGAGGTAGCCGCCGTAGCGCCGGCGGTTGCGGCCGACGAGGCGCGGCAGGGCCAGCGCGACGGACTCGCCGTGGGCCGTGCGGCGTGCGCGCACGCCGCGGACGAGCTCCTGGCCGACCGCGCCCAGGACGAAGCCGCCCAGCAGCACGGCGAGCACGACGTCCAGGCGTCCGCCCGCGCCGAGCAGGAGCGCCGCGACGGTCGCCACGACCGCGACGGCCAGCGGCGCGCGGACCTGACGCCAGGCGTGGGCCGCGGTCGTGCGCCGCCAGGCGGCGAGCGGCCCGACGCCCATCAGCAGGGTGAGCAGCAGCGCGAGCGGCCCGACGAAGCGGCCCCACCAGACGGTCTCGAGCGGCCGCTGCTCGCCCGTGAGCAGCTCGCCGAGCAGCGGGAAGAACGTGCCCCACAGGATCACGAGGACCAGGCCGACGAGCACGACGTTGCCGGCCAGGAACAGCGCCTCGCGCGAGAGCAGCGAGTCGATGCGGTGCTCCGAGCGCAGCATCCCGCGCCGCCACGTCACCAGGCCGATGGCGCCGGCGACCATGACGGCCAGCAGCAGCAGGAACTGCGCGCCGACGGTCGAGGAGCCGAAGGCGTGGATCGACGAGAGGATCCCCGAGCGGACGATGAACGTGCCGAGCACGCACAGGATGCCGGTCGCGAGGATCAGCGACACGTTCCAGGTGCGCAGCATGCCGCGCTTCTCCTGGATCATCACGGAGTGCAGGAACGCGGTGCCGAGGATCCACGGCATGAGCGACGCGTTCTCGACGGCGTCCCAGCCCCAGTAGCCGCCCCAGCCGAGCTCGGCGTAGCTCCAGCGCGAGCCGAGGACGATGCCGATGCCGAGCAGCAGCCACGCCGCGAGCGTGTAGCGGCGCGTCTGCCGGATCCAGTCCGAGCCGACGTGCCCGGCGATCAGCGCGGCCACCGCGAACGCGAACGGCACCGCGAACAGCGTGTACCCCGCGTAGAGCATCGGCGGGTGGATCATCATGCTCGGGTACTGCAGGAGCGGGTTGAGCCCCTCCCCCTCGACCGGCACGGGCGAGCTGACCGCGAACGGCGACGTCCAGAACGTGAGCAGCAGCAGGAAGAACGCGCCGAGCGCCAGCAGGACGGCCTGCGCCCACGGGACGACGTCGCCCATCCGGCGGCCGGAGCGCCACAGGACGAGCGAGCTCCAGAGGGAGAGCAGCCAGACCCACAGCAGCAGCGAGCCCTCCTGCGAGGACCACGGCGCGGCGATCCGGTAGAAGAGCGGCGTCGTCGACGAGGAGTGGCTCGCGACGACGTCGAAGCGCAGGTCGGTCCGGACGAAGGCGATCTCGACGAGGACGAACGCGGCGGTCGTGAGCGCGGCGACCAGGTAGACGGCGCGGCGGCCGGAGACGACCCAGGCGTCGCCGTCCAGGACGGCGCCCGGGTCGCGGTCGGCCGCGCGGGCGGCGACCTGCCGTCGGCGCGCGCCGACGACGCTGGCGACCGCTCCGTAGGCGCCGACGAGCAGCGCCAGGACGATCAGGCCGCGGCCGAGCAGCTCCACGGGGACCTACTGCCCGCTGACGACGTTGTCGTCCGCGTCCCGCCACTCCATCTTCTGACCGCCCTTGCCGTCGTCGAACTTCGACGGGCACTTCGTGATCAGCGAGTCCGGCTGGCCCGTGAAGACGGCGCCCGTCTTCTGGACCGTGACGATGACCTCGCGGCCCTCGCGGAACGGATCGGGCACCTGGCCCGTGTAGGTGACCGGCACGGACGCGCTGCCGGTGCGGTCCTTCACGCGGAAGGTGATCGTCTCGCCCTTGCGCGCGAACGAGCCCTTCACGACCACGCCGGTCAGGCGGTACTTCGTGCCGGCCTGGGCGCCCGCGAGCTGGCTGGGCTGCCGCGCCTCGGCCGACCCCGCGAAGCTCGTGTAGAGCAGGGCGCCGGCGAGCGCGATCGCGGCAACGATCGCGAAGGTGAGCCGCAGCTTCCGCGTCATCGCCCTCCAGTATTGCGAGAACGGCCCGTCGACCGAGCCACCCCGCCCCCGCGCCGCGCGTCGCCCGCGGATCGGCATGCGCGACCGCGGGTAGGATCGGCCGCGATGACGCTGATCCGGCGACTCGCGGGGCTCGGGGTCCTGCTGCTCATGCTGCTCGGCGGCCTGTTCATGTGGCTCGGCAACCCGTACCTGTGGATCCGGGTGACCGCGGCGCGCGCCGACTCGCAGGGCCTGACGATGGGCCAGGCGCTGTTCATCATCGTCGCGATCGCGATCACCGGCGCGGTGATGGTCAAGGTGCTCGCGGTGCTCAACGCGCTCTACGCGCGCACCCAGGGCGGCTCGGACGAGGTCAGCGTGCGGATGCCGTGGAACCAGTCCCTGCGCGACGGCCGGACGACCGGCCGCCAGACCTCGGCGCTGGACGTCGTGATGGTGCTCTCCGTCACCGCCGCGCTCGTCGCCTTCGCGGTCTGGTTCTTCTTCTTCGCGCACTACGGGTAGGCGCGGAACGCACGACGCCCCGGCCGCGGGCCGGGGCATCGATGAGGAGCGGCAGACGAGGCTCGAACTCGCGACCCTCAGCTTGGGAAGCTGATGCTCTACCAACTGAGCTACTGCCGCACGCCCGGCGCAGGATAGCGCGGGTCGGGCCGCGGCGTCGGCGCCGCGGCCTGGGCGCGGCCGCGCGCCACGGCGCCCGTGCGCGCGCGAGGGACTACCGTTGGGGCATGCGTCGATCCGCCGTGCCCGCGCTGCTGGGCGTCCTGGCCGTCGTCCTCGTCGCCGTGCTGGGGTACGCCCTCACGCGCACGCCCGCGTCCGAGAAGCACGAGCAGACGCTCGACGCGCAGGTCGAGGCGGGCACGCCCGTCGCCGCGCCCGGCGCCGACCACGCGCTGCCCGAGCTGACCGGCGCGGCGCGCCGCCGGCTGGCGGACTACCGCGGCCAGGTCGTCGTCCTGAACTTCTGGGGCTCGTGGTGCGACCCGTGCCGCGACGAGGCCCCGCTGCTGGAGAAGACCCACCGGCGGCTGCGGAAGGCCGGCGTCGGCACCGTCCTGGGGATCACGTTCAACGACGCGCCCGCCGACAGCCTGGCGTTCGAGAAGAAGTTCGGCCTGACGTACACGTCGCTCCGCGATCCCGGCACGAAGATGGCGCAGGAGTACGGCGCCCGGGCGATGCCCGAGACGTTCATCCTGGACCGCCAGGGCCGGATCCACGCGATCGCGCGCACGCAGGTGACGGAGGAGTTCCTGGACTCCGCGCTCGAGCGCGCCGGCGTGCCGAAGCACGTGCTCGCCCGATGACCGCCCGGCCCCGCCGCACCCCTGCGCTGCTGGCGCTGCTGCTCGCGCTGCTGCTGGCCGCGCCCGCCGCGGCCGGCGCCGCGACCCCGCGCACGACGCTGCAGGAGGTCGAGGCCGAGCTGATGTGCGTGACCTGCAAGACGCCGCTGAACCAGTCCGACGCGGTGCAGGCCAACAAGGAGCGCGGCGAGATCGAGCGGCTGATCGCCCAGGGGAAGACGAAGGACGAGGTCATCGCCGGGATGGTCGACGTCTACGGCGACCAGGTGCTGCTCAACCCGCCCGAGAAGGGCCTGCAGACGGCCCGCTGGCTGCTGCCCGCGCTCGGCGCGCTGCTGGCCCTGGCGCTGCTGACGCTCCTCGTCCGCCGCTGGCGTCGCCGCGCGGCCGCCGCCCCCGCCGCGGAGGCGGCCGACGACGACGTGCCCGCGCTGAGCGACGAGGACCGTCGCCGCCTGGACGCCGACCTCGCGCGCTTCGGATGAGCGGGGCCCTGCCCCTCGCCGCCGCGGACCCGACGGTCTTCGCGGCGTTCGCGGCCGGCCTGCTGTCGTTCGCCTCGCCCTGCGTGCTGCCGCTCGTCCCCGGCTACCTGTCGGTGCTGACCGGCGGCGAGTCGATCCGGCCCGCGGCCGAGCGTCGCACCGGGGCCATCCTCGGGCCGGCGGCGCTGTTCTGCCTGAGCTTCGTGCTCGTCTTCGTCGTGCTCGGCCTGTTCGCCAACGGCCTGGGCGCGCCCCTGGCGAGCTCGCGCAACACGCTCGACGTCGTCGCCGGCGTGCTGCTCATGCTGATGGGGGCGATCTACCTGCTGACGCCGGTGGTGCCGCTGCTCAACCGCACGCTGCGCCCCGAGGTGCTGCTGCGGAAGGCTGGCACCGGCGGCCCGATGATCGCCGGCATGGCGTTCGCCGTCGCCTGGACCCCGTGCACCGGCCCGATCCTCGCGGCGATCCTGACCGCCGCGGCCGCCCAGACCGGCGTGGGCGGCGGCGCGTTCCTGCTGCTCGCCTACGGCCTGGGGCTGGCGGTGCCGTTCCTCGCGTCCGCGCTCGCGTTCGAGAAGGTCACGGGCGCGGCCCGCATCCTGCGCGACCACTTCACCGTCATCACCGCGATCGGCGGCGTGCTGCTGCTCATCGTCGGCTGGCTCGTCGCCAACCACGAGATGCAGCGCCTGGCCGGCCACGCGCGCGAGCTGACCGAGGCGCTCGGCCTGGACGCCATCCTGCGGTTCTTCGAGCGCTAGCGCGGATCAGAAGACGCACCACGAGCTGGTCGGCCGGCCGCGGAAGGCGCGGCGGACGGCCGGGGCGTCGCAGTCGTCGCCGGTGTAGCTCCAGCGCGGGACGAGGGAGCGGATCGCCCGCGCGCCGACGGGCGGCAGCAGGACGATCGGTGCCGGACCGACGTCGCGCGCGCCGTCGACCAGGCCCCGCCGGCCGAGCACCCCGGGCAGCACGACCGGCACGCGCACCTGCAGCCGCGGGTCGACCGTCCCCTCGCACGTCGCGTACGACCAGTCGGGGTTCACCCGCAACCGGACCGTCAGGACGTAGGCGTGCGGCCTGCGCGTCACCTGCACGCCCGCGAACCGGGCGGCCGTGTCGAACGTCTCGTCGGCCGCGCAGTCCGGGTCGTCGACGGTCACCGTCACCGTCGACGCGGCCCGATCGACGGTGGACCGGTCCAGCGTCGTGCTCGCCGCGTACGTCGGAATCGGCGCGTTCGGGTCTCGCGGCGGCGTGAAGCGCAGGACGACGTTGACCGGCGACGCCGCGGCCCACGCGCGCAGGCGGTCGCCGTCCTCCTTCGTCGCCCGGCTCGAGACGACGGCCTTCACGGCGTTGCGCCGCGTGTCGAGGCTCGTCTCGACGAGCAGGCCGGCGGGGCCACCCTCCTCCCCCTCGAAGCGGAAGAGCCGACCGAGCTCGGCCTGGGCCTGGGACAGCTGCCGCGAGGTCGACCGCACCGCGACGAGCCGCACGTCGTCCGCGACGCCGCGCCCGCGCAGCAGGCGGCGCGTGGCGCGCACCGCGCGGCGCGTGGTCCGGCGGTCGGCACCGCTCGCGACGCCCACCTGCAGCCGTCCGCCGTGGCAGCTCGTGTACCAGGCGTTCCCCCACAGGTTCGCGCCCGGCGCGTGGCGCAGGATCCGGCGCAGCGCCGTGTCGAGGTTCGCGTCCGAGACCCGGTCCTGCAGGCGCACCATCGCGCGGGTGGTCCGCCGGCGACAGGGTCGCGCGTCGATCGCCGGCAGCCGCAGCTCGCGCCGCAGGGCCGGGGGCCAGCCGATGTCCGGGTCGCTGACGGAGCGCGCCGCCGCGGGCCCGGTCAGTCCGGCCGTCGCCGCCAGGACGCCCACCACGAGCAGGATGGGCCGCCGCCACGCCACGCGCATGGCGGCGATGCTGCCAGGCGGCGCGGACGCGCGCCACGCCCCAGGACGGGTGGGCGGGTCCGCCGGGCGGACGGGCGCGCGGCGGGCCGTCGGACGGACGGGCGGCGGGCCGGGCGCCGTCCGGCCCGCGCGCCGGACGCGGGCCGGCCCGCGCGTCCTCAGTCCTCGCGCTCGGCCATCCGCTCCGGCGCGGTCACGCCCAGGACGCCGAGCGCGCCGGCGAGCGTGCCGGCCGTCGCGCGGCACAGGTCCAGGCGCCGCTCGCGCACGACCGGCGGCAGGTCCTCGGCCAGCACCGGGCAGTCGCGGTAGAACGCCGAGAACTGGCGGGCGAGCGCCAGGGCGTAGGTGGCCAGGCGGTGCGGGGCGCGGCGGCTGGCGGCCTCGGCGACCTCGTCGGGCCACGAGAGCAGGTCGAGCAGCAGCGCCCGCTCGGCCGGCACGATGTCCTCGCCGGCCGCGGCGGTGCTGCCGTCCGGCCGCGCGCCCGTCGTCTCGCCGGCCTCGGCGCGGGCCAGGATCGAGCGGATGCGGGCGTGCGCGTACTGCACGTAGTAGACGGGGTTCTCCGCCGACTGCGCGCGGGCGTCCGCCAGGTCCAGGTCGATCGTCGTGTCGTGGGAGCGCGCCAGCAGGTACCAGCGGGCCGCGTCGACGCCGATGTCGTCCACGAGGTCGTCGAGGGCGACGAACTCGCCGGCGCGCTTGGACATCCGCGCCCGCTCGCCGTGCTCGAACAGGTTCACGAACTGCGTGATCAGCAGCTCGATGCGGTCGCGGTCGCCGCCGAGCGCCTCGAACGCCGCCTCGACGCGCGCGACGTAGCCGTGGTGGTCGGCGCCGAGCACGTCGATCACGCGGTCGAAGCCGCGGGTGCGCTTGTCGTGGTGGTAGGCCACGTCGGACGCGAAGTACGTCGGGCGGCCGTCGGCGCGGACGAGCACGCGGTCCTTGTCGTCGCCGGACTCCGTCGTGCGCAGGAACAGCGCGCCGTCCTGCTCGTACGTGCGGCCCTGCTCGGCGAGGACGGCGAACGCCTCCTGCACCTTGCTCTCGTGCGCGGAGCCGTCCTCGGTCGTGCGCGGCTCGTGCAGCGAGCGCTCGGAGAACCACTCGTCGAAGTCGGTGCGGAACGCCTCCAGCGACGCCTTCTGGCTCGCGACCATCAGGGCGATGCCCTCGCGGGCGACCTCCTCGACCGGACGGGTGGCGGCGTCGGGGATCCGCGCGGCGACCTCGGCGACGTAGCCGCCCTGGTAGCCCTCCTCCGGCGGCTCCTCGCCGCGGGCGCGGGCCTGCAGCGACTGGCCGAACAGCTCGACCTGGTTGCCGTGGTCGTTCACGTAGTACTCGCGGTGCACGGTGTGGCCGTGGAACCGCAGCAGGTTGGCGAGCGCCGAGCCGAACGCGGCGCCGCGGGCGCCGCCGATGTGGACCGGGCCCGTCGGGTTGTTCGAGACGTACTCCAGGTGGATGCGCTCGGCGGCCTCCCCCGCGCCCTGCGCGCCGAAGCGCTCGCCGGCCGCGACGACGTCCGACAGCGCGCGCAGGAGCCACGCGTCCGAGAGCCGCAGGTTGAGGAAGCCCGGCCCCGCGACGTCGACGTCCAGCAGGTCGTCCCCCAGGTGCTCGCGCAGGGCGACGGACAGCCGCTCGGCGATCATCGGCGGCGCGGCGCCGACGAGCTTGGGCAGCAGCATCGCCGCGTTCGTCGCGTAGTCGCCGTGCGCGGCCTGCTTCGGGCGGTCCAGCGTCGGCGCCGATCGCGGTCGCTCGCCCCCGGTGACGTTCAGCACGGCGTCGTCGAGGACGGTGCGGAGGCGCTGCAGCGGAGAGATGGTCGCGTCGGTCACGGTGACCCCAACCATAGGACGCGCGCCCGCCCCGTGCGCGCGCGTTCCGCGCCGTGACGACGGTCACGGCCGGCCCGACGTCGGAGGCCCCTGCGGGTGCGCCGAGCCCGGCCGCGCCGGGAAGCCGCCCGTCCCGCGACGCTCGGGGCGGGGCCCGCACCCCATCCCTAATGGTGGTAGGGCTCGCCGCGGAGGATGCGGTGGGCGCGGTAGAGCTGCTCGAGCACGATGACGCGGGCGAGCTGGTGCGGCAGGGTGATCGGGCCGAACGACACCCGCTCGTCGGCGCGCGGCAGGTCCAGGCCGTCGGCGCCGCCGAGCACGAAGCACAGGTCGCGGCCGCTGGCGCGCCGCTCCTCGAGCCACGCGGCCTGACGGACGGAGTCGCGCGCCGGGGCGTCGATCGCGAGCAGGACGCAGTGCGCGCGGTCGGGCACGCGGCGGGCCACCGCGTCCGCGTCGGCGTCGTCGCGCAGCTCGATCGACTCGAGCTTGACGTAGGGCCGCAGCAGCTTCTCGTAGTGCGCCAGGTCGTCCGCGTACGGCGCCCGGGTGCGGCCGACGGCGACGACCGTGACCTTCACCGGTCCGTCTCCCGGGCCGGGCGGCCGGCACGGGCCTTCGGGTACGATTCGCCGTCGATCCGCGCCGCCGGCACGCGTCCTTCCGGGCGCGCCGGGACGGCCGACCGCCCGCCACGGGGCGTCGTCTTCCCCTCGTGCCTGCGGTCGCGCGCCATCGCCCCGAGTATGCCCGTCGCCGTCATCTCCGACATCCACGGCAACCGCCACGCGCTCGACGCGGTCCTGGCGGACGCCGACGACCGCGGCTGCGACGAGGTGTGGTGCCTGGGCGACGTCGTGGGCTACGGCGCCGATCCGAACGGGTGCGTCGCCACCGTCCGCCGGTTCGCGACCGTCTGCCTGGCCGGCAACCACGACCTGGTCGCGATCGGCACCCTGCCGTCGGACGCGTTCTCGCCCGACGCCGCCGCGGCGGTGCGCTGGACGGCGCAGGAGCTGTCGGCGGAGCACCGCGAGTGGCTCGGCACCCTGCGCCCGCAGGCGACCGCCCAGGGCTGCCTGCTCGTGCACGCCAGCCCGCTGCACCCCGTCTGGGAGTACGTGCTGACGGCGGAGCAGGCCGAGGCGTCGCTGGACGCGTTCGACGAGCAGGTGGCGCTCATCGGCCACACGCACGTCCCCCTGTCCTTCTCGCGCGCCGGCACCGATCCGGTCGCGCTCGAGCGCCGCGGCGACGGCGCGGCCGCGGCGATCGGCGCACGCCGCTGGCTGCTGAACCCCGGCAGCGTCGGCCAGCCGCGCGACGAGGACCCGCGGGCCGCGTGGCTCGAGCTCGACCCGTACGAGGGCCGGGCCACCTGGCGCCGTGTCCGCTACGACGTCGACGGGGCCGCCCGGGCCATCCGCGAGGCCGGCCTGCCGACCGCACTGGCGGACCGCCTGAGCGTCGGCCGGTAGCCTTCCGCCCATCCTGTCCGCGATGTTCCCGAGCCGCACGATCCCCCTCGTCCTGACCTGCGCCGCCGCGGCCCTCGCCGGCTGCGGCAGCGGGAAGGGGCTGCTCGACGGGTCCTCGGCGGAGGACCTGCAGAAGAGCGTGTCCGCGGTCGAGCAGGCCGTCGCCGACGGCCGCTGCGACGAGGCGGCGAGCGCGGCGCGCGAGGGCCTGCAGCGCGTCGGCGACCTGCCGTCGAGCGTCGACGGGGCGCTGAAGGACCGTCTGCGCGAGGGCTTCCGCGCGCTGCGGGAGAAGGCGGACTCGGAGTGCGAGGAGCGCACGCCGACCACGGAGACCACTCCCCCGCCGACGACGGAGACGACGCCGCCGGAGACGACGGAGACGACGCCGCCCGAGACGACGCCGGACGACACCACGACGACCGACCCGGACGACACGACCACGACCGATCCCGGTGGCGGCACCGATCCCGGGTCCGGCCCCGATCCGGGCAGCGGCGAGGGCGGTGGCACGACGACCGACGACGGGTCCGACGACGACTCGGGCGGCATCTCGCCGGGCGTCGACGCCCCGGGCGCGTCCGAGCGGGGCGCGGGCTGGCGCGAGCGCACGAAGGAGCTGCGCGACCGGGCGCGCGCGGCCGCGAAGGAGGCCCGCGAGGCCGCCCGCGAGGCGCTGAAGGGCGGTGGTGGCTGGTGAGCGACGTCCTCGCCGACCGCTACGAGCTCGGGGAGCGCCTGGGCTCCGGCGGCATGTCCACCGTCCGGCTGGCGTTCGACCGCCGGCTCGAGCGGCACGTCGCGGTCAAGCTCCTCGCCGAGCACCTGGCCGACGACCGCCAGTTCGTCTCGCGCTTCCGCCGCGAGGCCCTGTCGGCCGCCCGCCTGGTCCACAACAACATCGTCCAGGTCTTCGACTTCGGCTTCGACGAGGCGACGGGTCGGTACTTCATCGTGATGGAGGCCGTGCGCGGCCAGTCCGGCGCGCAGCTGCTGCACGAGCGCGGCTACCTGTCGGTGCCCGAGACGATCTCGATCGTCGGCCAGGCCGCCCGCGGCCTGGACTACGCGCACCGCAACGGGGTGATCCACCGCGACGTCAAGCCGGGCAACATCCTGCTCGCCGAGGACGGCACGGTGAAGATCGCCGACTTCGGCATCGCCAAGGCGATGGCCGAGGAGTCGTCGATCACGCAGATCGGCTCCGTCGTGGGCACCGCGAGCTACCTGGCGCCGGAGCAGGCGACGGGCGGCGACGTGGGCCCGGCCGCCGACATCTACGCGCTCGGCGTCGTCACGTACCAGATGCTCGCGGCGCGGCTGCCGTACGAGGCGGACTCGCTGGCGGCCCTGGCGCTGAAGCAGCAGCGCGAGGCCCCGCCGCTGCTCGACCAGCTCAACGCCGAGGTGCCGCCCGAGATCGGCCTGGTCGTCGACCGCGCGCTGAGCCTGGAGCCCGAGATGCGCTACCCGAGCGCCGAGGCGTACGCCCAGGCGCTCGACGACGGCGCCGCGGGCGTAGGCCCCGAGGATCCGGGCGAGCGCACGCGGGTCGTCCACCCCGTCACGGGCGCGACGGCGATCGTCCCCCGCGGCCAGATCGCCGACATCCAGCGCGACTTCGACCCGGACGACGAGGATCCGGCGGAGCGCACGATGCTCCAGCCCGGCCCCGGCCGACGGGGCACGGGCACGGCCGAGCACCAGGCGGTGCCGGCCCGGACCGCCCGCGAGCCGCGGCGCACCGCCCCGCCGCCGCAGGCCGCCCCGCGGCGCGCCGCGCAGCCCGGCGCCTGGAACCAGGAGCCGCCGGCCGCGCCGAAGCGGCGGGGCGGCGGCTGCCTGGGCCGGATGCTCCGCAACCTGGTGCTGCTCGTCGTGCTGCTCGCGGCGATCGGCTTCGGCGTGTACTCGCTCGCGAAGAACGAGGTCGCGCCGAAGCTGCGCGACATCGCGGGCAAGACCGCGCGGGACGTCGGCAACGATCTGCAGCAGCTGATCCAGGACAACACCAAGTAGCGGCGCCGGGCCGCGGGCCCGGCGCCGTCGGGCCGCGAAGGGCCGCGGCGCGCTCCGCGGCCGTTCCGGCGGCCGCGGGCCCTCCCCCGCCCTACGGCATGACGCCGCCGCGGATCGCGGCGGCCTCCTCGGCCAGGCGGCCCTCCAGGATGCCGGTGCGCAGCCGCGTCATGACCTTCTGGACGAACGCGAGGTTGTGCAGCGTCAGCAGCCGCATGCCGAGCAGCTCGCGGTTGGCGACGAGGTAGCGCAGGTAGCCGCGGGTGAAGCCCTGGGCGCAGGCCGGGCAGTCGCAGCCCTCGCAGAGCGGCTCCTGGCTGAGCTTCCACCGCGCCTGGGTCAGGTCGACGCGCCAGCGGCGGTCGGGATTCGGCACGAGCGCCATGCCGTGGCGGCCCAGGCGCGTGGGCATCGCGCAGTCGAACGTGTCGATGCCCTGCTCGACGCCGCGGACGAGGTCGTCGATCTCCCCGATCCCCAGCAGGTGGCGGGGCTTGCGCTCGAACGCGCCGCCCACGTGCGAGGTCGTCCAGCCGACGACCTCGTTCATCTGGTCCTTGTGCTCGCCGAGCGACCCGCCGATGGCGATCGCGTCGGCCCGCGAGGCGGCGACGAGCTGGGCCGCCTCGGCGCGCAGGTCCTCGTACACGCCGCCCTGCACGATGCCGTAGACGAGCTGCCAGCCGGGGGCGTGCTGCTCGTGCCACGTCAGGCAGCGCTCGAGCCAGCGGTGCGTGCGCTCCGTCGAGCGCGCCGTGTACTCGCGGTCGACGTTGAACGGCGTGCACTCGTCGAAGACGACGGCCAGGTCGGTGCCGAGCGCCGCCTGGACCTCCATGGAGCGCTCGGGCGAGAGGAACTGCTTCGACCCGTCGAGGTGCGAGCGGAAGCGCACGCCCTGCTCCTCGATCGCGTCGATCCGGCCGTGGCCGCGCTGCCCCTGGCCCGTCGTGCGGCCCTTGATCTCGTCCGCGACGGTGCCGTGGCCCATCGAGAAGACCTGGAAGCCGCCGGAGTCGGTGATGATCGGGCCGTCCCAGCCCATGAACCGGTGCAGCCCGCCGTGCTCGCGGATCAGCTCGTGGCCCGGCGAGAGCATCAGGTGGAACGTGTTGCCCAGGACGATGTCGAAGCCCAGGTCGGCGACCTCGTGCGGCAGCAGCCCGCGGACCGTGGCCTTCGTGGCCAGCGGCACGAAGCCCGGCGTGCGGATCTCGCCGTGCGCGGTCGAGATGACGCCCGCGCGGGCGCGCAGGCCGTCGCCCTCGGCGCGGGCCTCGATGCGGAAGACCTCTCGGGGGCGCTCGGCGGCGGGGCGCGGCGGGGCGTCGAGGGCGGGCGTCGGGGAGGCGTCCATGACGGTCCATCGTAGGCGGCCGGACCACCGTCCCGCGCGCCCCCGGACGGGCCCGCGGCGCCGACGTGGCGACGGCGGCCCGTCGGGGCCGCCGTCGCAGGCCGTCGCTCGCGGAGGCGCGGGACTACGCGGCGCTGCCGGCCGCCGCCGGCGCCTCGGCGCGGTCGCCGTCGGCACCGTCCTCGGCGGCGTCGAGCGTCTTCGGCGCGCCCGCGATCTCGACCGCGACGCGGCGCGGCTTCGCGCGCTCGGGCTTCGGGATCTCGACCTCGAGCACCCCGTGCTCGAAGCGCGCCGTGATCGCCTCGGCGTCGACGCCCTCGGGCAGCTGCAGCTGCCGCCGGAACGCGCCGCTCGCGCGCTCGGCCCGGACCACGCCGCCCTCACGCACCTCGCGACGCATCTCGCGGGCGCCGGAGAGGGAGAGCACGTCGCCCTCGACCTCGATCGCGACGTCCTCGGGCTTCACGCCCGGCAGATCGGCGACGAGCACGAACGAGCCCTCGCGCTCGATCAGGTCGACGGCCGGCGTCCACCGCGACGTCGGGCCGACGGCCGGGTCGAAGAACGCGGAGAAGACGCGGTTGACCTCCTGCTGCAGCGAGCCGAGCTCGCGCGCGGGCTCCCAACGGATGATCGCCATGGTGACCTCCAGGTCGACGGTTTGCGGGTACACCGCCATGATGAAACCTGAGTCCTTCCGTGTCAAGTCTTGTGCGTCCCTTCGCTCGGGCCGGATCGCGACCTTCGGGCCCGGAACGACGACGGGCCGTCGCGTCGCGACGGCCCGTGGGGACGTGGAGCGGCCGGCCGCGCGGCCGGCGGCGGCTACGGGCGCAGGCCCGGCTCGATCCGGTCGAGCACGCGCGTCCAGATCGCACCGAGCTGATCCTGCTCCTCCGCGGTCAGCAGGTCGTGGAAGCGGGCGCGCACCTCCTCGAGGTAGTCGGCGCGGGCCGCCGCGACGCGCCGGCGGCCCTCGTCCGTCAGCACCGCGAAGTAGCCCCGCGCGTCGGTCTCGCAGCGGTTGCGGACCACGAGGCCGTCCTTCTCGAGGCGGTCGATCAGGCGGGTCAGGCCGCTGCGGCTGAGCACCGCGCTCTTGGCCAGGTCCGACAGCCGCATCTGCCCGTCCGGGGCGTCGGACAGCAGCATGAGGACCTCGTACGTGGAGTTCTGCAGCCCGTGCCGCTGCTCCAGCTCGGTCTCCAGCTCGCGCTGCAGCAGGACGTACGAGCGCAGCATGCCCCGCCACGCCGCCAGCTCGCGCGTGCTGAGGAGGCGGGCGCCGGTCGTCGTGTCGGTCTCGGGGGTGCTCATGGTGCTCACATTGTTGCACCGGCAAGCGCCTGTGCCTAGTCCGTTATGGTCGGCACGGGTACGTGGTCCACGCACCCCCCCCGCTCCCCACCCTGGAGAACCGCATGAGCACGAAGATCCTCGTCGCCTACTACTCGTCGACGGGCAACGTCCACCGGCTGGCCACCGCCGTCGCGGCCGGCGCCGAGAGCGCCGGCGCCGAGGTGCGCCTGCGCAAGGCGCCCGAGCTCGCGCCGCCGGAGGCCGTCGCGTCCAACCCCGCGTGGCAGGCGCACCTCGACGCCACGAAGGACGTCCCCGAGGTCGCCGCGGACGACTTCGTGTGGGCGGACGGCTACGCCCTCGGCACCCCGACGCGCTACGGCACGCCGTCGGCGCAGCTCAAGCAGGTCATCGACTCGCTCGGCCCGCAGTGGGCGCAGGGGCTGCTGGCCGACAAGGCGGCCACGGCGTTCGTCTCGGCGAGCAACGCCCACGGCGGCAACGAGTCCACGATCCTGACGCTGAACAACGTCTTCGCGCACTTCGGCGCCGTGATCGTCCCGACGGGCTACACCGGCGAGGACCCGTACGGTGCCGGCGGCAACCCGTACGGCACGGGCTACCCGAGCGGCGGCGCGACCGACGCCGCGCTGCCGGAGGACGTGCAGGCGAAGGCCCGGTACCAGGGCGAGCGCCTGGCGAAGATCGCCGAGCTGCTGCAGCCGCTGCGCGGCTGAGCCGCGCCGGGCCGGGGCGCCGTCCGGCGCCCCGGCCCGTCCTAGGCCGCGTCGCCCGCGATCATCGAGCGCCCGGTCATCGCCGCGGGCTGCTCCACGCCGAGCAGGTCCAGGACGGTCGGCGCCACGTCGGCCAGCACGCCCTCGTCCCGCAGGGTCAGGCCCTCGCGGGTGACCACGAACGGCACCGGGTTGAGCGAGTGCGCGGTGTTCGGCGACCCGTCGGGCTCGAGCATGTGGTCCGCGTTGCCGTGGTCGGCGGTGACGAGCAGCACGCCCCCGCTCTCCGTCACGACGCGCACGACGTCGGCCAGGCACGCGTCGACGGTCTCGATCGCCTTCACGGCCGCCGGGATGGAGCCCGTGTGGCCCACCATGTCCGGGTTGGCGAAGTTGATGATCCCGAAGCGCGGGTCGTGCTCCTGCCACAGCCGCACGAACGCGGCGGCGGCCTCGCGGGCCGACATCTCGGGCTTGTGGTCGTACGTCGGCACGTCGCGCGGGCTCGGGACGACGTCGCGGAACTCGGCGCGGTGCTCCGCCTCGATGCCGCCGTTGAAGAAGTACGTGACGTGCGGGTACTTCTCGGTCTCCGCCACGTGGATCTGCGCGCCGCCCGTGGACTCGATCACGTCGGCCAGGGTGATCTCGGGGTTGCGCGGCGGGAACGCGACGGGGTACGGCCAGTCGGCCTTGTACTGCGTCATGCACACGTAGTCCTCGGGGCGCACCGGCGGCGCGCCGTCCGGGGTGCCGCGGTCGACGTCCGCGAAGCCCGGCTGGGCGAGCGCGCGGGTGATCTCCCGGACGCGGTCGGGCCGGAAGTTCGTGACGATCACGGCGTCGCCGGGGCGGATCGTCGCCTCGTCCCCGACGGTCGTGGCCGTGACGAACTCGTCGGTCTCGTCGCGGTCGTACGCGGCGCGCACGGCGTCGGCGCCGGTCCCGGCGTGGTGCGCGGCCTTCCCGTGCACGAGCAGGTCGTACGCCTGCTGGATCCGCTCCCAGCGCTGGTCGCGGTCCATCGCGAAGTAGCGGCCGATCACCGAGCCGACGCGGGCGTGGCCCGGGCCCTGGGCGGACGCGTCGGCGCACCAGCCCTCGACGGTCTCCAGGTAGCCGGCGCCCGCGGTCGGCAGCGTGTCGCGTCCGTCCGTGAAGGCGTGCACGACGAGGTCGTCGACGCCCAGCTCGACGCCGGTCCGGATGAGCGACTCCAGGTGCGTCCAGCCGGAGTGGACGCCGCCGTCGGAGACCAGGCCGATCAGGTGCACGCGGCGGCCGCGCTCGGGCGCGCCGCCCCCGCCGGTGAAGGCGCGCTGCAGCTCGGGCACCTCGCGGATCGACCCGTCGGCGACGGCGTCGTCGATGCGGGCCAGGTCCTGCTTGACGACGGTGCCGGCGCCGAGGTTGAGGTGGCCGACCTCGCTGTTGCCCATCTGCCCCTCGGGCAGCCCGACGGCGGGGCCGCACGCGATGAGCTGCGCGTGCGGGTAGCGCTGCCAGAGCCCGTCGAACGTCGGCGTCTCCGCGAGGGAGACGGCGTTGCCGGGCCCGGGATCCGCCAGGCCGAAGCCGTCGAGGATCACGAGCGCGACCGACGGCGCGGCGTCGGGCCGCGTCACGCCGACCGGCGTCTCCCCCGCGGCGCTCATGCGCGCGCCGCCTGGACGATCGCGGCGAGCGACTTCGGGTCGAGCGCGGCGCCGCCGACGAGCGCGCCGTCGACGTCGGGCAGGCCCAGCAGCTCGGCGGCGTTCTCGGGCTTCACCGAGCCGCCGTACTGGATGCGGATCGCGTCGGCGGCCGCGGCCGAGCGGTCGGCGACGAGCGCGCGGATGAACGCGCAGGCGTCCTGCGCCTGCTGCGGCGTGGCGACCTTGCCGGTGCCGATGGCCCAGACGGGCTCGTAGGCGATCGTCACCCGCGCCAGGTCGGCGTCGGCGACGTCGGCCAGGCCCTCGGTCGTCTGGCGACGCAGCACATCCTCGGTCTGCTCGCCCTCGCGCTCCGCCTCGGTCTCGCCGACGCAGAGGATGGGCTCCAGGCCCGCGGCGAGCAGCGCCGGGACCTTCTCGCGCAGCGCGGCGTCCGTCTCGCCGAAGTACTGGCGGCGCTCCGAGTGGCCGACGACGACGCCGTGGACGTCGAGCTCGTCGAGCATCGGGATCGAGATCTCGCCCGTGAACGCGCCGTTCGTCGCCTGGTGGACGTTCTGCGCGTAGACCTGCACGGACGAGCCGCGCGTCGAGTCGACGACGGCCTGCAGCGCCGTGAAGGGCACGCAGACGCCGACCTGCACGTCGTCGACGTCGCCCACCAGCGGCAGGATGCCGCTCACGAACTCCTCGGCCTCCGCGATCGTCTTGTGCATCTTCCAGTTGCCGGCTACGAACGGCGTGCGGGACATCGGGGACCTCGGAGGTCGTGGGGTGTGCGGGAGGGGGCGGTGGATCAGCGGAGGGCCTCGACGCCCGGAAGCGTCTTGCCCTCGATGAGCTCGAGCGACGCGCCGCCGCCCGTGGAGAGGTGGGTGACCTGGTCGCCCAGGCCGAACTGCTGGAGCGCGGCGGCGCTGTCGCCGCCGCCGACCACGGTCGTGGCGGTCGTCTCGGCGACGGCCTCGGCCACCGCGCGGGTGCCGGCGGCGAACGGCGCCAGCTCGAACGCGCCCATCGGGCCGTTCCAGAAGACGGAGCCGGCGGCGAGGATCTCCTCGCGGTAGGCCGCGGCGGTGCGCGGGCCGACGTCCAGGCCCATCCAGCCGTCGGGCGTGTCCACGCCGTCGACGTCGCGGTGCTCCGTGTCGGCCGAGAACTCGCGGCCGACGCGCAGGTCGACCGGCAGCAGCAGGCGGCAGCCCTTCAGCTCGGCGTCGCGGAGCGCGCGGGCGGCGGGCTCGACGCCCTCGTCCTCGCACAGCGACGAGCCGACGTCGTGGCCCTGCGCCTTGAAGAACGGGAACGCCATCGCGCCGCCGATGAGGATCGTGTCGGCGCGCTCGAGGAACGCGTCGATGACGCCGATCTTGTCCGTCACCTTCGCGCCGCCCACGATGGCGACGAGCGGACGGCCCGGGTCGGCCAGGATGCCCTCGAGCGTCTCGACCTCGCGCTGCAGCAGCAGGCCGGCGGCGCGCTGGTCCACGTGGTGGGCGACGCCCTCGGTCGAGGCGTGGGCGCGGTGCGCGGCGCCGAACGCGTCGTTGACGTACACGCCGTCGCTCAGCGCGGCGTAGGCCTGCGCCAGGTCGGCGTCGTTCTTCGTCTCGCCGTCCTCGAAGCGGACGTTCTCGAGCATGAGGACGCCGCCGGGCTGCAGTGCCTGCGCGCGGCGCGTCGACTCCTCGCCGACGACCTCGGGCGAGAGGACGACCTCGCGCTCCAGCAGCTGGGCGAGGCGGGCGGCGACGGGCGCCAGGGAGAGCTTGGGGTCGACGCCCTTCGGCCGGCCCAGGTGGGCGGCGAGGACGAGCGACGCCCCCTCGTCGAGGAGCCGCTGCAGCGTCGGGACGGCGGCGCGGATGCGCGTGTCGTCCGTGATCAGCTCGGCCGGCGCGTTCGAGTCGGCCGGCGGCTCCTTGGCGAGCGGGACGTTGAAGTCGACCCGCACGAAGACGCGCTTCCCGGCGACGTCGAGCCCGTCCAGGGTCCGGAGGGGGGCGGCGGCGGGAGCGGTCATGGTCGTGCGGGTCTCCTTCGGGGTCGTGCGGTGCGGGCGGGGCTAGAGGACGCGGCCGACGAGGTCGACGACGCGGTTGGAGTAGCCCCACTCGTTGTCGTACCAGGAGACGACCTTCACGAGCGTGCCGTCGATGACCGACGTCAGCAGGCCGTCGACGATCGACGAGTGCGGGTTCGTGACGATGTCCGTCGAGACGATCGGGTCCTCGGTGTACTCGAGGATGCCGTTCATCGGGCCGTCGGCCGCGGCCTTCAGGGCGGCGTTCAGCTCCTCGGCGGTCGTCTCGCGCTCGGCCTCGAACGTCAGGTCGACGACGGAGCCCGTGGGCGCGGGGTAGCGGATCGCGAAGCCGTTGAGCTTGCCCTTGAGCTCGGGCAGCACGAGCGAGACGGCCTTCGCGGCGCCGGTCGACGTCGGGACGAGGTTCGTCGCGGCGGAGCGGGCGCGGCGCAGGTCCTTGTGCGGCGCGTCGAGCAGGCGCTGGTCGCCCGTGTACGCGTGGATCGTCGTCATCAGGCCGTGCTTGATGCCGACCGTGTCGTTGACGACCTTCGCGAACGGCGCCAGGCAGTTCGTCGTGCAGGACGCGTTCGAGATGACGTGGTGCGCGTCCTTGTCGTACTGGTCGTCGTTGACGCCCAGGACGAGGGTGATGTCCTCGTTCTTCGCGGGCGCCGAGATGATGACCTTCTTGACGTCGCCCTTCAGGTGCGCCTTCGCCTGCTCGGCGTCCGTGAAGAAGCCGGTGGACTCGATGACGACCTCGGCGCCGACGGCGTTCCAGTCGATGTTGCCCGGCTCGCGCTCGGCGAAGACCTTGATCTCCTTGCCGTCGACCAGCAGGCCGGCGTCCGTCGCCTCGACGGTCCCGGGGAACGGCCCCAGGATGGAGTCGTACTTGAGCAGGTGGGCGAGCGTCTTCGGGTCGGTGAGGTCGTTCACCGCCACGAACTCGATGTCGGCGCCGGCCGCCTTGGCGGCGCGGAAGACGTTGCGGCCGATGCGGCCGAAGCCGTTGATGCCCACGCGTACGGTCATGGAGCCGTCCTTTGATCGGGTCGAGGGTGCGAGATGCAGTTGGCGCACCACCCGCCCCGGGGACGCGTCGCCGGGCGGCGGCGCGACGGGACGGGCGATGGGCCGCAGGCTACCGGAGCCATCCCGCGGGCGGCCGGTCGTCGGGCGCGTTCACGACCCCACGCTCCGGTGCAGGTGGGCGTAGATCTCGCGGGCGAGCTTGCCGGGCAGCCCGGGCGTCGCCTCGAGCTGGTCGCGGCTCGCGGCCAGGACCGCGTCGGGCGAGCCGAAGTGCGTCAGCAGCGCCTTGCGTCGCGCCGGCCCGACGCCCGGCAGGTCGTCGAGCACGGATCCCGTCAGCTTCTTGTCGCGGCGACCGCGGTGGTGGGTGATCGCGAAGCGGTGCGCCTCGTCGCGGGCGCGCTGCAGCATCTGCAGGCCGGGCGTCTCGTGCCCCAGGATCACGGGCGCGCTGCGGCCGGGCAGGAAGACCTCCTCGATCCGCTTCGCGAGCGAGATGACGGCGACGCCGCGCTCGACGAACCCCTCGAGCGCCCCGACGCCCGCGGACAGCTGCCCCTTGCCGCCGTCGATGACGATCAGGTCGGGCAGCGCGGCGAACGACTCGTCCTTGTTGGGCTCGTCGATCCCCTTCTCCTGCTGGCGGGTCCACTGCGCCATCCGGCGGCGGAGGACCTCGTTCATCGAGCGGAAGTCGTCCGGCGTGCCCTCTTCGAGATCGCGGATGACGAAGCGGCGGTAGTGCTGCTTGGCCGGCACGCCGCCCTCGAGGACGACCATGGACGCGACGGTCTCGTTGCCCATGAGGTGCGAGATGTCGTAGCACTCGACCCGCACCGGCAGGCGCTCCAGACCCAGGGCGGACTGCAGGTCGTTCAGCGCCTCGACCCGCTGCTCGCGGCTGCGCTCGGCCTTCAGCCGCTCCTGCCCCAGCGCGAGCTCGGCGTTGCGCATCGCCATGTCGAGGATGCGGCGGCGGTCGCCGCGCTGCGGGGTGACGACCTCGACCTTGCGGCCGCGGATCTCGGACAGCGCGGTGGCCAGCGCGTCGTGCTGCGAGACGGCGTCGGGCACGAGCACGGTCGGCGGGATGACCGCGCCGGCGTAGTAGCTCATGGCGAACTGGTCGACGACCTCGGCCACGACGGCGTCGGGCTCCTCGCCCCGCCCGACGGCCTCCCCCGCCACGCCGGTCAGGTAGAAGGACTGGCGGTCGACGAGCGAGCCGTCGCGCACCTGGAAGACCTGCGCGTTGGCGTCGTCGCCGTCGACCGTGACGGCGATCGCGTCGAGCGTGCCGATCGACGGCCCCATCACGCGCTGGCGCTCGAGCAGCGAGCGGACGGCCTGCAGGCGGTCGCGCTCGCGGGCCGCGCGCTCGTAGTCCTGCTCCGCGGCCGCGTCCTTCATGCGGTCCTCGATCGTCGTCTCGATCTCGCGGTAGCGGCCGTCGAGGAACGCCATGACGCCCCCGATCGCGTCGCGGTACTCCGCGCGCGAGACGTAGCCGACGCAGGGGGCCGTGCACCGCTCGATGTGGTAGTCGAGGCAGGGCGAGCCGGAGCGCCGGCCGGGCTCGGCGCCCTGGCACGTGCGGAACTGGAACAGGCGGCCGAGCAGGTCGAGCGTCGCGCGCACGCGCTTGGCGTTCGAGTACGGCCCGAAGTACCGGTACCCCTGGCGGTGCCGCTCGCGCGTGGAGTAGACGCGCGGGTAGTCCTCGGAGAGCGTGACGCAGATGTACGGGTACGACTTGTCGTCGCGCAGCCGGATGTTGAACTGCGGCTGGTACTGCTTGATGAACCCGTTCTCGACGAGCAGCGCCTCCGTCTCGCTGGCCACGAGGACGAACTCGATGTGGTCGATCACGTCCACGAGCTCGACCGCCCCGCGCGTGACCGGGTTGGAGAAGTGGTTCGCCACCCGCTTGCGGATCGAGCGGGCCTTGCCGACGTAGACGACCGTGCCGTCGCGGTCGCGGAAGAGGTAGACGCCGGGACCGTCCGGCAGGGCCTTGCGTTGCGCGGCCAGCCGTTCGACGCGGCCCGGGGAGGAGGAACGCGACGCCATCCCTTCGAGGATACGTCGCGCGCCGCCCCGGCCCGCCGCCACCGGGATGCGGGCGCGCCGGTCACGCGATCAGCCGGATCGCCAGGGCGTCAGCCAGGCCCCCGGTCGGGTCGTAGCCCTTCATCAGCGCGATGATCCGCGCGACGTACTGGCGGGTCTCCGCGAACGGCGGGATGCCCCGGTAGCGCGCCACGGCGCCCTCCCCCGCGTTGTACGCCGCGAGCGCCAGCGGCACCGACCCCAGCCGGCGCAGCAGGCCGCCCATGAGCTTGGCCTGCGCGTCGATCGCCTGCTCTGGATCGAACGGATCCCGCAGCCCGACGCTGCGCGCCGTGCCGGGCATGAACTGCGCGATCCCCTGCGCCCCGACCGGCGAGCGCGCGTTCGGGTCGAACCCCGACTCCTGCCGCAGCTGCGCCGCCAGCAGCGCCGCCGACACCTTGTGCCGGATCGCCGCCGCCCGGATCGGCGCCCGGAACCGCTCGGGCACCCACGGCGGGAGCGCCCCCGACTGCGCCGGCGCGGCGGGGTTGCGGCCCTGCTCGGCCACGTGCGCCGACCCCGTGTCGCGCACGTAGCCGAAGTGCCACGGCTCCCACGAGTAGCGCTTCTTGAACCCGAACCGCGGGGCGTTCGCCGCCAGCCAGCCGTACGCGGACGCCGGTCCGAGGTCGAGCTCGGTGCCCATCCGGTGCAGGCTCGTCCCGGGCCGCGCGACCCACTTCGGGTCCGGGTGCGCCGCGAACAGCCGCGCCTGCTCCGCGTTGGAGCGGTAGCCGCTCGTGACCACCAGCGGGTGGCCGGCCCGGGTCGCCGCGCGGTTCATCCGGTCGAACGCCAGGGCGACGTCGGGACGCATCGGCTTGCCCTGCCGGCGCGCGAGCGGCCCGTCGTACTCGTCGCCGGTGGCGACCGCCTCGTCGGCCGGTGCGGCGGGCGGCGACAGCTCGGCGGTCGCCGCCACGGCCGTGTCGAGCGCGACGCCCGCCACCCGGGCCGCGCCGGCCGCCCGCACGCGGACGCTCAGCGGGCCCCCGGCGTCGGCCTCGGGATCGGGGAAGTCGACGGTGACGGCTTCCAGGCCGTTGTCGCGCGCGGCGCGGCGCGCGGCGGCCGCCGCACGGGCCCGGTAGGCGTCCAGGCCGAGACGCGCGGGCGCGCCGGCGCGATCGGGCCAGTCGGCGCGCATCCGGTCGGCCGCCGCCAGCGCCGCGACGTCGACCGCGCGCTGGCGCTCCTGTCGCCCGCCCATGGCGGCCGCCACCGCGCCGAGCGCCGCGACCACCACGATCGCCACCGTCAGGCCCAGCAGGACGAGGAGCAGCGCCTGCCCCGCCTCGCCCGCCGGCGCGGCGGGCTCGACGACGGGCGTCGGCCGCGCGCCCCGCGCGACGGCCGCGCGCCCGCCCCAGCCGCCGCGCAGCAGGGCCCGGGCGACCGGCCCCGTGGCCGCCGGGACGGGCGCGACCGTCACGCCGTGGCGGGCGAGGGTGCGCGCCGACGCGGCGAGCAGCGACGGGGACCCGTCGGCGTGGACGTGCCCGACCCGCTCGAGCAGGCGCAGGAACGCGGGGCCCCACGGTCCGGCGACCACGACGACGAGCGGCCCCCGGCCCGGCAGCGCCTCGAGCCGCTCCACCGCGGCCACGGCCTGCGCGTCGTCGTCGGGCAGCAGCGCCCGGACCGTCCGCCCGACGGCGGACGCCACGAGCCCGCAGCTCGCCGCGGCGTCGCGCCCGCGCCGGGCGGTCGCGGTCGCGGTCGCGTCCGGCGCCGCCTCGGCCGCCACGCCGGGGGACCAGACGGCGAGCACGGGCGCCCGCCCCGGCAGGCCGGCCGCCACCGCGGCGCCCGCGAGCAGCGCCCGGTCGGCCGGCGCCAGGACGACGGCGACGTCCGGTGCATCCCGCGGGACGCGCCCGCCCCGGGAGCGGGAGCGGCGGCGCGGCCCGTCCGGCCGGCGGCGCGTGCGCGTCCCGGCGCCCCGGCCGGAGGTTCGCTCGCCGTCGCCCGGCGGGTCGCCGCGCTCCGCGTCCGGCGCGGCCGCACCGACGGGTCCCTGGCCGGCATCCACGCCGCCGCCGGCCCCGGCATCGCCGCCGGCCCCCGGAGAGGCCGTCCTCTCCTCCGCGTCGGTCCAGCGCTCCGGCCGCAGGAGCAGGTCGCGCAGCCCCATGTCAGTTCTCCGCCCGCCGCGCGACGACGGTCCGCTCGGCGTCGAAGGGCGCGACGAGCGCGCGCGGGCCCGCCGCGCGCACGCGCACGGCGATCCGCGCGCCGTCGACCCGCACCGTCAGGCGGTCGGCGTCCAGCCCCGGCACCGCCTCGCGGGCCGCCTCGCGGGGATCGCGGCCCTGCATCGCCGCGAGCCCCGCGGCGTGGGCCGCCTGGCCGGCCGCCTCGCCCGCCCGGTGGGCCGCCAGCGCCACCGCGAGCGCCACGAGCAGCAGCCCGACGAGCGGCGCGATCGCGACGGTCTCGACGGACGCCTGGCCGGCCTCGCCCGCGCCGCGCCTCATCGCTGCGCCTCCAGGTGCGCCGCGCCCTCCACGGTCCCCATCCGCACCGGCAGGACCGCCGGGACGGGCAGCCGCACGCGCACGGTGTCGCCGTCGCGCTCGATCCGCGCGCGCCGGCCGCCCACGGGCGCCGCGGCGCGCACCGCGCGGGCGGGGTCGGCGCCGACGGCGGCGGCGCGGGCGGCCGCCCGCGCCGCCGTGCTCGCCGACCACGCCGCATGGCCGAACAGCCCCGCCTGGACGAGGCCGAGCAGCAGCAGCGCGAGCAGCGGCAGGAGCGCCACGAGCTCGACGGACGCCTGGCCGGCGGTGCCGGCCGGGGGCGGTGGGGCGGCGGCGAGGGGCATGCCCGGAGCCTGCCGCCGGGCGCGTCACGGAACGAGCCCCCGAGCGTGCCGACATCGTGCCGGCCGCGTGCCGGACCTCACCGGCGCCGTCGCCCGCGTCGGGCCGGAGACGCCCCCGCGGGACCCCGCGCCCCGCCCGCGCTCAGACGTCGCGCCAGCGCTGCCAGACCGCGACGAGCATCGCGATCGGCATGGCGACGAGCAGCAGCCACAGCAGGGTGCCGGGCCCGGTGCCGACGAGCTGCGGGCGGGCCGCCATCGCGACGACGAAGACGCCGATCGCCGCGTACAGCAGCAGGCGGTGGGCGTCGCCCAGCAGCTCGATGCGGCCGCGGCCCTCGCGGTACAGCCGCACGCCGAGCAGCACGAAGACCGCCAGGAAGATCGCGCTGAGCGCCGCGCCGATCGCGTCCGCGGTGCCCCCGCCCGACGGCACGGCCCACACGAGCGCCGCGATCGCGACGACGATGAGGGCGGTGCGCAGGCCGGTGCTCACGGGGTCAGGCTACCGCGCCCGGCGAGGCCGGACGCGGATCGGGACGGCGGCTCAGCCGGCGAGGTGCGGCGCGAGCGCCGCGTCCACCTGCGCGGCGACGGCGTCCTCGGCCGCGAGCTCCTCGCGGGTGCGGACGCGGCCGGCGGGACGCTCGGGCTCGGCGACGACGTCGGCCGCGGGCTCGGGCGCGAAGCGGTAGCCCACGCCGAAGTGCGTGTGGATGTAGCGCCAGCCCGGCGAGGCCTTGTCGAGCTTCTGACGCAGCTTGCGCACGAAGACGTCGACGGAGCGGTCGCCGCGGGCCATCGCGTAGCCCCAGACCCGCTGGTAGATCTCCTCGCGCTCGAGGACGCGGCCCTCGGCGGCGGCGAGCAGGTCGATCAGCTCGAACTCGCGCTTCGTCAGCTCGGCGGACCGGCCCGACACGAAGACCTGGAACTGGTCGGCGCGGATCTCGAGCTCGCCCGTGACGCGCGGACCCGACTGCTCCTGCGGCTCGACGCGGCGGCGCCGGCGAGCGACGGCCTCGATGCGGGCCATCAGCTCGTCGGGGTGGCACGGCTTGGACACCCAGTCGTCGGCGCCGAGGCGCAGGCCGCGGACGCGCTGGGCGACGCTGCTCTGGCCGGTGCAGACGATGATCCCCAGGCCCGGCATGCGGACGGCGACCTTCTCGAGGTACTCCCACGCCTGCGAGCCGAGGACCGCGACGTCGAGGACCAGCGCGGACAGGCGCATCGCGACGAGGTCCTCGACCGGCACGGGGCTCGCGAGGATCCGCTGCTGCCAGCCGGCGCGCTCGAAGCGCTTGCCGAGGACGTGGAGGAAGCCGCTGTCGTTGTCGATGACCGCGACGCGGAGGGCGCGCGGGACCGACTGACCCGAAGCGGAGGCCGCCGGGGCCGCTGGCCCGGGCGAGGAGGTGAGCTCCTGCATCGCGTCGGAGTCTAGCCCCCCGTCGGCGGCGCGACGACGGCTCCTGGCCGGAAACACAACCTGTTCACAAGTCGGCGCCCCGGCCGGGGTAGACGGCGTCGACCGCGTTCCGGGACGGAGCGTCTCGGCGGTCGCCGCGTCGCCGCGGCGCGTCAGGCGGGGTCGCCGGGACCCGCGTCGGCGGGCGGCTCGCCCTCTCCCGGCGGGTCGCCGATCGGCCCCTGCGCCGCCGTCCCGTCGCCCCGCTGGGCGCGCGCCAGGCGCTCGACCCGGCTGCCGAACTCGGGGAACAGCCCCTCCACGACGAAGGCCACCTGCTCCCCCACGTCGACCGCGTTGTCGCCGATCCGCTCGAACGCCCGCGCGACCATGGTCATCGTCATCAGCCACTCGCGGGTGTCGATGTCGTCGCCCAGGTCGATCGCCAGGCGGAAGACCTCGCGGTTGAGCTCGTTGAGCTCCTGGTCGCGGCGGACGATGTCGAGCGCCAGGTCGACGTCGCGCAGCCCCAGCGCCTGCCGCGCCTGCACGACCTCGTCGCGCGCCAGCACGCCCATCCGCAGGATCGGCCCGAGCACCTCCTGCCGCCGCGGCGGGTCGTTGCCCGTCAGCGGGATCAGCTTGGCGATGTTCACGCACTGGTCGCCCATGCGCTCGAAGTGCTTCGCCACGTGCAGCAGCGACGCCACCAGGCGCAGGTCGCCGGCCACCGGCGCCTGCAGCGCGAAGAGCGACAGCACGCCCTGGTTGACCTCGAGGTAGCGGCCGTCGATGCGGTCGTCGTCGGCGATGACGAACGTCCCCAGCTCGACGTCCTGCTGCTCGAGCGCCTCGGTCACGCGCTCGACCTGCCGGACCACGAGATCCAGCGCGCCGAGGCACGTGCGCTCGAGCGCCTGGAGCTCCTCGCGGTACTGCGTCCTGGTGGTCACCGGCGCACCCTACCCGTCCTCGTGCACCGGCGAACGCCCGGGCCCGGCCTAGGAGAACTTGCCCGACACGTACTCCTCCGTGCGGGAGTCGGCCGGGTTCTGGAAGATCTTGCTCGTCTCGTCGACCTCGACGAGGTCGCCCAGGTACATGAACGCCGTGCGGTCGCCGACGCGCGCGGCCTGCTGCATGTTGTGGGTGACGAGGACGATCGTGAACTCCTCCTTGAGCTCCTGGATCAGCTCCTCGACCTTCAGGGTGGCGATCGGGTCCAGGGCCGAGCAGGGCTCGTCCATCAGGATGACGTCGGGCTTGATCGCGATCGTCCGGGCGATGCACAGGCGCTGCTGCTGGCCGCCGGACAGGCCGACGCCCGGGGCGTTCAGGCGGTCCTTGACCTCGTCCCACAGGCCCGCGCCGCGGAGCGCCCACTCCACGCGCTCGTCGTGGTCGACGTCCTTGACGCGGTTGAAGCGCAGGCCCGCCGCGACGTTCTCGCGGATCGACATCGTCGGGAACGGGTTGGGGCGCTGGAAGACCATGCCGACCATGCGGCGGACGGCCACGACGTCGGTGCCCGGCGCGTTGATGTCCACGCCGTCGAGCAGGATCTCGCCCTCCACGCGCGCGCCCGGGATCTCCTCGTGCATGCGGTTGATCGAGCGCAGGAGCGTCGACTTGCCGCAGCCGGACGGACCGATCATCGCCGTGACCTGGTTGGGCCGGAAGTCCAGGTCGACGCCCTTGACCGCCATGTTGTCGCCGTAGAACGACTTGACCTGGCGCAGCTGGACGCTGTGGCCCTGGGGCGTCTTCGGCGCCGCCCCGCGGTCCTGACGGGACGGGCCGCCGGCCGGCTCGGTCGGCGACACCGCGCTCGGCGCGTCGGTGGGCTCGTACGTGCGGTTCGTGGCGTTCATGGGATCGGCGGTGCTCGGGTCGGCGGCGTGCGGGGCGGAGGGATCGGTGCTCACGAGATGCGGCTCCTGCGCTGGGCGAGGCGGGCGACGAGGCTCAGCAGGAGGATCAGCACGACGAGCGTCAGGGCGGCGCCCCAGGCCCGGTCGTGCTGCTGCGAGGACGACGCGGTGACGTCGGCGTAGATCTGCGCCGGCAGCGTGTTGAGCGGCCCGTTCGGGTCGCCGGCCAGCGCGGTGGCCACGCCGGCGGTGAAGATGATGGGGGCGGTCTCGCCGGCCGCGCGGGCGACGGCGAGCAGCGCGCCGGTGATCAGCCCCGGCAGCGCGGTGGGCAGGACGATCTTGAGGATGACCTTCCACCGCGGCACGCCGAGCGCCAGGGCGGCCTCGCGCAGCGACGCGGGCACCAGGCGCAGCACCGGCAGCGACGAGTTGATGACGATCGGCAGCATCAGCAGGCCGAGGGCGACGGACGCCTTCCAGCCGGCGAACGGGCCGCCGCCGACCTGGCTGACGACGAGCGAGATGTAGACGAACAGGCCGAAGACGACGGACGGCACGCCGGTCATCACGTCCACGAGGTAGCGGACGAAGGACGCGAAGCGCTTGCCCTCGCCGTACTCGACGAGGTAGACGGCGACGGCGATGCCGATCGGCACGACGACCGCGGCGGCGATGCCGACGACCTCGAGGCTGCCGACGATCGCGGAGCGGATGCCGCCGATGTCGGTGCTCGCGGCGGTGGCGGCGTCGCCCCCCAGGAAGCGGTTGACGTTCGAGACCGTTCCGGCCGCGCCGGTCGGGTCCGTCGTGAAGAAGTCCCACGAGAGGGCGCCGCCGCCCCGGATCACCAGGAAGGCGAGCAGGAGGGCGAGCGGCAGCATCGCGAGGACCGTCAGGGCGCCGACGGTGCCGCGGGCGATGCGGTCGACGCGCTTGCGGGCCGCCAGCGACGTCGCCAGCTCGACGCGCGGCAGGATCCGGCGGCGCGCCTTGATCCCCTGCGGCCCCGCCTCGGCGGCGCGGAGCGCGGCGCGCTGCGCGCGCTCCAGGCGGCTCTCGGAGCGCGTGATGTAGGCGCGGGCGATCGCGTTGATGACGAGCGTGACGGCGAACAGCAGCAGGCCGGCGCCGATGAGCGCGGCGCGGTGCTCGGGGTCCGAGGTCGCCTCCTGGAACTCGAGGGCGATGACGGACGCCAGGGTCGAGCCCGCCGAGAACAGCGAGTCGCCGACGCCGGCGGTGGCGCCGCCGATGAGGATCGCGACGGCGATCGTCTCGCCGAGCGCGCGGCCCAGGCCGAGCATGGACCCGCCGACGATGCCGGCGCGCGAGTACGGCAGCACGGCCGTGCGGATCATCTCCCAGCGCGTGGCGCCGAGCGCCAGCGCGGCCTCCTTGTGGTCCTGCGGGACGGTCGCCATGACCTCGCGCGAGATCGAGGAGACGATCGGGATGATCATGATAGCCAGCACCAGGCCGGTGATGAAGTAGTTGGCGGCCGACACGTCGCCCCCGACGAACGGGATGAACGAGAAGGTGTCGGCGAACCACTGCTCCGCGCCCTTCAGGCGCGGGGCGAGGAAGAGGAAGCCCCACAGGCCGTAGACGACGGACGGCACCGCGGCGAGCAGCTCGATGGTGCCCGAGATCCAGCCGCGGAAGCGGGCGGGCGCGAGCTCGGTGACGAACAGCGCGGTGGCGACCGCGACCGGGACGCCGATGACGAGCGCGACGGCCGAGGTGATCAGCGTGCCGGCGACGAGCGCGCCGGCGCCGTAGGTGTTCTGCGACGGCAGCCAGTCGACCTTCGAGACGTAGTCCCAGACGCCGTAGGCCGCGAAGACCGGGCGCGACTCGTCGAGGAGCTTGATCAGGAAGTACGCCAGCAGGACGAAGATCAGCCCCGCCAGGGCGGTCAGGCCGCCCTTGACCCACGGGTCGAGCCAGCTGCCCGTCTTCGTGCGGGCGAGCGCGGCGCGGAGCCGGTCGGCGGCGTCGGTGGACGGGGCGGGGACGGTGCTGGATTCCATGGCGGCGGCGGCTCGACGGCGGCGTGGTCAGGGTGGGGCCGACGCGCCCGTGCCCCGCCGCGAGGCGGCGGGGCACGACGGGAGCGTCAGCGGCGGGATGCGGCTAGCGCGTCTCCGAGATCGGGGCGCCGTTGCACTGCAGCGAGTCGACGGCGGCCTTCGCCTTGTCGAGCACCGAGGCGGGCAGCGGGGCGTAGGCGAGCTGCTTGGCCTCCTCCTGACCCGTGGTCAGGCCGTAGGTCAGGAAGCCCTTGACGTCCTTGGCGACCGTCTCGCTCTTGCCGGCCTTGCACAGGTCCTTCGGCACGATCACGAACGTGGCGGAGGCGTCGGGGTACGTCTGCGCGCCCGGCGCGTTGGCGATGGAGAAGCGCAGGTCCTCCGGCACCTCGGCCGAGTCGCCGGCGGCCGAGACCGACTCGAGCGTCGGCTCGACGTAGTTGCCGTCCTTGTTCTTCAGGCTCGCGTAGGTGAAGTCGTTCTGCAGCGCGTAGGCCTGCTCGACGTAGCCGATCGAGTTCTCGGTCTGCTTGACCGCGGCGGCGACGCCGTCGTTGCCCTTGGCGCCGGCGCCCGTCGGCCACTTGACGGACTTGTCGACGCCCGGGCCGTCCTCCCACTTCTTGGAGTACGCGCCGAGGTAGGACAGGAACGCCTTCGTCGTGCCCGACTCGTCGGAGCGGTGGACGACCGAGATCTTCGCGTCCGGCAGCTGGACGCCCGGGTTCTGGTCCGCGATCTTCTTGTCGTTCCACGTCGTCACGTCGCCCAGGAAGATGTCGGCGAGCGTCTCGCCGTCCAGCTTCAGGCCCGTGTCGATGCCCTTGACGTTGTAGGCCGCGACGACCGCGCCGAAGAACGTCGGGACGTGCACGACCTCGCCGGCCTTGCCCTTCTTCGCGGCGGCCAGCTCCTCGTCGTCCATGGCGGAGTCGGAGCCGCCGAAGTCGAGCGTGCCGTCGGTGACGCCGGCGACGCCCGCGCCGGAGCCGGTGCCGGCGAAGTTGAACGTCAGGCCCTGCGCCTTGAGCTTGGAGCCCCAGGTGTCGTAGACGGGCTTGGCGAACGTCGAGCCGCCGGCGTTGATGGCGCCGGAGAACTTGACGGAGGCCGTCGTCTCGGTACCCGCAGCGGACTGCGTGGTGCTGTCGGTGTTGTCGTCGGACCCGCAGGCGGCGAGGCCGAGAGCGATGGCGGCAGAGGCGCCGATCGCGGCGAACGTACGAGAGCGCACGTGGACTCCTTGGTTGCTCAGGAAGTGGCGCAGGGAAGGCTGGCAGCGGGTGGCTCCCATCCTGTTACCTGCGTGTGGCGTCGGTGTGAACTCGATGTGAAAAACGCGTTCACGGAGGGTTCGAGGGGCGCGGGGGACCCCTCAGCCGGCCACGGGCTCCGGCGCGAACCGGTAGCCGAAGCCGACGTGGGTGTGGATGAAGCTCCACCCGGGCGAGGCCGCCTCGAGTTTCTGGCGCAGCTTGTGCACGTAGACGTCGATCGAGCGGTCGCCCCGCCGCAGCGCGCGGCCCCAGACGTTCGAGAACAGCTCGTCGCGCGCCACCACGTGGCCGGCGCGGGCCGCGAGGGCGGCCAGCAGCTCGAACTCGCGGACGGACAGCCGCACGACGCGCCCGGCGACGAGCGCCAGGCCCTCCGCGGGCCGGATCTCGACCTGCGCGATCCGGATCGCCTCCTCGGCGGAGGAGGGAGCGCCTGGGGCCTGGGTCGTGGAGCTCATCTCGACCGCGGAGTCTGTTGCGCGGGCGGCACGGCCCGGTTACCGGACGGTGAACCACCTGTGAACGGGGCGTGAAGTCGCGCGGAAAGCCTCGTCGGGGCCGGGTCGCGGCGCTAGCGTGGCCGCGAGATGCCGGAGTTCTTCCGCGCCGCCGGCGCCGACCACGTCCTCCACGACCTCCTCGGCGAGTTCGGCCGCACCATCCGCCGTGCGGCCGTGCTCCTACGTGACCTGGTCCGCGAGTACCCCGACAACGCCTCGCTGCTCGGCGAGCTCGTCGCGGTCGAGGGCGAGGGCGACCGCATCGCCCACGACCTGATCCACCGGCTGCGCGGCACGCAGGACGCGAGGCTGCAACGGCCGTTCGACGTCGAGGACGGCTTCCGCCTGGCGACCGCCCTGGACGACGTGGTCGACGACGCCGAGGCCGCCGGCGACCTGTTCACCGTGTACCGGGTCGAGGCGCCCACGGACCAGGCGGCGCAGCTCGCCGAGCTGCTCGTCGGCTGCGCGGAGCAGGTGGCCCTGGCGCTCGACGCCCTGTGCGCCGGCGACGACCTGGCTCCGTTCCTCGTCGAGATCCACCGGCTGGAGAACGACGGCGACCGGATCAGCCGCGACGCGATCGCGTCGCTCTTCGCCGTCGGCGTCGACCCGCTCTTCGTCATCCGGTGGAAGGACATCTACGGGGCGCTCGAGAACGCGATCGACGCCTGCGAGACCGTCGCGCACCACCTGGAGGGCATCGCCCTCAAGCGGCGGTAGCCGCCGCCGGCCCGGCGGCGCGCGCCCGCAGGCCGCTCCCGGCGACGAGCTCGGACCCCGTGACCGCGACCCGGTGGCGCGCCCGCCGCAGCACGCGCTCGGCCGCCGCGACCACCCGGGGCGCGTCGAGGTCGCGCGGGTGCAGGTCCAGCCGGACGGCCGGCCCCCGCGGGGCGAGCTGCGCGGCACGCAGCGTCCAGGGGGCCGCGACGCGCCCGCCGGCGGCGGACAGCCGCAGCGCCGGGGCGCGCACGACGGGCCCGGCGACGGCGTCGTGCACCGCCTCGGCGCCGCCCCACCAGGCGAAGCGCTCGCGCAGCGCGGCGTGCAGCGCGGGGGTGTAGGCGAACCCGGGGGCGACGAACCCGCGCGGGACGAACCCGGCGTCGGCCAGGATGCGCCGGCCGGCGTCGAGCGCCCGGGCGGCCTCGCTCGCCCCCAGGCCGACGAACTCCGCCTCGGCGCGCCGGCGCGGCAGCGGCAGCCCGCGGCGGGCGCCGACCGGGCGCAGGCCGCCGTGGTGCAGGCCGTGCTGGGCGACCTCGTCCCCGGCGTCGACGCGCTCCTCGAGCCAGCGCAGCAGGTCCGGGCTGCGGCGGTCGAACGGGTGCAGGTCGGGCGCGGGGACGACGAGCAGGGTCGCCCGCGTGACGCCGTGGTCCGCCAGCCAGTCGCGGAGCAGCGCGGTTCGCCGCCACGTCGCCGGCGCGACGGCGTGGATCGTCACCGCGATCGCGGGCCCCGCCGGCCCGGTGCGGCGGGCGCCGGCGTCCGCCAGTCGGACGTGGGGCTCAGGCGACACGCCGCTCCTTCGCGTCGGGGCGCACCGCGTCGCGGGCGGCCTCGGCCTCGGCGTCGCGGCGGGCCGCCAGGAGCGTGCCGGCCGCGACGGTGCGGTCGTACCCCGCGGCCAGGCGGCCGAGCGCGGCGTCCCACGTGCGCGCCCGGACCGCCGCGAGCCCGCCGTCGGCCAGGCGGCGGCGCAGCGCCGGGTCGGCCGCCAGGGCGACGACGGCGTCGGCCAGCGCACCGGCGTCCGCGGGGCGCAGCAGGCCCGACACGCCGTCCCGGACGAGCGACAGCGGGCCGCCCTCGGCGACCGCGACGACCGGCAGCCCGGACGCCTGCGCCTCGAGCAGCACCTGGCCGAACGTGTCCGTCCGGCTGGCGAAGAGGAAGACGTCCGCGTCCGCGTAGGCGTCGGCGAGCGCGTCGCCCGACAGCCAGCCCAGGAACGTGGCGTGCGTGCCCAGCCGCTCGCGCAGGACGTGCTCCTCGGGGCCGCCACCGGCGAGCACCAGGTGCAGCCGCGGGTCGCGCTCGCGCGCCGCGAGGAAGGCGTCCGCCAGCAGCCCGACGCCCTTCTCGGCGGTCAGCCGACCGGCGTAGAGCACGGCGACGCGCCCGTCGTCGCCGCGGCGACGACGGGCCGGACGGAAGCGGGCGACGTCGACGCCGCGGTCCCAGCGGCCGATGCGGTCCGCCGGCACCCCGAGGGCCCGGAGCGCCTCGTCGGACTGCGGGCTGGGCGTCAGCGCGACGTCGGCCTGGCCGTAGAACAGCCCGAGCGCCAGCTCGGCGTACGTCTCCAGCCGCTCGTCGGCGGCGCGCAGGCCCGTGTAGGTCGCCAGCTCGGTGTGGTAGCTCGCCAGCACCGGCAGGTCGAGCAGCTTCGCGACCGCCAGGGCGACGATCCCGGCCGGGCCGGGCGCGCAGACGTGGACCAGGTCGTAGCGGCCCTCGGCGAGCTGCTCGACCAGGGCGGGGACGCTCGGCACGCCGACCTGCAGGCCGGCGTAGAAGGGGATCTCGACCTCGGCCGCCGCGGGGATCCTGCGGTCGACGTTCGGGTCGGTGCCGAGCACCTCGACCTCGTAGCCGGGCACGCCGCGCTCGCGGATCGTGTTCAGCGCGTGCGTGACGCCGTGCATCCCGCCGATGCCGTCGGCCACGAGCGCCACGCGCGGCAGCTCGCCGTCCACGCGGGTCTTCAGCTTGCGCCGCTCGCGGCCCAGGAAGGCGGCGGCGGGCACGTACGGCAGGATCGGCAGCAGCGCGTCGAACAGGGCCTCGCCGAGCGCGGACGGGTCGGGCTCCTCCCCCGCGCCGGCGCGGGCGGCGGCGTCGAGCAGGGCCTGCGTCGCGCCGGCCAGGCGCCGCTCGTGCGCGGCCCGCGAGCGGCGCAGCAGGTCGCGGTGGTCGAACCCGTCCCCCTGCAGCATCTCGAGCAGCTGGCGGGCGGTCAGGGACTCCAGGCCGACGCTGTCGCGCCAGGCCCGCAGCAGCGCGCGGGCGTCGTCGGGGCCGATCTCGTCGTCCTCGGCGCCGCGGCGCACGTCGCCCTGCTGCATGACGCTGGCGACGATCGTGGCCACCGCGTCGGGGCGTGGGCGGGCGGCGGGCTCGGCCTCGCCGCGCGGGTCGACGCCCAGGGCGCGGATCGCGATCCCCATCGCGGCGTGCGCCCACTTCGCGGCGCTGCCCTGCGTGCCCTTCGCGACGGCGCGGCCGGCGCGGACGTGGGCCAGGAACTCGGCCGGCGTGTACGCCAGCGGCGTCTCGGTGTAGGTGCGGCCGATGTCGACGCCGGCGTGGTCGTCCGAGCCGGCGATCCCGGTCAGGCCACGCGCCTCGGCGGCGATCGCGGCCGGGGCGTTCAGCTCGCGGGCACGGGAGCCGTTGCGGGTCTCCCACACCGGGAACAGCTCGGCGAGGATCCGGCGGTGGCGGGCCGTCAGCGGCGCCTCGACGTCGTAGAACGGGTGCGCGAGCGCCGTGGCGATCCCGTGCTCGTGCAGGTAGCCGGCGCAGCGCACGACGTCGTGCGCGTGGGCCTGCAGCCACTCGTGGTCGTCGGGCGTGATGCCCAGGCAGAGCACATGGACGGCGTGCGGCTCGCCGCGGAACCACGCGGTCAGCTCCTCGCCGACGATCACGTCGGGGCGGTCGGCGATCTGCAGCGCGCCGGCGATCGTGTCGTGGTCGGTGATCGCCACGAAGTCCATGCCGCGGCGCTTGGCCAGGGCGTACGCCTCCTCCGGCGGCGTCGCGCACTCGGGCATGCCCACCGAGCGCTGGACGCCGAGCTTCGAGAACTCGGACGCCGTGGTGTGGACGTGGAGGTCGCACCGCGAGAGCGCGGGCGGCAGGTCGATGGAGCGGCCGTCGGTGGTGCTCATACGCCGCAAGCGTCCGCTCACGGGCGCCGCGGCAGGTGACGGCTTCGTGTCCGAGAGGTGACGATGGTGTGAAGGCCCGCGCCGCCGAAGGCGCCCGTTTGCGGGATGTTCACGCGGCGGCCCGGCGCGGCGCGGAGCATGGGGCGGTGCCTTCGCTCGCGCCCTCCGCGTCGCTGCCCGTCGTCCTGCGACGCGGCCGCGTCGAGGTGACGGTCGCGCTCGAGCCGCTGCGGATCGCGGTCCGTCGCGACGGCCGGCCGGTCGTCGCCGACCTGCGGCCGTGGGCGCGGGACGGCCGCGTCGACGACCGCTTCGTGCGGGTGACGGAGGGCGTGGTCGCCCGCGAGGAGCTGGCCGACCCGGATCCCGTCGCGGCCGCGCGGCCGCTGCCCGGGGGCCGCGACGCCGGCCGCACGTTCGCGCTCCGCTTCGCGTCGGGTCGCTCGGGCACGCTGCGCGTCGCGCTGCCCGCACCGGACGTCGTGCAAGTCGACGTCCTCCCCGCCGCCGACGACGCGGTGCCGGCGCCGCTCCGCGTCGGCGTCTCGTGGCCGGTGCGCGGCCCCCGGCTGGCCGGGCTCGGCGCGCGCCACCACCCGTCGGTGGACCACGCGGGCCGGGCGATCCAGCTCGGCGCGGACCGGCGGTACCTGGGGCCGGGCTGCGCGCCCGAGATGGCGGCGCTCGGCGGCATCCCGCAGGGCGACTACGCCCCCGTCCCGTTCCTGCAGTCCGACGCGGGCTGGGCGGCGTGGCTGGACACCGCCGGCAACGGGACCCGGTTCGACCTGGACGGCGGGCGCGTCGCGCCGAGCGTCCGCACGGTCGCCGGGCCGCTGCGGCTGCGGCTGCACGTCCACCCGCGGCCGGCGGCACGGCTGCTGGCCTTCTCCCGCGCCACCGGGCGTCCCGCGCTGCTGCCGGCCTGGGGCTACGGCTTCTGGAAGTCGCGCGACGTGCACCGCCACCAGGACGAGGTCGAGGAGGACGTGCACGGCTGCCGCTGGCACGGCATCCCCGTCGACGCGGTCGTCCTGGACTCGCCGTGGGAGACGAACTACAACACCTGGCGCCCGAACCCGCACCAGTTCCCCGACTTCGCCGGGATGGTCGCGCGGCTGCGCGCCGACGGCGTGCGGACCGTCGTGTGGGTGACGCCGTGGGTCAACGTCGACTCGACGGGCGGTCAGACGCCGCCCGACCCGGCGTCGATCCGGCTGCACCGGCGCCCGGCCGAGACGTACGCGGAGGGCGTGGACGTCGGCGCGTACGTGCGGCCCCCGGCGGCCGAGGCCCCCGAGCACGCCGCGGCCGCCGCGCCGGCGTGCGGCGCCCCGCCCGCCCCGCACGCCGCGCCGTACGTGGCGCAGTGGTGGATGGGCCGCGGGTCGCCGATCGACTTCACGGGGCCCGGCGAGGGCTGGTGGCGCGCGCAGGCCGAGGCGGCCCTGCGCCTGGGGGTGCAGGGCATCAAGGCCGACGACGGCGAGGGCTACTACCTGCCCGAGGACGTGCGCTTCGCCGACGGCTCGACCGGCGCGACGCGCGCCTGGCGGTGGGGCGACGACTACCGCCGCTCCATGCGCCGCGCGCTCGAGCGGGTCCACCCCGGCGACGGGGTCCTCTTCGGCCGCTCGGGCTGGACGGGCCAGCAGGCGACGGGGATGCTGTGGGCCGGGGACCAGGCGTCGGACTTCTGGTCGCTGCGGGTGCTGCTCGCCGCGACGGTGTCCGCCGCCCACTCCGGGATCTCGAACTGGTCGCACGACGTCGGCGGCTACCTGGGGAACGCGGGCGTGCGCCGGGCCAGCGGCGAGCTGCTCGTGCGTTGGGCGCAGCTGGGGGCGTTCACGCCGCTCATGCAGGCCCACGCGCGCCTGGAGCAGGAGCCGTGGACGTACGACCACGCGACGCTCGAGCGCTTCCGCGGCGCCGTCCTGCTGCACGAGATGCTCACGCCGTACCTGCGCGCCGCCGCCCGCACCGCCGCGCGGACCGGCCTGCCGATCGTGCGGCCGCTCAGCCTGCTCGACCCGGCCGACGACGCGCTCTGGTCCGTCCCGGACGCGTTCGGCTTCGGCCCGTCGCTGCTCGTGGCGCCGGTCGTCGACGAGGGCGCGACCCGGCGGTCGGTGCCCCTGCCGCGCGGCCGCTGGGTCGAGACGTGGTCCGGCCGCACGGTCGCCGGCGGCCGGACCGTCGACGTCGAGGCGCCGCTCGACCGCATCCCCGTGTGGGTGCGCGACGGCGTGATCGTCGTCACCCACCCCGCCGAGCACGTGGCCCGCGGGCTCGGGACCACGCCGGACGCGGAGCGCCCGTACGTCGCGACGCTCTGGGGCACGCCGCGGGCCGGGCGGGCGCTCGCGCACCTGCCCGACGGGGTCCCGGTGCGCTGGACGCGCGACGGCTGGATCCTGCCGGAGGGGCGGGACGTGATGGGGCGTCGCGTCGGGGCCTGAGGGCCGGGGTGGCGGGCGGCCGGGGCGCCGGGGCGCGGGCGCGGCCGGGGCGCGAGCGGGCCGCCGGGCGCAGGCGGGCCGGGGCGCGGACGCGGCCGGGGCGCGAGCGGGCCGCCGGGCGCAGGCGGGCCGGGGCGCGAGCGGGCCGCCGGAGCGCCGGGACCAGGGCGCCGGTGGACCGGGGCGCGAGCGGGCCGCCGGGGCCTCGGGACCAGGGCGCGGGTGGACCGGGGCGCGGGCGGGCCGCCGTGCGGGAGCCGGAGGAGGACGCGGCGCGCGCGACCCTGCGCAGTGCGCGGCGCGACGCCGGCAGGAGCGAGCGGGGGGACGTGGATCGTCGGACGGGTCACAGCGAACGGGGCGGGAGTCCGGAGCACGCCGGTGAGGCGGATCCCCGCGCGCCCCAGACCCACCGCCGCCAGAGGCGAGGCGGGTTCTCGCCGCGGCGAGGCCGATCTCGCTGGTGAGGCGGACAGGGGCCACATGGGCGCACGAATCCGCCTCGCCAGCGCATCCCGCCTCACCTAGCTCCGCCTTCCGCCTCATGTGTCCCACCTTCCGCCTCACCTGACCCCGCGTTCCGCCTCACCTGGCCCCACCTTCCGCTCACCTGGCCGCGCGTTCCGCCTCACGCGTCCCCCGTTCCGCCTCACGCGTCTCCCGCTCCGCCTCCTTCGTTTCGCCCCCGCAGGCCGCCTCGCGAGCGCCTGCCTCCCGCCGCACGAACACCCACGTCCCGCCTCGCGCGTCCCCCGTTCCGCCGCGCCAGCGCCAGCGACCCGCGGCAGCGGTCGTCGGACCGCTCCTCCACCGGCCGACGCACCGCCCGCCGTCCCGGCCGCGTGCCCTCCACTCGCACGCCGCCGCCACGCCTCCTCTCCCCTCCTCCTCCCCCGGTGCGGGCCACGGCCCGGCGCCGCCTCCGCCCGAACGTCGGTCCGGTCCGCCCCGGCCGCGCGTGGGCCGGCCGGCCGGCGGGTATCAGCAGGGTGCCGGCCCTGCCTACCCTCTCGCTCCTCGTGGTCGCTCCCTCCCCATCCCGCCCGTCCCGCCGCCCGGCCGACGACGCCGCGCCCGCGTCCCGGGCCGCGCCGCCCGCCGACCGTGCGCGGGCCGACCGCCGCGGACGCCGCTTCGTGCGACGGATCCTGCCGGCGGCGTTCCTCGTGGCCGCCGTCGTCGCGCTCGTCGTCGGGGTCGGCGAGCTCGCGATCCTGTTCGCGCTCGTCGCGGCCTTCACCGTCCTGGCCGACCTGTGGATCCGGATCGCCATGAGCAGCCAGCGCGACCGCGACGTCGAGGAGGACGCGCGCGAGCGCTACGCCCGCGAGGGCCGCTGGCCGGACGAGCCCGCCCCGCCGTCCGACGGCCCGCGCGACCCGCACCGCCGGGGCCGGCCGACCGGCAGCGGCCGCCGGAGGACCCGCCGATGAGCGGACCCGCGCCCTCGCG
This sequence comes from Patulibacter sp. SYSU D01012, assembly GCF_017916475.1. Taxonomy (GTDB): domain Bacteria; phylum Actinomycetota; class Thermoleophilia; order Solirubrobacterales; family Solirubrobacteraceae; genus Patulibacter. The sequence continues at coordinate 825,192 of NZ_JAFMTB010000002.1, forward strand.
CCGCACGCGCACGCGCCGGCGGCTGGCGGTTGCGGTCCGCGGCATCCTGCCGGTCGTCCTGGTCGTCCTGGCGTCCGTCGTCGCGGTGTCCGGGTCGACCGGGCTCGCCGTGCTCTTCGCCGCCACCGCGCTGCTCTTCGTGGGCCTCGTGGCGTGGCTGACCCTGGTCGAGGCCGCGCTGCGCCGCACCCCGCCCCCGCCGTGCGACGCCCAGGGGCGGACCCGCCCCGGCAACCGCCCGGAGCCGCGCCGTCCCCGCCGGGGCGGGCGTCCGCCGACGGCGACGCGCCGCCGCGGCCACTAGACGTTCCCTCGGTCCCCGGCACGGCGGGCGTCCCCGGCACGGCGGGCGTCCGCCGACGGCGACCCGCCGCCGCGGCCACTAGACGTTCCCTCGGTCCCCAGCGCGGCGGGCGCCCGCCCACGGCGACGCGCCGCCGCGGTCACTCGGGCGCCGCGCCGCCCGGCCGCCGGTGGCCGCGTGGCCGCAGTCCGTGCGGCCACGGTGCGGCCCGGGCGCCTACCCCGCGGCGACCGCCAGCAGCCGCGCGGCCTTCAGCTCGGTCTCGCGCCACTCCCCGTCGGGGTCGCTGTCCCAGGTGATCCCGCCGCCGGTGCCGAAGCGCAGGGTGCGTCCGGTGCGCCAGAACGTGCGGATGCCGACGGCCAGCTCGGCGCGGCCGGCGTCGGCGTCGACCCAGCCGATCGCGCCGCAGTACGGGCCGCGGTCCGCGGGCTCGAGCGCCGCGATGACGGCGAGCGCGGCCAGCTTCGGCGCGCCGACGACCGACCCGGGCGGGAAGCTCGCCGCCAGGATCTCGCCCCAGCCGACGCCGGGCCGCAGGTCGCCCTCGACGGTCGAGACCAGGTGCGCCAGGCCCGGATGCTCCTCCACGCCGCAGACCTCGGGCGCGCGAACCGTCCCGGGGCGGCAGACGCGGCCCAGGTCGTTGCGCACGAGGTCGACGATCATGACGTTCTCGGCCCGGTCCTTCGGCAGGAAGCCGTCCCGGGTCGCCGCCGTGCCCTTGATCGGCCGCGACACGAGGTGCTCGCCCGCGCGCGCGAGGAAGAGCTCGGGCGACGCGCACGCCACGTCGACGTCGTGCCCGGGCAGCAGCACGTGGGCGGCGTGCGGCGCGGGGTGCCGCGCGGCCAGCCGCTCGTGCAGCCCGGTCAGCGTCGCGCCGTCCGGCAGCTCCGCCTCGAGCACCCGGCACAGGTTCACCTGGTAGACGTCGCCGGCCGCGATCCGGGCGCGGATCTCGCGCACGCCCGCGCGGAACGCCGCGGCGTCCAGGCTGCTGCGCCAGGCGCCCCGCGGGACCGGCGTCCACGGGGCCGACGGCGCGGCCGGCCCGTACGGCCGCCAGTCCGCGAAGCGCGCCGCGGTCAGCCGGCCGTCGAAGCCGACGACGACGGCCCACCGCCCGCCGCGGTCCAGGGCGCCCGGGTCGTCGGTGACCTCGAGCAGGCCCGTCGCGAGCTGACCGCCGAGGACGGCGCGGGCGACGAGCGGCACGCCGCCATGATCGCCCATGCCCGCCGGGGACGCGGCGCCGCTCAGCCCGCGAGCTGTTCGAGGCGCTCGTACAGCTGGGCGACCTTCGCCTTCGCCGCCTCGTGCCGCGCGGTGTTGCGCTCCGTGGACTCCGGCGTGGCCCACGCCTCGGCGCCGGCGAGCTCCTCCTCGAGCGCCGCCAGCTCCTCCTCGGCGCGCTCGACCTTCGCCTCGGCCTTCTCGATCTCGCGCAGGCGGTTCTTCGACAGCGCCGGCCCGGGCTTCGCCTTCGTGGCGGTGCCGCCGCCGGACGGCGCGGCCTTCGCGGCCGGCGCCGCCGCCCGCGCGCCGCCGCCCGCCGTCTTCGCCGTGCCGCCGGCCGCCGCGGCACGGTCGGCGGCCTTGCCCGCCTCCTTCGCGGCGCGCTCGGCGGCCTTGCGCTCCTCGCGCTCCTCGACGTACTCCTGCCAGCCGCCGAGGAAGCTGCGCAGCTCGCCGTCCTCGACCGCCACGGTGCGCGACCCGATCGCCTCGAGCAGCGCGCGGTCGTGGCTGATCATGATCATCGAGCCGGGGTAGTCCTTCAGCGCGTCCTCGAGCGCCTCGCGCGACTCGATGTCCAGGTGGTTCGTCGGCTCGTCCAGGATCAGGACGTTCGCGCCGGACGCCACGAGGACGGCCAGCCCCAGGCGCTTGTGCTCGCCGCCGGACAGGCCCTCGAGCTCCTTCTCGGCGTCCTCGCCCGAGAACAGGAACTTGCCGAGCAGCGAGCGGGCCTCGTTCGGCTTGAGCCCCGTCGCCTTGACGCACGCCTCGATGACGGTCCGGGCGCCGGGGAAGTGCAGCTCCTCGCCGTGCTGCGACAGGTAGCCGACCTGCACGTTGTGGCCCGTCCGGATCGTGCCGTGGGCGAGCGGCCGGCGGCCGGCGAGCGTCTCGATCAGCGTCGTCTTGCCGACGCCGTTCGGGCCGACCAGGTTGACGTGCTCGCCCCGCTCGAGCCACAGCTCGACGTGCTCGAGCAGCACGCGCGCGTCGGGGTGCGGGATCAGCGACTGGGCGCCCGTGTTCGGGTCGGTGACGCGGGTGGGCGGCGGCACCTCGATGCGGCCGTCCTCGAGCTCGAAGATGATCCGGCCGGCGCGCTCGGGCTTCTTGAAGCTGAAGCCCATCGTCCGGTTGTCGGTCGGGTCGCGCGTGATCCGCTCGATCTTGTCGAGCGCCTTCACGCGCGACTGCGCCTGCTTCGCCTTCGTCGCCTTCGCGGAGAAGCGGCGGACGAAGTCCTCCATCCGCGCGATCTGCGCCTCCTGCTTGGCGATCGCCTTGCCGAGGGCCATCTCGCGCGCCGCCTGCTCGCGGCGCCACTGGTGCCAGGTGCCGTTGAAGAAGCGCCCGCGCCCGGCCTCGATCTCCAGGACCGACGTGCCGACGGCCTCGAGGAACCAGCGGTCGTGCGCGACGAGGACGATCGCCGAGTCGTACGTGACGAGCGTCTTCTCGAGCCACTCGAGCGACTCGAGGTCCAGGTGGTTCGTCGGCTCGTCGAGGAGCAGCAGGTCGGGCTTGGCCGACAGCGCCCGGGCGAGCGACGCGCGGGTCAGCTGGCCGCCGGAGAACGACTCCAGGTTGCGGTCGAGCGCGTCGTCGTCGAAGCCCAGGCCGCGGACGATGTCGAGCGCCTCGTCGCGCCAGCGGTAGCCGCCGAGCGCCTCGAGCTCGGTCTGCGCCTTCGCGTAGCGGTCGAAGACGTCCATGTCGCCGTCGGCCATCCGCTGCTCCAGCTCGCGCAGCGTCGCCTCGAGCTCGACGAGGTCCCGGCGACCCGACGTGACGTACTCGCGCAGCGTGATCCCCTGCTCGCGGGGCGGACGCTGGTCGTGCAGGATCACGCGGGCGCCCTTCTCGTAGGAGAGCTCGCCGCCGTCGCGGTTCGTCTGCCCGGCGAGGATGCGCAGCAGCGTCGTCTTGCCCGCCCCGTTGCGGCCGGACAGCGTCATGCGGTCCCGCCGCTCGAGCTTGAACGACAGCCCCTTCCACAACGGGTTGCCGTTGATGTCCTTCTTCAGGTCGGAGGCGATGAGGACGGCCATGGGCGACCCCCCATGGTACGAGGCGGCGCTCGCGGACGGGGCGGCGTCGGTCACGCAGCGAGCGGCCGGTCACGGACGGCCCCCCGGCGACCTGCCAGCATCCCTGCGATGCCCTCCCCCACGCACCGCCTGCTCGCCGTCGCCCGCGGAGACGCGACGCCCGACCTGGTGATCCGCGGCGCGCGGGTGCTCTCGTCGTTCACGAAGGAGTGGCTGGAGCTCGACGTCGCGATCGCCGACGGGCGGATCGCCGGGTTCGCGCCGAAGGTCGACGACGACACGCCGGTGATCGACGCGGCCGGGCGGCACCTCGTGCCCGGCTTCGTCGACGCGCACATGCACATCGAGTCCTCGAAGCTGCTGCCGGTCGAGCTGGCGCGCGTCCTGGTCCCCCGCGGCACCACGACGATCGTCGTCGACCCGCACGAGATCGCCGGCGTGCTCGGCACCGAGGGCGTGCGCTGGATGCTCGACGCCTGCGACGGCCTGCCGCTCGGCGTCCACGCGATGCTGCCGTCGACCGTGCCCGCGAGCGACCTGGAGAGCCCGCGCGGCGCCCTCGACGCCGACGCGCTGCGCGGCCTGCTCGCCCACCCGCGGGTGCGCGGCGTCGGCGAGATGATGAACGCGCCCGGCGTCATGCACGGCGACGCGCACGCCCTCTCCGTCCTGGAGCTGGTGGCCGACGCGGCGCGCGTGGACGGCCACGCCCCCGGCGTCACCGGCGCGCCGCTCGACGCCTACCTGGCCGCCGGCATCGCCACCGACCACGAGGCGACGAGGCTCGAGGAGGCGTACGAGAAGCGCCGCAAGGGCGCCTGGGTGCTGCTGCGCGAGGCGTCGAACGCCCGCAACCTGCGCGACCTGCTGCCCCTCGTGCGCGAGCACGGCCCCGAGCACTGCGCGTTCTGCACGGACGACCGCGAGCCCGGCGACCTGCTCGGCGAGGGCCACATCGACGCGATGGTGCGGATCGCGATCGCCGAGGGCGTCGACCCGATCGACGCGCTGCTCCTCGCGTCCCTGCACGGCGCCCGCTGCCACGGCCTGGACCGGGTCGGCGCGATCGCCCCCGGCTGGGCCGCCGACCTGCTGCTGCTCGACGACCTGGAGTCCGTCGCGATCGCCACGGTGATCCAGGGCGGCCGCGTCGTCGCCGAGGCCGGCGCGCCGGTGCACGACGAGGGCGTGTGGCCGGCGGCACCGCTCCCCGGCAACGCCAACCCGACCCCGGAGTGGGTGCGCGGCACGGTGCGCCTGGCCCCCGTCGACGCCGCCACGCTCGCCCTGCCGGCCCCGCCCGCCGGCGCGCACGTCCGCGTCATCGGCGCGATCCCCAACCAGCTCCTGACGAGCGAGCGCCACGTCGAGCCGCAGGTGCGGGACGGCCAGGTCGTCGCCGACCCGGCGCGCGACCTGGCGAAGATCGCCGTCCTCGAGCGTCACCACGCCACGGGCCGCGCCTGCGTCGGGCTCGTGACCGGCTTCGGCCTGCGCTCCGGCGCCTTCGCCGGGACGATCTCGCACGACGCGCACAACGTCATCGCCGTCGGCACCCGTGACGAGGACCTGCTCGTCTGCGTCGAGCGGATCCGCGAGCTCGGCGGCGGCCTCGTCGTCGCCGACGAGGGCCGCGTGATCGCCGAGATGCCGCTCCCCGTCGCGGGCCTGCTGTCCGACCGTCCGGCGCGCGACGTCGTCGTGGAGCAGGAGCGCCTGGACGAGGCGCTCGCCGCGCGCGGCGTCACCCTGCCCTCCCCCTTCATGGCGCTCAGCTTCCTGGGCCTGTCGGTGATCCCCGACCTGAAGATCACCGACCGCGGCCTCGTCGACGCGGCGGCGCTGCAGCCGGTCCCGTTCGTCGTCGAGGTGTAGAGATCCACCCCGGCCCCGCGGCGTTTCCCCGATGCGGCCTGCCCGCGCCGGCGGGATGCTGACGGCATGAACCGCGAGTGGCACGCGCAGCACCCGATGCCGCGGCCGGCGACGCCGGCGCAGCGGCTGGACTGGCACCGCGAGCACGCCGCGGCGTGCGGCTGCCGGCAGCCGCCGCCCGACATCGTGGCCTTGCTGCGCGCCGGGGCCGACGGCGACGCGCCGGGCGCTCAGCGCACGAGCGACGGCTGAGGCACGCCGGCGTACCCGTCGTCGCCGGGCCAGCGGCCCGCGCCGTCGGGCACGAGCAGCTGGACGGCCTGGAAGCCGCGGCCCTTGTGCGTCCAGCGGGCGTACTCGAGCAGGCCGTCGCGGTGGCGGGCGTCGACCGCGACCGTCCGCAGCGGCGCGCCCTCGATGACGCCCTCCACCTCGGCGCCGGGCAGCAGGCGCCCGCCGCGCCGCACGACGTCGACGGTCCCGGCCAGGATGGCGTGGGCGTGCGCGAAGTCGCCGACGAGCACGAGCTCGGGGTGGTTCATCGTCAGCCACAGGCCGGCGGTGTAGGCCAGCGGCAGGCCGGTGACGGGCGCCGGGTGGTCGCCCGCGCGCACGAGGACCGCGTGCCAGCCGTGCTCGCGCACGTCCGCGGCGATCCGGCGCTCGACGTCGTCGGCGGGCTCGGGGAGCGGGGGGTCTGCGGAGGGCTGCATCGCCCGCAGTATCCGCCACCGTCCCGGCCGGCGCGACGCCGCGCCGCATGCCGCTCCCGCCGTCGTTTCGGCCCGCGCGGCCGCGGGCACGGTGGGGCCATGGACGTGAACGACGTCGTCGAGCTGACGATCGAGACGGACGACCTCGCGGGACTCGAGCGCTTCTACACCCGGGCGTTCGGCCTGGAGGTGCTCTCTCGGGACGACGACCGCATCTGGCTCAAGCTCGGCGAGCGCACCCGGCTGGGGCTGTGGACGCCGGGCAAGAAGGAGTTCGACGACGAGGGCGGCCGGCACGTGCACTTCGCGATGTCCGCGGCGCCGCGGCGCCTGGACGCGATCTGCGCGCGCCTGCGGGACGAGCTGGGCGTCGACGTCGAGGGCCCCGTCGAGCACGACGGCGGCGACCGCTCGATCTACCTGCGGGATCCGGCGGGGAACCTCGTCGAGGTGTGGGACTTCTTCGAGCGCGGGAAGGGCGCCCACGAGGGGGCCGACGGGCTGGCCGCCTGAGCGGGCGGGGGGGGGACGCCGCCCCCCCCCCCGGCCCGCGTCCCGCGGCCGGGGCCTGGGGCGGCGGTCAGATCCGCTCCCGCCAGGCGACGGCCGCGACGGCGACGTCCCACAGCGCGGCGCGCACCGCCGGACCGGCTCCGGCCCGCCGGGCTCGCGCCAGCCCGGCGACGGCGGCCCCGAGCGCCGCCGGCCCGGCGGGGCCGGACGCGGCCCCGGCCCGCAGCGCACCGACCACGTGGTCCGGCGGTCCCTCCGCGGTCCGGCGCTCGCGCAGGGCCCGCTCGGCCTCCGCCGCCCGGCCCTCCGCCGCCGCGGCCGCCCGGCGGGCCGCCGCCGCGTCGGCCCGCGCGTCCCGCAGCACGTCCGGCGGCGCGACGGCGTCGCGCGCGCCGTCGGCCAGCGCCTCCGCCTCGGCGATCGCCTCGTCGAGCCGGGTCCGCAGGGCGTCGCGCTCGGCACGCAGCGCGGCGGCCTCGCGCGCCCTCTCCGCCGCCCGCGCCTCCGCGGCGGTCGCGGCGCCCCGGGCGTCCGCGACCGCGCGCGCCGCGACCGCCGCGGCCGCCCGCAGCTCCGCCAGCTCGCCCTCGGCCTGGCGCACGGCGGCCTCGACCGCCGCCCGCGCCCGCGCGTCGGCGCCGGCCGACCGCCGGCGCGCAGCGTCGCGCTCCGCGACCAGGGTCGCGGTGCGGGCCGTCGCACGGTCCAGACGGCCGCGGAGCGCGTCGGCGCGCCGGTCGGCGTCGCGGGCGGCGGCCAGCGCGGCGTCGAGCACCACGCGGACGTCCGGCGTCATCTGCAGCCGGGCGCTCTGCGGGGGCACGACCTCGCGCCGACGCGGACCGGGCCGACCGGGCACGAAGCCCGCGGCACGGACGGCGGCGCCCAGCGACCCGCCGAACGGCCGCTTCACGGCGTTCAGGGACGGCCAGGGCGAGCCGTCGGCACGGCCGGCGCGGTAGCGCTCGACGCGCCACGTCTGCCCGGACCAGCGCGCGGACGACGGATTCAGGTCGGCCGCGCGCGGCGGCTCGTCGTAGGTGGCGACCCACTCGCGGATCGCCTCGATGATGGACTCGCGGTCCCACGCGCGCCGGGCGACGTCCGCGGAGGACGTCGAGCAGCGGCTGGCGGCTCCCGCGACGGACGCGGAAGCCATGAGAGGACTCCCGCTAGCGGCGGTGCTGGAACGCGTCGGGGGTCTGCGCCCGCTGCCACGACGCCAGGGGCTTCCGCACCGGGAACGCCGCGAGGGCGCCGGCGGAGCTCATCCGGGTCGGAACGGGCACGAACATCGCCGCGGAACGTAGCGGTCGGGGGCGCCGCCCGCAACCGCCTGGCGCCCTCAGTGACGGGTTCGAGTCCTTCCCGTCGCCCCCGATCCGGACGCCGCCACGTCCCCGCGCGGGGCCGAGGAACGCCCCGCTTCCCGCCGTCCACCCGCCGCACATCCGCCCCCGGTCCCGCAGCGCCGGGCCGCCGAACGACCACCGAGGACTCGAACCCTCCGGCGCCCGCCGCCGGGTCCGCAGGGTGTCGTCTCCGCCGGCGCCCCACGGGCATGCTGGACCCATGAGCGAGATCCCGATCACCGTGCGAGGCGACGTCGACGACCGCGCCGTCGCGCAGCTCGAGCGCTGCGCCCGGGCGGGCGACGCGGTCGCGGGCGCCCTGTGCGCCGACGGCCACGTGGGCTACTCTCAGCCCATCGGCGGCGCGGTCGCGTACCCGGACCACATCAGCCCCAGCGGCGTCGGCTACGACATCGGCTGCGGCAACAAGGCCGTGCGCACCGACGTGCGGACGGACGACCTGTGTGCCGACCTGCCCCGGGTGATGGACGAGGTCTTCGACCGCATCTCGTTCGGCATGGGTCGCAAGAACGACGAGCCCGTCGACCACCCGGTGCTCGACGCGATCGCCGACGCGGACTTCGCGCCGCAGCGGTCCCTGGTCAGCGGCGCGCGCAAGCAGCTCGGCACGGTCGGCGCGGGCAACCACTACGTCGACCTGTTCGCGGGCGACGACGGGTTCGCCTGGGTCGGCGTGCACTTCGGCTCCCGCGGGTTCGGGCACAAGACCGCCTCGGGGTTCCTCGCGCTGGCGGCGGGCGGGCGGTTTACCGACCGCGCCCCGGACGGCGAGATGGACGCCGATCCGGTCCTGCTGCGCGCGGACTCCGAGCTCGGCGCGTCCTACGTCGCGGCGATGGAGCTGGCCGGCGCGTACGCGTACGCCGGGCGGGACGTCGTCGTCGACAAGGTCCTCGAGATCCTCGGGGCCACGGCGACGTACGAGGTGCACAACCACCACAACTTCGCGTGGCGGGAGCGGCACCTCGGCGTCGACGCGTGGGTGGTCCGCAAGGGCTGCACCCCGGCGTTCCCGGGCCAGGAGGGCTTCGTCGGCGCCACCATGGGCGAGCCGTCCGTGATCCTGCGCGGCCGGGAGGCCCCCGGCACCGACGCGCTGCTCGCGTCCACGGTCCACGGGGCGGGCCGCGTCATGTCGCGCACGCAGGCCGCGGGGCGGATCGGCACCCGGATGGAGTGCACGGCCCGCGACTGCGACTTCTGGGTGCCGGCGCGCGAGTTCCGCGAGGCCCGGGAGCGGGCGGGGGCCGCGAACGGCCGCTTCACGCTCTGCCCGCGCCACCCGGACGGGAAGATGGCCAAGCGCCGGGGCCGCATCCGCGAGGGCGCGATCGACTTCGCGGCCGTGCGGGCCGAGCTGCGGGGGACGGGCGTCGAGCTGCGCGGCGGCGCGGCGGACGAGGCGCCGGCGGCCTACAAGCGGCTGGACGCCGTGCTCGCCGCCCACGCCGACACGGTCGAGGTGCTCCACCGCCTCACGCCGATCGGGGTGGCGATGGCGCCGGCCGACACGGTCGACCCGTACAAGGACTGACGGGCGCCGCCGGGGACGGAGCGCACGCCGCGACGCGTGCGGTCCCGTCGCCGGCCGCAGCCGTCCGGCCGCCCGCGGTTTGCCCGCCCGGCGCCCCGGGCACGGTGCCTGCATGCCCCGCAGCCCGCACCGGCCCGCGCCCGCGCCGACGTCCACCGCCGTCGGCGGCGTTCATTAGGGTCACCGGCCATGGAGCACGCCTTCCGCGCGGCCGCCGGGCGCACCCCCTTCTCGATCGGCATCGAGGAGGAGCTGATGATCGTCGACCGCGAGGACCACGACCTGGTCAACGCGATCGAGCGGCTGCTCGGCGACGCGCCCGTCGGCGACGTCAAGGCCGAGCTGATGGAGTCGGTCCTCGAGATCTCGACGACGCCGGTCGCCAACACCGTCGAGGCCGGCGAGCAGCTGCGCGCCCTGCGCGCCCACGTGTCCGCGCGCGCCGCCGAGCACGACCTGGCGATCGCGTCCGCCGGCACCCACCCGTACGCGCGCTGGGAGGACCAGCGCATCGCGGCCCGCGACCGCTACCGCGACCTGATCCGCGAGCTGCGGTTCATCGCCCGGCAGGAGCTGCTGTTCGGCCTGCACGTGCACGTCGGCGTCGACGACCCGGACCAGGCGATCCACGTCGCGGACGGGATGCGGGTGCACCTGCCGATCCTGCTGGCGCTGAGCGCGAACTCCCCGTTCTGGCGCGGGGACCGGACCGGCCTGATGTCGACGCGCACCTCGATCTTCCGCGCCTTCCCCCGCGTGGGCGTGCCGACGGCCTACGGCTCGTGGGACCGCTACGAGCGCGAGGTCGAGTTCATGATGCGCTCGGGCGTGATGAGCGACCCGACGTACGTCTGGCACGACGTCCGGCCCCACCCGACGTTCGGCACCGTCGAGATCCGCGTCTGCGACGGGCAGACGCGCGTCGAGCACACCCTGGCGCTCGCGGCGCTCATCCAGGCGATGGTCCACGAGCTCGCGGCCCACTACGACGAGGGCAAGCAGCTCGGCGACGTGCCCTGGCAGATCCTGGACGAGAACAAGTACCTGGCCGCCATCCACGGCCTGGACGGCGAGCTCGTCGACCTGCCGACGAGCGACCGCGTGGCGACGCGCGACCTGGCGCGGCGCCTGCTGGAGCGCCTGCGCCCCCACGCCGAGGAGCTGGGGTCGGCCGACGCGCTCGCCGGCATCGAGGACCTCCTGGAGCGCGGCACGGGCGGCGACCGGCAGGTGCTCGTCTACGACGCCAACTCGGACCTGACCGAGGTCATGCGCGAGATGGTCGACCTGACCGTCCAGCGGTAGGACCCGTGGCGCCCCGCCGCTGGATGCGCCATCGTTCCGGGGCATGAGCACGAGCGGGCACGCCGGACCGGAGCGCAGCGAGCGGGCGAACGGGTTCCTGCTCGTCGGCGCGATGGCCGTCCTGATGTGGGTCGTCGAGATCGTCGACTCCCTGGCCGACCACCGCCTGGACGCCTACGGCATCGTGCCCCGCCGGGTCGACGGCCTCGACGGCGTGCTCTTCAGCCCGTTCCTGCACGGCAGCTTCGGCCACCTGCTGGGCAACACCGTGCCGTTCCTGGTCCTCGGCGCGGTCATCGCGTTCAACGGCGCGATCCGCGTCCTGCTCGTGACGCTCATCGTCGGCCTGGTGGCCGGCGTCGGCACCTGGCTCATCGCCCCCGACAACACCATCACGGTCGGCGCGAGCGGCATCGTCATGGGCTACGCGACGTACCTGATGGCCCGCGGGCTGTTCAGCCGCAAGCTCCTCGAGCTGCTCGTCGGCTTCGCCGTGCTGGTCGTCTGGGGCGGCGCGCTGCTGTGGGCGCTCGTGCCGCGGGAGGGCGTCTCCTGGCAGGCCCACCTGTGCGGCGGCGTCGGCGGCGTCGTGGCCGCCTGGGTGCTGACGACCGACCCGCGCCGCCGCGGCTCCGCCGCCCCCGCGCGCCGGTCGCCGCTCGACGCGCTGTAGCCCCGGCGACGCCGACCGTCGTCCGCCGGGCGACCCGACGGACGACGACGCGCTCCTGTCAGCTGATGTCGAAGTACCCGTCGCCGTCGAGCACGATGCCGGCGGTCGGGTTGGCCGGGTAGGTCCCGTCGTCCGCCGGGAAGACGCCGAGCGTCTCGATCCGCTCCTTGCCGTCGGCGAAGGCCAGGCGCAGGGTGCGGTCGGCGCGGACCTCGTAGGTGCCCTTGCTGTCGGGCGGCACGACGCTCCAGTCGGCGCCCGGACCGGTGCCGGAGCTGACCGCGCTGCGGATGAACGTGCCGTCGGGGCGGAATGCGAGGTACTCGGTGAAGTACGAGCAGGAGAGCGGGCACAGGCCGGTCGAGTTCGAGTACGTCAGGACGACGTCCCAGCGAGCGCCCGGCGCTGCGGCGCCGAGCTCGGTGTACGTCAGGCCGTCGAGCACGATCCGGCGACCGTCGAACGTCGCGGGCACGCCGTCGACCACGAGCGCGTTCGTCGCGGGGTCGAACGCGTAGGGTCGGCAGTCCTCGGACGCGGCGGCGCAGACGGGCCAGGAGCCCTCGGCCGCGCTCGTCCGCACCAGGCTCGAACCGGTGAACAGCAGCGTGCGCTGGTCGATGCCGTTGACCGTGTAGAGCGAGCCCCAGAAGTAGCGGCCGGTGAGCGTGGCCGCCGGCGCGGGCGCCGGGCTGGGGGTCGGGGTCGGGGCGGCGCGGGGCCCGAAGCTCAGGCGCGTCGTGGCGACGGTGCGGCCCTTCTGCCGCACGCGCACCGTCACCCGACCGGCCTTCGGCCCGCCGCGCGTGCGCCGCAGCCGCACCCGCACGGCGACGCGCTTGCCCGCCCGCAGCGCCGGCAGGGCGCGCGTCCGGCTGGCGCCGCGGGCACCGACGACGCGCACCCGCACGCCCTTGCGGGCGCCGACGGTCAGCTTCAGCCCGGTCAGGCGACGCTTGCCGCCGTTGCGCACGGTGACGCGCGCCGTCGCGTCCTTCGTGGTGAGGGCGCGCGAGACGGGGTCCGCGGTGACGCGCACGGGTGATCGCGCGGCGTCGGCGGCGGGGGCGACCGTCAGCCCGGCGAGGGCGACGGCGACGAGCGCGGGGGCGGACCGCGTGGGACGGGGGACGTGGCGGGGGACCATGGCGCGGACGCTACCCACGGGAAGGCCGACGCGCCACCTCCACACGCCTGCCGACGCGCCACCTCCACACGCCGGCCGCTACCGTGCGGGCGGTGCAGCCGGCAGGCCCCCGCAGCGACGACTGGTGGTGCGAGCTGACCGTGGGCCACGCCGCGGGCGCGTCCCGCGCCCGCGCGACCCAGGCGCGGCGGGCGCCGTTCGGCTGGATGCTCCTCACGCCCGAGGCGCCGCTCGTCTGGGCGGTCAACCGCGCGCAGGTCGTCCCGAACGCCGGCGGGCTGGACGCCGCCGAGACCGTGACCGCCGTGGAGGCCGCGCACGACGCCGCCGGGCTCGCGCACCGCGCGGTCGACCTGCGTGGCCGCGGCGACGCGCGGCGCCTGGCGCCCGTGCTGCGGGCGGCCGGGTACGTGGTGCAGGAGCTGCACGTCCTGGCGGCCGCGCCGGCGGAGCTGGCGGAGCGCACCCGCCCCCGCCCGGGCCGCTCCTACGTCGTCGCTCCCGAGGGACCCGAGGCGGCCGAGCCGGTCCGGCAGGCGGCCGAGGAGGGGCAGGACCGGACGCCGGAGGAGCGACGGCAGGTGGCCCGGCAGTGGTCGCTCGCCCCGGCCCGCGACACCGTCCACCTCGTCGCCCGCGACGCCGCCGGGGAGGCCGTCGGGTCGCTCGTCGTGCACCTGGCCAGCCTGCACCTGGAGCTCGACGACGTCCTGACGCATCCGGCGCGGGAGCGCGCGGGCGTCGGCACGGCGCTCCTGGCGGCGGCGGCCGAGCTGGGGCGGCGCCGCGACGTCGGGCGCCTGACGCTCCTGGCCGACCCGAACGACTACGCGGCGTCCTGGTACGGGCGCCGTGGGTTCCGCGCCGTCGGCCGCACGGCGACGGCGCACCGCGTGCCGGCGGCCTGACGCGGCGCTCAGCGGCCGCGCATCCCGCCCTGCGGCAGGCCCTGGCCCGTCCGCTGCCAGTCCATGAGCAGCACGTTCTCGCGCGCCGTGGCCCCGGCGAGGTCCTCGACGTCGCGGAACATCGCCTTCAGCCGGCGCATGCCGTCGCCGGGGCGCGACGCGATCTCGGCGGCGAGCTCGAGCGCCGCCGTCTCGGCCTCCTCGGCCGGCACCACGCGCTCGGCCAGGCCGATCCGCTCGGCCTCCTCCGCCCCGACGACGCGCCCGGAGTAGATGAGCTCCTTCGCGCGCGACAGGCCGACGAGCGGCACGAGCCGGGCCGGCCCGACGGGGACGCCGAGCTTCGCGCCCGCCCAGGCGAGCTTGAGGTTGTCGCCCGCCACCCGCAGGTCGCACGCGGCCGCCAGCTCGGCCCCCGCCCCCACGACGTTGCCGACGCAGACGGCGATCGTCGGCACCGGCAGGTCGACGAGCGCCTGGTAGGCCCGGGCGAACCGCGCCATCCGCGCGATGCCGCCCTCGCGGTCGAGCTCCTCCCCCACGTCGGCGCCGGCGCACAGGGCGCGGGGCGAGGTGGTCGACAGGACGACCACCCGCAGGTCGGGGTCGGCGGCCAGCGCGTCGAGCCGCGCGAGCAGCGCGTCGAGGGTGGCCGTGTCCAGCGCGTTGCGCCGTTCGGGCCGGTCGAGCCGCACCACCTCGACCCCGTCCGACGCCCGCTCGCTCCCCAGTCCCGTCATCGCCGCGGGGTTCTATAGGATTCAGGGCCATGCGTCGACTTCTCGTCCTCGTCGCCACCGCCGTCGCGACGCTCTCGGTCACCGCCGCCACCGCCTCCGCGAAGATCGACAGCGGTCAGGGCCTCGTCGGCGAGAACAACGACCTGATGGTCACGCTGTTCGGCTTCGCGGTGCTCATCGGCATCCCGGCGTTCGCCCTCCTGGCCTCCCTGCTGCAGAACCGCCTGGACAAGCGCCGCTACCGTCGCCTGGACGCCGCCCGCGCCCGCCAGGCGACGAACAACAAGCGTCACGGCTGGTAGCGCTCCGGCGCACCCCGGGCGGCCCGACGCGGCCGCCCCGTCCTCGCGGCGGGCCCTCGGGTCCGCCGTTCGTCGTTCCGGGGACGCCGACGCGCCGCGTGCCCGCCTTTTCCCGCGCGCGCGTGTCGGGTACGCTCGCGCCCACTGACAGCACGCCCCGGCAGCGGGCCGGCGCGCAGGAGGAGACGACGCATGGCGTACGTGGTCACCGGGGCCACCGGATTCATCGGCCGCTTTCTGGTCGCGAGGCTGCTCGAGCGGCGCGAGGGCGACATCCACCTCGTCGTCCGCGACGCCTCGCAGCCGAAGATCGACCGCCTGATCGACGGCTGGCCCGAGGGGGCCGCCGAGCGCATCAAGGTGGTGGTCGGCGACCTCGAGCAGCCGGCGATGGGCGTCGACCCGGCGTGGATCGACGAGCACCGCGGCACGATCGACCACCTGTTCCACCTCGCCGCGATCTACGACATGACGGCGGACGAGGAGCGCAACGAGGCGCTCAACGTCGAGGGCACGCGGCACGCCGTCGAGCTCGCCAACGTCCTGGGCGCCGGCTGCTTCCACCACACCTCGTCCGTCGCGGTCGCCGGCGACTTCGACGGCGTCTTCCGCGAGGACATGTTCGACGAGGGGCAGCCGCTCCCGTCGCCGTACCACCGCACGAAGTTCGCCTCGGAGCGGATCGCGCGCGGCGAGACGCTCGTCCCCTGGCGGATCTACCGGCCGTCGATCGTCGTCGGGCACTCCGAGACGGGCGAGATGGACAAGATCGACGGGCCGTACTACCTGTTCGGGCTCGTCAAGGCGATGCGGAAGCTCCCGCGCTTCATCCCGCTGATGTCGCCGGACGTCGGCGCGACGAACATCGTCCCGGTCGACTACGTCGCCGCGGCGATGGACCACATCGCGCACGAGCCCGGGCTGGACCAGCAGGCGTTCCACCTGTGCGCGCCGCGCCCGCAGCCGGTCGTCGACGTCTTCAACATGGTGGCCCGCGCCGCCCGCGCGCCCCGCCTGACGCTGCGGCCGCCGGGGATGCCGCCGATCGACGTCCACAAGGGCCCGCTCGCCGTCTTCCTGCGCTCGCCGACGTTCGCCCCGCTGCGCCGCCTGCTGCTCTCCCCCACCGGCATCCCGGACGAGGTCGTGCCGCACCTGTCGTTCGCGCCCGTCTTCGACGCCCGGCGCGCCGAGCAGGCGCTCGTCGGGTCGGGCATCGCGGTGCCGCGCCTGCGCGACTACGCGGCCACGCTGTGGGACTTCTGGGAGCGCAACCTCGACCCCGCGCTGCACGCCGACACGACCCTGCGCGAGGCCGTCGTCGGCCGCACCGTGCTGATCACCGGCGCGTCGTCGGGGATCGGCGAGGCGACGGCGCTGAAGGTGGCGCTCTCGGGCGGCACGCCGCTGCTGGTGGCGCGGACCCGCTCGAAGCTCGAGGCGCTGCGTCGCCAGATCGAGGCCCACGGCGGCACCGCCTACGTCTACCCGTGCGACCTGAACGACCTCGACGCGATCGACGAGCTCGCGCGCACCGTCACCCGCGAGCACCGGGTCGACGTCGTCGTGAACAACGCGGGGCGGTCGATCCGGCGGTCGCTCAAGCTCAGCCTCAACCGCTTCCACGACTTCGAGCGGACGATGCAGCTGAACTACTTCGGCGCCATCCGCCTGGTGATGGGCGTCCTGCCGCACATGGTCGAGCACGGCGGCGGGCACGTCGTGAACATCTCGTCCATCGGCGCGCAGACGTGGCCGCCGCGGTTCTCGGCCTACGTCGCGAGCAAGTCGGCACTGGACGCCTGGACGCGGATCGCCGCGGCCGAGCTCATCGGCGCGAAGGTGACGTTCACGACGATCCACATGCCGCTCGTGCGGACGCCGATGATCGCGCCGACGAAGCTCTACGACAACGTCCCGACGATCACGCCGGTCGAGGCCGCCGACCTGGTCGCGAAGGCGATCGCCGCGCACCCGAAGCAGATCAACACCCTGCTGGGCACCGCCGGCGAGGTGCTCTACGCGGTCGCGCCGAAGGTCTCCGACCAGATCCTCAACACCGGCTTCCGGATCTTCCCGGACTCCGCCGCCGCCCGCGGCCAGGAGAACCCCGACGAGCGCGCCGGCATCGAGATGCGCCTGCTCGCCGCGCTGACGCGCGGCATGCACTGGTAGCGGGCGCCGGCGCACCGCCCCCGAACGCAAGGCGGCGGCCCGGGGGCCGCCGCTCGTGCGTGACGGCGCGCCGCGGCGCGCTCGGGGCGTCGGTCAGGCCGTGGCGAAGGAGCGCAGGCCGCCGACGAGCAGGTCGAGGCCGTTGCGCAGGAAGTCGGCGGGCTCGTGGTCGCCGAAGCTCTCGCGGGCGGTGCGCATGGCGGGCGCGTCCTCCGGCCCGGCCTCGGCGATCTCCTCGAGGGCGCGCAGCGTCTCGGACCACTCGGCCTCGAGGCGCGTCGCGCCGCGCAGCAGCCACAGGACGGCGGGCGTGAACGTGGCGCGCTGGTCGGCGGGGATGCCCGCGTCGACGAGCGGCGCGTTCAGCGCCTCGAGCCAGCGGACGATGGCGGGCCGGCTCAGCGCGCGGCCGTGGAGGTGCTCGGCCAGGCCGGGCACCGTCAGGAAGGCGTCGTACGAGCGGGTGACGACCGTCGCGAGCCGCTCCTCCCAGGCGCCGTCGCCGGCGTCCAGGTCGATCTCGCCGACGGCCGCCTCGAGGACGTCGTCGACGAGCGTCTCCTTGCCGGCCACGTGGCGGTACGCGGCCATCGTCGACACGCCGAGCTCCTCCGCCAGGCGGCGCATGGAGAGGGCGTCGAGACCGTCGCGGCGGGCGATGGTCGTCGCCGCGTCGATGACGAGGGCGCGGCTGAGGCGCTCCGCCTGCGGACGGCCCGTCGAAGGGGTGGGCTGGGCTCCCGATACGTCGTGCACAGCCAACAGACTAACGGTCGGTCGGGCGGAAGGACATGCTCCCCCCTGATCGTTTTGGGCGATCGAGGCGGAGCGTTCATGACCGCTTTACTCCGTCCTCAGACTGAACCGCGTTCACCGTCCACAACGCCGTTCACCGAGCGGCGCGGCGCCATGCCCGAGCCGCACGGCAGACGGATGTACGACCCCCGTCCGGGGGGTGGCCCATCCGTCCGTTCCGGGACCCCGAGGGCCCCTCAGTCCTCGCGATCGGCGTCCCGCGCCCGCTGCTGGTGCAGCTCCATCAGCTCGCGGTGCAGGCCGCGCGGATGCTCCGGGTCCGCCGGACGCACGCGGGTCCACTGGGCGTCGGGCCCCAGGGTCCAGGAGCCCTCCTCGTCGCAGAACGCGCGGTCGAGCGCGTCGAGCAGCTCGTCGCGCGCGCCCTCGTCGTCGACGGGGACCACGAGCTCGACGCGGTTGTCGAGGTTGCGCTCCATGATGTCGGCGGACCCCATCAGCACGACGCGGTCCTCGCCGCGCTCGAACGCGTAGATGCGGGAGTGCTCGAGGAAGCGACCCAGCACGGAGCGCACCGAGATGGTCTCGGACAGCCCGGGGACGCCCGGCACCAGGCAGCAGATGCCGCGGACGTTGATCTCGATCGGCACGCCGGCCTGCGACGCGCGGTACAGCGCGTAGATCGACTGCCGGTCGACGAGCGAGTTCATCTTCAGCCGGATGCGGGTGGGCTGCCCGGCGCGGTGCGCCGCGACGGTGCGCTCGACCTCCTCCAGCAGGCCGTCCCGCAGCCCGTTCGGGGCGACGAGCGCCTTGCGGAAGCGCCCGGGCTTCGCGAAGCCCGTCAGCTGGTTGAACAGGTCGGCGACGTCCTGCCCGAGCTCCTGGTCGCGGGTGAAGAGCCCGAAGTCGGTGTACAGGTTGGCGGTCTTGGCGTGGTAGTTGCCGGTGCCGACGTGCAGGTAGTGCCGGACCTTGTCGCCCTCGCGGCGCACGACGAGGATGCACTTGGCGTGCGTCTTCAGCGCCGGGTGCCCGTAGACGACGTGCACGCCGGTGTCCTCGAGCACGCGCGCCCAGCGGATGTTGGCCTGCTCGTCGAAGCGGGCCTTCAGCTCCACGAGCGCGACGGTCTGCTTGCCCTGCTCCGACGCCCGGACGAGCGCGGGCAGCAGCGTCGAGTCCGCGTTCGTGCGGTACACGGTCATCTTGATCGCGAGGACGTCGCGGTCCTCGACGGCCTGCTCGACGAACCGCTCGACCGAGGTGTGGAACGAGTCGTAGGGGTGGTGGACCAGGACGTCGCCGCGGCGCATCGCCGCGAACACGTCGGCCCGCTCGTCGTCGCCCTCGCGCAGGCGCGGGTGCGTGACGGGCCGCCACGGATCGTCGAGCAGCTCGTTGTGGCCGGGCGCCTTCACCAGCTCGAACAGCGCGGTCAGGTCGAGCAGCCCGGGCAGGTCGTAGACCTGCCGCTCCTCGACGCCGAGCTGCTCGACGATCTCGGTCCGCAGCGCGTCGGAGACCTTCGCGTCGATCTCTACGCGCACGATCTCGCCGAAGCGGCGGTTGCGCAGCTGGGCCTCGAGCGCGCGCTTGACGTCGTCGGCGTCGTCCGAGATCTCGAAGTCCGCGTCGCGGGTCACGCGGAACATGCCGCGGTCGAGGACCTCCATGCCGGGGAAGAGCGCGTCCAGGTGCGCCTCGACGACCTCCTCCAGCGGGACGAAGACCTGCTCCCCCTGCGCGCCGCGGACGACCTCGAGCCGGTCGACGACCTCCGTCGGCAGCTTGACGCGGGCGAAGACGGTCTGCCGCGTGTCCGGGTCGCGGACGAGCACGGCGAGGTTCAGCGACAGGTTGGAGATGTACGGGAAGGGCCGCCCCAGGCCGACGGCGAGCGGCGTGAGCACCGGGTAGATGCGGTTGCGGAAGCGGTCCTCCAGCTCCGCCTGCTGCTCGGCGGAGAGGTCGCGGTGCCGGGCGAGCAGGATGCCCTGCTCGGCGAGGGCCGGCAGCAGGTCCTCGTGGACCGTGCGCGCGTGCTCCTGGACCACGGGATCGATCCGCTCCCGGAGCAGGTCCAGCACCTCGTCCGCGCTGCGGCCGTCGGGGCCGCGCCGGCGGTTCTCGTTCCAGACCTTCGCGTGCTGCCCGGCCACGCGGATCATGAAGAACTCGTCCAGGTTCGACGCGAAGATCGCCGCGAAGTTCAGGCGGGCGAGGAGGCGCTGGTCGGGGTCCTGGGCCAGCTCGAGCACCCGGCGGTCGAAGTCCACCCACGACAGCTCGCGGTTGACGAAGAACCGGGGATCCGTCGGATCCGGCGCGTCGGCGGACGGCGCGTCGGCGGGGGCGGGGTCGAGCCGGTCGTCGAGCATGACGCCCCGCAGCCTACGACCGCGCGGGCCCCGCGTCGTTGCCATCCGGTGAAAGCGAGGTGAACGCGGCGGGCCGCTCGCCCAGCGCGTACTCCAGGCGGGCGCGGAAGCCCTCGCGGCCCAGCTCGCGCCACAGGCGCAGGAAGCGGCCGTAGAGCAGCTGGCGGCGGGCCACGAGGTACGCCTCGAGCGTGGCCAGGCCCCGGTGCTCGTCGGCGTGCGGGGCGTCGGCCGCCAGCGCCGGGTCCAGGTCGCCCGCCCCCTCCCCCGCCCGCGCGGCGAGCGCGTCCGCGTCCGCCGCCCGGCGCTCGGCCGCCACGCGCCGGACCCGCGGCAGCGCGACGTCGCAGTCGTGGATCTCGCCGATGACGTCCTGCAGGTCGCGGGTGCGCTTCGCCGCCGTGCGGGCGTACGGGCCGAAGCACGTCGCCGTCACCTCGAGCACGTAGCGCAGCCGCTTCGCCGCGATCCGCATGTCGTGCAGCGCCTCGACCTCGGCCACGTCGAGCGCGGCCGGCACGAACCCGTGCAGCTCCTCCAGGCGCATCCGGACGATGCGCTCGGCGTTGTCGGCCAGCGGCGCGCCGACGTCCAGGCCGCGGACCTTGCGGGCCTTCACGCCGCGGCCCCGTCGCCCGCCGCCGCGGCGTCGTCGTCCGTGGCCGTGTCCGCGGCCGTCGCGGCGTCGTCGTCGGCGGCCGCCGGGGGCCCGCCCGGCGCGCCCTCGGCGTCCCGCTCCGCGGGCGCCCGGGCCTGCGCCGCGTCGGCGAGCGCGTCGAGCCGCGCGCGCAGGCCGTCGACGTCCAGGTGCGCGAGCGTCTCGGCGAGCACGGCGTTGCCGGCCCGCTGGTCCGCGCGGACGGCGTCGGCGAAGGCGCGCACCCCGGGACCGTCCGCGGCCGGCAGCGCGGCCGCGAAGCGCTCGAGGCCCTCGAGCTGCACGTCGGGATCGCGCCGCGCCCCCAGCGCGTCCGCCAGCCGCTTCACGTCGCGCAGCGCGGCCCGGAAGTCGTCGGCGGGGAAGCACGGCGCGTAGATCTCGAGCACGGCCCGCAGCCGCCGCGTGGCCACCCGCATGCCGTGCACGCGCGCCGCCCGGTCGGTGTCGAGCACCCCCTCCGCGGCGGCCGCCAGCTCGGCGGCGCGCACGCGGACGGTCGCCGCAGCCGCCGCGGCGTAGGGCGTGTCGGCCCGCAGGCCGGGGATCGGCTGGGCCTTCGCCACGCGCCCACCCTAGCCGCGCGCCGGGCCGCCCCTGCGAACGTCCGGTGAACGGCGACGGACCTACTCCCAGCGGAACGTGGCCGCCGCCGCGGTCAGCGACACCACGGCCCACAGCCCGAGCACGATGAGGTCGTGGAATGGCGCCACGTGGCCGTGCTGCAGGACGTCCCGCAGACCGTCCGCGAGGGCCGCGCTCGGCAGGGCCTCGACGGCGCCGGCCGCGGACCCCAGGTCCGACAGCGGGTACATGATGCCGCCGAGCACGAGCAGCACGAACCACAGGATGTTCGCCAGCGCGAGCGTCGCCATCGCCCGCAGCACGCCGGCCATCAGGAACGCCAGCCCGCAGAACGCGGCGGTGCCGAAGGCCAGCAGCAGCACGACGGAGAACGGGTCGCCCTGCGGGTGCCAGCCGAGCAGGACGCCCACGAGGACGAGCAGCGCGACCTGCAGCAGCTCGACGACGAGAACGGCGCCCGTCTTGCCCATCAGCAGGACGGAGCGCGGCAGCGGCGTCGCGCCGAGGCGCTTCAGCACGCCGTACTGGCGGTCGAAGCCGGTCGCGATCGCCTGGCCCGTGAACGCGGACGACATGACCGCCAGGGCGAGGACGCCGGGGACGAAGAAGTCGGCGCGCTCGCCGTCGACCTCGATGAAGGGGATCTGCGTGAAGGCGACGAGCAGGCCGATCGGGACGATCAGGCTGAGCATGACCTGCTCGCCGTTGCGCAGCAGGAGCTTGAGCTCCATCCACACCTGGGCGAGGGCCATCCGGCCGAGCGGCGCCCGCCCGGGCCGCGGGGCGAACTCGCCCGGGGTGGTGCTCGTCGGTGCGACGCTCGCGCTCATGCCCGCAGCTCCCGTCCGGTCAGGTCGAGGAAGAGGTCCTCGAGGCTGCGCTGCTTGACCTGCAGCCCCTCGAGGAGGACGCCGTGCTCCGCGCACCAGCCCGCGACGGCCGCGACGGTGGCGGGCGTGACGGCCCCGAGCACGACGTACGTGCCGGGGGCGGGCTCCCGCACCGCGGCGCCGCCGCCGACGTGCGCGGCCAGCGACGCGACGTCCAGGCCGGCGGGGGCCTGGAAGCGCACCTCGGGCTCGGCGGCGTCGCGCAGGAGCCCGTCGCGGGTGCCGGCGGCGATGACCCGGCCGTGGTCGACGATCACGACGTCGTCGGCCAGGCGCTGGGCCTCCTCCATGTCGTGCGTCGTCAGCACGACGGTGACGCCGTCGCGCCGGAGCGCCTCGACGATGCGCCAGATCTCGTGCCGGGCCTGCGGGTCGAGCCCGACGGTGGGCTCGTCCAGGAAGACGAGCTCGGGGCGGCCCACGAGCGCCATCGCCAGCGACAGCCGCTGCTGCTGACCGCCGGACAGGCGCCGGTACGGCGTGCGCTGCACGGCGCGCAGCCCCAGGCGGTCCAGCAGCGCCTCGGGGTCGAGCGGGTGCGCGGAGTACGAGGCGACCAGGCGCAGCATCTCGCCGCAGCGGGCGGACTGGTAGACGCCGCCGGCCTGCAGCGTCACCCCGATGCGGGGCCGCAGCGCGTCGTTCTCGCGCACGGGGTCCAGGCCGAGCACCCGCACGGTCCCGCGGTCGGGACGGCGGAAGCCGATGCACGTCTCGATCGTGGTCGTCTTGCCGGCGCCGTTCGGGCCGAGCAGGGCGAGCACCCGCGCGCGCTCCACGCGGAGCGACACGCCGTCGACGGCGGTCCGCTCGCCGTAGCGCTTGACCAGGCCGTCGATCAGGACGGCGGGCTCGGCGGGGCGGGCTGACGACGGCGACGCCGAGGCGGCCGGAGCGGCGTCGGAGGGGGGTTCGTGCAGCGACGGACGCAACCCGACCATGATGCAGCAAACGCCCGGCGCGCCGCCCCGCGAGGCGCGTCCGGGGTCGTCTGTCGCTCAGGCGCCGGGGACGAACGCGGCCGGCGGCGCGCCGGTCACGGCGATCCGCCCCGCGTACTCGGCCCGCAGCGGCGAGGCCTCCCACTCCGCGCGCAGCAGCCCGAAGACGTTGACGTCCAGGAAGCGGTCCCCGTGGCGGTGGAAGCCGCGCAGCACGCCCTCGCGCCGCAGCCCCACGCCCAGCAGCGCCCGCGTCGACCGCTCGTTCTCGGGGTTGGAGTACGACCCGAACCGCTGCATCCCCAGGACCTCGAACGCCAGGTGCTGCAGCAGCGCCTTGCTCTCGCGGTTGGCGCCCGTCCCCCAGAAGTCGCGACCGAACCACGTGCCGCACACGCAGCGCCGGTCGCGGAGCGAGAACTCGTACAGCCCGGTGATCCCCGCGGGACCGTGCTCGTGGTGGACCGCCAGCAGGTCGAGCTTGACGCCCGTCCGCCGCTCCTCCTCCAGCCCCGCGATGAAGCGCCGCGGCTGCTCGACGTCGGTGTACGGGCCCCACGAGAACCAGCGGGTCACCTCGGGGTCGGACGCCAGGCGCAGCAGCCCCTCGGCGTCGCCGTCCCGCGGGATCCGCAGGGAGAGGGTGGGTCCGCGCAGCTCGAGCTCGTCCATCGCGCCCGAGCGTAGAGCGCGGCCGGGCGGCGCGGCATCATGCGGGCATGACCGAGCTGCGCGCCGGAGCCCTGTCCGCCGTCTGGCGGCCCGACGTCGGGATGGTCGGCGCGTCGCTCCGCCACGAGGGCGAGGAGCTGCTGGGCCAGCGCGGCGGGCTCGACGCCTACGTCGCGAAGGGCTCCGCGTTCGGGATCCCGCTGCTGGCGCCGTGGGCCAACCGCCTGGACGGCCTGGAGTACCCCGACCCCGCCCGACCGGGCGCTCCGCCGGTGCGGCTGGACCCCGCGCGCGTGAAGACGGACGGGAACGGCCTGCCGAAGGACGGCGTGCTGGCCGCGCGCCCGTGGACCGTCGAGCGCGAGACGGCGGACGAGGTCGTCGCCCGCTTCGACGCCGACGGCGAGGACGTCCTCCACGCCTTCCCGTTCCCGCACCGCCTGCGCGTGGCGGTGCGCCTGACGCCCGAGGGGATGACGGTGACGACGGAGCTGACCGCCACCGGCGACGTGTCGGTGCCGCGGGCCTTCGGCTGGCACCCGCTGTTCACGCTCCCGGGCGTGCCGCGGGAGGCGCTCGACGTGACGCTGCCGGTCGTCCGCGAGAGCGTCCTGGACGACCGCGGCATCCCGACGGGCGCGGAGCGGCCGGCGGACTGGCGGGACGGGCCGCTCGGCGACCGCACCCTCGACGCGGAGTACCCGGCGGTGGCCGGCGACTTCGTCCTGCGCGGCGGCGGGCGCACGCTGACCGTGGTGTTCGGGGCGCCGGACTACCCCGTCGGCCACGCGTGGGCGCCGGCCGGCGAGGCGTTCGTCGCGTGGGAGCCGATGACGGCGTCGACGAACGCCCTGGTGACGGGCGACGGGCTCGGGCTCGTGGCCCCCGGGACCAGCCGCGCCGCCACGTTCGTGGTGCGCGTCGCCGCGGACGGCTGAGGGCGGCGCGGCCGGCGGCGACGATCCCGGGACCGCGCGGCCGGGGCCGCCGCTACTCCAGCTCGTCGACGAGGTCGGCGACCGAGTCGACGATCCGCGTCGGCACGTACGGGAAGACCTTGGCGGTCTCGCGCGTCGCCACGCCGGTCAGCACGAGGATCGTCTGCAGGCCCGCCTCCAGGCCGGAGACGACGTCGGTGTCCATCCGGTCGCCGATCATCGCCGTCGACTCGGAGTGCGCGTCCAGCGTGTTCAGCGCCGAGCGCATCATGAGCGGGTTGGGCTTGCCGACGTAGTACGGCTCGACGCCGGTGGCGCGGGTGATCAGCGCCGCCACCGACCCCGTCGCGGGCAGCGGCCCCTCGGCGGACGGCCCGACGTTGTCGGGGTTGGTCGCGATGAACCGCGCGCCGCCCTCGATCAGACGGATCGCCTGCGTGATCCGCTCGAACGAGTACGTCCGGGTCTCGCCGAGCACGACGTAGTCGGGGTCGCGGTCGGTCTGCGTGTAGCCCGCCTCGTGCAGGGCGGTGGTCAGTCCGGCCTCGCCGATCACGAACGCCGAGCCGTCGGGACGCTGGTCGGCCAGGAACCGCGCCGTCGCGAGCGCCGAGGTCCAGATCGACGTCTCGGGCACCTCCAGGCCGCTCGCGCGCAGCCGGGCGGACAGGTCGCGGCGCGTGTAGATGGAGTTGTTCGTCAGGACGAGGAACGGCAGGTCCAGCTCGCGCAGCCGCGCGAGGAACCGGTCGGCGCCGGGCACCATGTGCTCCTCGTGGACGAGCACGCCGTCCATGTCCATCAGCCAGGAGCGGATCTCGCGGTCGGGCATCGGCCGCCAAGCCTACGACGGGCGCCCGCCGCCCGCGAGCGTCGGGCCGAACGGACCCGCCGGTCCGGCGGGGCGGACGCCGTCGACGCGCGCCCGCGGAGGACGACCGGCGGGCGACCGTCCGCGCGCCAGCTACCATGCCCCTGAATGACGCCCGATACGGACGACCCGTCCGACAGTTCGCAGCGCGCCTCCGCGCGCGCTGACGACGACCCGCCCCGCAGTCCCGGGCGCACCCTCGCGTGCGTCTCCCGGAGCCGGCCGGAGGTGACCTCGTGACCGAGGTCCTCCTGATCGTCGTCGCCCTCCTCCTCGTCCTCGCCTGCGGCGGCTTCGTCGCCGCGGAGTTCGCCTTCATCACCGTCGACCGCAACGCGGTCGACCGTGCCGCGGAAGCCGGCGACCGCCGCGCCGTGGGCCTGTCCAAGGCCCTGCGCAGCCTCTCCACCCAGCTCTCGGGCGCCCAGCTCGGGATCACGATCACCAACCTGGCGATCGGCTTCCTCGCCGAGCCCGCGATCGCCGAGCTCATCGACGGCCCCCTCGGGGCGCTCGGGCTCGGCGACACCGCGGCGTCCGGCGTCGCCGTCGTCATCGCCCTCGTCACGGCGACCGTCGTGACGATGGTCTTCGGCGAGCTCGTGCCGAAGAACCTGGCGATCTCCATGCCGATGGGCACCGCCCGCGCGGTCGCCGGCTTCCAGCGCGGGTTCACGCACGCGACGGCCTGGCCGCTGCGCGTCCTCAACGGCTCGGCCAACGGCATCCTGCGCCGGATCGGCATCGAGCCGCAGGAGGAGCTCGCCTCGGCGCGCTCGGCCCAGGAGCTCTCCTCGCTCGTGCGCCGCTCCGCCGAGCAGGGCACGCTCGAGACGAACACCGCGACGCTGCTGCAGCGGTCGCTGGCGTTCGGCGAGCGCCGCGCCGTCGACGTCATGACCCCGCGCACGCGGATGAAGACCGTGACCGGCGACGACACGGTCGCCCACGTCCTGCAGCAGGCGCGCGAGACGGGCCACTCCCGCTTCCCCGTCGAGGACGACGAGAAGGACACGATCATGGGCGTCGTGCACATCCGCGCCGCCGTCGGGGTCCCGTACGAGCGCCGCGACGAGGTGCTCGTGCGCGACGTCATGACGCTGCCGCTCGTGGTGCCCTCGACGCTCGAGCTCGACCCGCTGCTGGCCGAGCTGCGCGGCGGCAGCCTGCAGATGGCCGTCGTCGTCGACGAGTTCGGCGGCGTGGACGGCATCGTCACGCTCGAGGACCTGATCGAGGAGATCGTCGGCGAGGTGCTCGACGAGCACGACGACCGCCGCTCCGTCGCCCGCCGCCAGCCCGACGGCTCGTGGCTCATGCCCGCGCTCCTGCGGCCCGACGAGGCCGAGGAGATCACGGGCGCCCCGCTGCCCGAGAGCGAGGACTACGAGACGCTCGGCGGCCTCGTCGCCCTGCACCTGGAGCGCATCCCCGACGTCGGCGACGAGGTCGTCCTCGAGCTGCCCGACGAGGACGATCCCGAGCAGCGGGTGACCCTGACCGTCGGCCGGATGGACGGCCTGCGCGTCGACGAGCTGCGGGTCGTCGTCGAGGAGCTCGAGCGACCCGACGAGGACGAGCGGGAGGACGACCGATGAGCGACACCGCCGCGATCCTCCTGGCCGTCGTCCTGCTCGGCCTGAACGCCTTCTTCGTCGGCGCGGAGTTCGCGCTGATCTCCGCCCGCCGCACCGAGATCGAGCCGAAGGCCGAGGCGGGATCGCGCCTGGCGAAGATCACGCTCGGCGGCATGGAGCACGTGTCGCTCATGATGGCCGGCGCGCAGCTCGGCATCACGATCTGCTCCCTCGGCCTCGGCTCGATCGGCGAGCCCGCCGTGGCGCACGTCATCGAGCCGCTGCTGCACGACCTCGGCGTCACCGAGCACCTGCTGCACCCGATCGCCTTCGCGATCGCGCTGCTCGTCGTCGTCTACCTGCACGTCGTCATCGGCGAGATGGTGCCGAAGAACATCGCGCTCGCCGGCCCGGACCGCGCGGCCCTCGTGCTCGCGCCGATCCTCGTCGGCATCGTGCGCGTGCTGCGTCCGGCGATCGCGGCGGTCAACTGGATCGCCAACGTCGTGCTGCGCGCCGCGGGCGTCGAGCCGAAGGACGAGGTGACGAGCGCGTTCACCCGCGACGAGGTCGCCGGCCTCGTCGAGGAGTCGCACCGCGAGGGGATGCTCGAGCACGGCGAGGGGCAGCTGCTGCTCGACGCGCTGCAGTTCGAGGACCGCACGGCCCGCGCCGTGCTCCTCCCCCTCGCCGAGCTGAAGACCGTGCCGCCCGAGGTCACGCCGGAGCAGGTGGAGGCGCTCGCCGCCGAGACCGGCTTCTCGCGCTTCCCCGTCCGCGCGCCCGACGGCAGCTTCCGGGGCTACCTGCACCTGAAGGACCTGCTCGGCCAGCGCGACGACGCCCGCGGGGTGTCGGTGCCGGCGCGGACGCGCCGCTCGCTCCCGACGGTGCGGGTGAACGACCGCCTGCGCACGGTGCTCTCCACGATGCAGCGCTCGCGCGCCCACCTGGCGCGCGTCGAGGACGTGGACGGCACGCTGCTCGGCGTCGTGGCGCTCGAGGACGTGCTCGAGGAGCTCGTCGGCGAGATCCGCGACGAGAGCCGCCGCGCCGCCGCCTAGCGGCGCCGCGGCCCGGTCGCGGGGTCCGGCCCGCGCGGCCGGGCCCCGGCGCTAGCGGGCGTGCTTGCGCGCCTTGGCGGCCATGAGCTGCTCGACCGTCGGCGGCACGCCCGGGAGCGGGTGCGCCCCCTCGGGCCGCAGGCCGTCGAGGACGACGCACAGGTAGCGGCGCCACAGGTCGGGCGCGCAGCCGTCGACCTGCATCGGGCACTTCTCGGTCGCGCCGCCGACGGCGGCGACCAGGAACGGCAGGTCCTCGGGCGTCAGGTCGGGCCGGACCTGCCCCGCGTCCTGCGCGCGGCGCAACAGCTGGCCGAGGCGCTCGAGCATGCGGACGTTCCGCTCGCGGAAGGACTCCGTGCTGAACAGCGCGGGTCCGACCGCCTCGAGGAACGTGCGGTCGCACGCCTGCTGCTCGGCCGTCGCGGTCATGGCCAGGACGATCCCCTCCCAGGGGTCGTCCATCGCCAGCGCGCGGTCGACGACGTCCTGCATGCCGTCGAAGGTGCGCTCGAGCACCGCGACGAGCAGGTCGTCCTTCGTCGGGAAGTGCCGGAACAGCGTGCCGGCGCCGACGCCGGCGCGGCGGGCGATCTCGGCGACCGCGACGTCCGGGCCCGCCTCGGCGAAGGCCGCCTGCGCGGCCTCGAGCACGCGCTCGCGGTTGCGCAGGGCGTCCGCCCGGCGCGGGCGATCGACGGGGAGCGGCTCTTCCGTCTTCACCACTACATCCTAGACCGTCCGTCGCGCGGCGATCGCGGGTCCGGGGCGGACGTCCGCGAGCGCGTCCGGGGCCGCCGGCGCGACCGGCCGTGCACGGGGCACGACCGGAGCGCCGGCGGCGTCCGCGGTGGCCGGGCCGGGCCCGTCCCCGCGTGTCCCGGGCGGGCGACTAGGCGGCGACGGCCACGACCTGGTCCGGGTCGATGCTCGCGACGTGCGAGCGGCGGACCAGCAGGGCGGTGAGCGCCGCGGCGACGAGCATCAGCGCGGCGCCGACGAGGAACGCCAGGTGGTAGCCCGAGACGAGCGCGTCGAAGCCGTCCAGGCGGGTCGGCGCGCTGCCGAAGTCCGCCAGCCGGTCCTCGGTGCGGGACGCCGCCAGGGTCGACAGGACCGCCAGGCCGATCGCGCCGCCGAACTGCTGCGACGTGTTGATCAGGCCGGACGCCAGGCCCTGGTCGTCCCCGTCGATGCCGCCGGTCGCCATGACGGTGACCGGGACGAAGACGGTGCCCATGCCGGCGGCGAGCAGCGCCATGGCGGGCAGCACCTCGCCCAGGTAGTCCCCGCCGACGCTGATCCGCGTCATCAGCAGCAGCCCGACCGCGGCCAGCAGCAGCCCGCCGATGATCGTGGCGCGGATGCCGAGGGTGCGGATGAGCGCCTGCGCCGCGACGGAGCCGCCGACGATGCCGACCGTGAAGGGCAGGAACGCCAGGCCGGACTTGAGCGGCTCGTACCCGAGGACCTCCTGCAGGTAGATCGTCGCGAAGTAGAACATCGCGAACATCCCGGCGATCGCCAGCAGCATCACCAGGTTGGACGCCAGGAGCGACCGGACCCGCAGGATGCCCAGGCGGACGAGCGGCTGCGCGTGGCGGCGCTCGATCAGGACGAACGCGGCGAGCAGCACGAGGGCGAGGGCGCCGAAGCCGAGCGTGGTGCCCGACCCCCAGCCCTGCTCGCCGGCCTCGACCACCGCGTAGACGAGCGCGACCAGGCCGCCGGTGACCGTGGCGGCGCCGAGCAGGTCGAAGCCGCCGGCGTGCTCGTCGCGGGACTCGGGGATCAGGCGCAGGGCGACGAGCGCGACGGCGACGCCGACGGGCACGTTGACGAAGAACACCCACTCCCAGGAGAGGGCCTCGACGAGCACGCCGCCGAGGATCAGGCCGACGGCCGCGCCGCCGCCGGCGATCGCGCCCCAGACGCCGAGCGCGCGGGTGCGCTCCGGCCCCTCGGGGAACGTCGTCGTGACGATCGCCAGCGCCGCGGGCGAGACGAGCGCGCCGCCCAGGCCCTGCAGGGCGCGGAAGGCGATGAGCTGCCCCGGCGACGTGGCCAGGCCGTCGAGGAGCGACGAGACGGTGAAGAGCGTCACGCCGGCGACGAACAGGCGCCGGCGGCCGAAGAGGTCGGCGGCGCGGCCGCCCAGGAGGAGGAAGCCGCCGAAGAGCAGCGTGTAGGCGTTGATGACCCAGGCGAGGTCGCCGGCGGCGAAGCCGAGGTCCTGCTGGATGGAGGGGAGCGCGACGTTCACGACGGTGGCGTCGAGCACCACCATGAACTGCGCGAAGCAGACGATGACGAGGACGACCAAGGGGTTGACGGCGCGCGTCGTGGGCGGGGCTTGGGAGGACATGCGAGGGGCTCCAGATGAAGCGGAGTGACTGATCCGCTTCAACGTAGCAAAAGCGGAGCGACCGCTCCACCTAATTCGGAGCATGTACTCCGGTTCTTCACGCGGTACGGTGCCCCCGTGATCGCGCTCCTCTTCGACGTGCACGGCAACCTGGCCGCGCTCGAGCGCGTCGTGGAGGACGCCCGCGCCGCCGGCGCGGACCGCTGGCTCGTCGGCGGCGACGTCAGCGCGTTCGGCCCGTGGCCCGAGGAGACGCTCGCCGCGCTGCGCGACCTGCCGGACGCCCGCTGGCTGCGCGGCAACCACGAGCGCTGGGCCGTCGAGGGCGACGACGTGCCGCCGATGCCGCTCGCGCAGGGCGGCGTCGCCGCCACCCGCGAGGCCCTCGGCCCCGAGACCGTGCGCGAGCTCTACGGCCTGCCGCTCTGGCAGCCGCTCCCGGGCGGCGAGGCGTGGCACGGCTCGCCGGCGGGCGACACCGCCGGCTTCCTGCCCGAGCCGCAGGACGACGAGGCCGCCCTGCTGCGGGGCCGCACCCCCGCGCTGCTCGTCGCCGGCCACACGCACCTGCAGATGCGCCGCGACGTCGTGCGCCCGGACGGCGGCACCACGACCGTCGTCAACCCCGGCAGCGTCGGGCTGCCGTTCGACGGGGACCCGCGCGCCGCGTACGCCCTGCTCGCGGACGACGGCACCGTCGAGCTGCGCCGCGTCGCGTACGACACCGCGCGCACCG
Source organism: Patulibacter sp. SYSU D01012 (assembly GCF_017916475.1). Lineage (GTDB taxonomy): Bacteria > Actinomycetota > Thermoleophilia > Solirubrobacterales > Solirubrobacteraceae > Patulibacter. The sequence continues at coordinate 856,478 of NZ_JAFMTB010000002.1, forward strand.
TCGAGGCGCAGCTCGCCCGCTGGGGCGACGCCGAATGGGCACGCCAGGTCGCCACGACGTACCCGACGGGCGTCCCCGCCCCCCAGCCCGCCCTCGACTGACGCGGCCCGTCGCCGGCCCGGCGCGGCCCGCGACCACGCCGCACCCGGGGCGACGCCTGTGCCATCATCCCCGGTCTATGGCTCGACCCTCCAGCAAACCTAGCCGCGGCAGGCGGTCCCCGAAGGGCGGCCCGCGCCGTACGCCCAAGCTCACCAAGGAGCAGGTCGCCCAGATCGACCACCTGCACGTCGACGCGCTGCGCGCGCTGGTCACGGAGAAGGGCAAGATCCGGTCGCGTCGCGCCACCGGCCTCACCGCTCGCGATCAGGCCCACGCCGCGCGTGCCGTCAAGCAGGCCCGCGAGCTGGCCCTGCTGCCCTACCCGCACCCCCGCATGATCGCCATGCCGGGCCGCGAGGACCGGGGCGAGGAGCGCCCCGAGCGCGGTGGCCGCGGCCGCCGCGACGACCGCTAGGTCGCACCCCTCCCCCCGCCGTCGTCCCCGGACGCCGGCTGCGCCACGAGCCCGGCCCCGCCGGGCTCGTTCGCGTTCCGGGGGACGTCGCACGCCCCGGCGCGGCCGCGCCGGCCGCCGGACGGGCCGCCACGCCGGGGCCGGGCCGCCTCCCCGGGCCGCGCGGCCGGCCCGGCGGGGCCTCGCCCTCAGACCGTCTGCACGAGCTGGCGGTCGGGGTCGATCCCCCAGCGCCGCGCCGCCTGCGCCTGCAGGTCGCCGATCGACCAGGCGTCGGGCTGCTCGTCGCCCGCGAAGACCGGCGACGCGCCCTTCAGCGCCATCGACCCGGTGTTGTCGCCGATCTGGGTGATCCGGTCCAGCTCGGCCGGCGTCAGGCGCCGCTCGCCCGCGACGGCCGCGAGCTGCGCGCGCTTCTTCGCGACGGGCACCGGCGACGTGCTCGCGCTGCCCTCCATCTCCTGGATCAGCGTCGGCACGACGCAGGAGACGGCGGGCTGGGCGAGGGTCCACTGCGCGGCCGTCTGGAGCGGCGTCAGCCCGTGGCGGGCGCCGATCGCCGCGACCTCGTCCACCACGGAGAGCCCCCGCTGGATCCAGCCGTCGGGCCGGAAGCGCCGGTGGTCGTGGTCGCCCATCGGGGTGTCCGTCCGCAGGTCGCCCCAGAAGATGCCGCCGTAGTCGACGACCCGCGCGAGCACCTGCACCTCGTGCTCCTCGCACGCGGGCAGCACCAGGCCGCTCGGCCACGGCTCGAGCGGCCCCAGGATGAGCATGGCCCAGTCGATGCGGTCGCCGAACCGCTCCAGGCACGCCAGGATGTCGAGCGTGAAGCCGTTCGCGGGGCCCGGGGCCACGCCGATCGCGTCGGCCAGGCCCTCGTCCCGCAGCGCCGCCATCGCGTCCCAGACGACCTCGGACGTGTACCCGATGCGGTCCGGGTTGTGGAGCATGAGCAGGTCGAAGCGGTCCGTCCCGCAGCGCTCGAGCGAGCGCTCCGTCGCGGCGCGCAGGTAGTCCGCGTAGGCGTCGGGGCCCCGCAGCGCCGGGTCGGTGAACCGCGGGAAGCCCTTCGCGCCGCGGCGCTCGCCGTCGTAGAAGTCGTGGCCGACGGTGCCGACCAGCCGCACGTCGCGGCGCGGCACGTCCGCGATCGCCCGGCCGACGACGCGGTCGGCCTCGCCCTGCCCGTAGACGTCGGCGGTGACGACGGTGCGCAGGCGCTCGTCCGGCCGCAGCAGGGCCACGAGCTCGTCCTCCGACAGCTGCTTCCCGAAGTGCATGAACCGGCCGCCGCTCCAGGCGCCGAGGGCCGCGTGTCCGAGATCCACCATGCCCGGAGCCTACGCCGCCGGGCGTCGCCGCGCGCCCTCCCGAACGGGTCCGCGGCGGTCCCCGCGACGCCCGCGGCGACGCGCTCGGCGGTCCGTCCGCGCGGGGCCGGCGGACGGCTCGCCGGCCGTCCGGATGTGCCACCCTTGCCAGCCCCCGTGACCGACCGGCGCACCCCCATCCGCCCCCTCCGGCGTTCCGTCGCGGACGCCCCCGGGTCGGCCGACGAGGCCGTTTGCAGGGCTTCCTGCGACCCGTCCGGGGCGGGGCCTACCGTCGACCCCATGGCCCCCTCCGTGCTCGTGGACGGACGCCCCGGCGCGTCGCTGACGGCCCATCACCCGCTGGGCACGTCGACCGGGCACCTCGTCGAGCTGCGCGGCCAGTGGGACCTGCTCGTCCGGCGCGCGCTGGACGTCTCGACGCTGGCGGTCGAGCTCGCCGCGCTCTCCGAGCCCGAGTTCCTCGGCCTGTGCGAGTGGCTCGCCGGCACCAGCCGCGAGCTGCCGTTCCGCTTCCTCTCCGTGCACGCGCCGACGAAGCACCGCCAGCTGCCCGAGGACGAGCTCGTGGCCCGGCTGCTCGCGCTGCCCGCCGCGGTCGACGCCGTCGTCGTCCACCCGGACACGATCGAGGACCCTGCGCCCTACGCGGCCCTCGGCCGGCTGCTCGTGCTCGAGAACATGGACGCCCGCAAGCACGGCGGACGCACGGCGGACGAGCTCGAGGCGTACTTCGCGGCGCTCCCCGACGCCGGCTTCTGCCTGGACGTCCCCCACGCCGGGTCGATCGATCCGACGCTGGGCGAGGCCCACGAGCTGCTCGACGCGTTCGGGGAGCGGCTGCGGCACCTGCACGTGTCGTCCGTGGACGCGGGCTGCCACCACGTGCCGCTGACCGCGGCGGACGAGGAGGCGTTCGCGCCGATCCTGGCGCGCTGCCGGGACGTGCCGTGGATCCTCGAGGCGGACCTGCCGCGGCGCTGACCGACGGCGGTCCCGTGCGGCAGCGGCGTTGCGGACGGTGCGCCGCCGCGCCGCGCCGGTAGCGTTCGCGCCGTGACGGACACCCCGCAGGGCGCGCTCGAGCTGCTCGCCGGCCACGCCCGCAGCGGCTTCCCCCACCTGCGCGCCGCCCGCGCGCGCACGGATCGCGACCTGGAGACGATGCGCGCGTCGCTGCGGGACGTCCCGCGCGATCCGGACGCGTCGATCGTGCTCATGGGGTCGTGGGGCCGCCGCGAGCGCACCTCCGGGTCGGACGACGACTTCCTCGTCCTCGTCGGCGGCGACCCGCGCCCCGACGCCCGCCCCGCGCTCGAGCGCCTGGGCGACGTGATCGGGGCCGGCGAGGCCAAGCCGGGCACGCAGGGCGTCTTCGGCCAGCAGGTGTTCGTCGGGCCGATGGTCGGCAACATCGGGCTGGAGGACGACTCCAACGCCAACCTGACCCAGCGGATGCTGCTCGCGCTCGAGTCCGTCCCGGTCGTCGGCCGCGAGGCGTACCGCGGCGCGCTCGAGCGGGTCGTCGACGGCTACCTCGCCGGCCAGGCGAAGGACTACCGGCCGCCGCGGTTCCTGCTGAACGACCTGATCCGCTACTGGCGGACGATCTGCGTCGACTTCGCCGGCAAGGCGCGGGCCGAGGAGGCGAAGTGGGGCATGCGCAACGCCAAGCTGCGCCTGAACCGCAAGATGCTCTTCGCCGGCGGGCTGATCCCGGTCCTGCTGTGCCAGCTGCACCGCCGCGAGGAGCAGCGGCCGTTCCTGCTCGACGCGCTGCAGGCCCCGCCGACCGACCGGCTGGCGGACGCCTTCCTGCGCTACGAGGCGGTGGACGAGGGCGTCCGCGCGCTCGGCGCCTACGACCGCTGGATCGGGATGCTCGACGACGGGGACGTCCGCGCGCGGCTGACCGCCATGACGCGGGCGCAGGCGGCGGAGGACCGGCTGTTCCGCGAGGTGCGGGGGCTGGCGAAGGAGTTCGAGCAGGGGCTGCTGGCCCTCCTCTTCGAGACGCGCCTCAGCCCGCTGGCGCGCGAGTTCGTCGTCTTCTAGGCGCCGCGCGGCCCATCGTCGCCCGGCGCGGAGAGCGCCGGGAGGGTGCCGCGGGCGCGGGCCTTCCACGCCCCGGGCACGAGGCGCGAGGCCGCGACCCGGCGCGCGGCCAGGCAGCGGTAGGCCGCCGACGCGAGCGGGCGGGGCGCCAGGCGGGCGGCCTGCAGCGCCAGGCGCAGCGCCGGCGTGGCGATCCGCGGCGCCAGCCCGTCCAGCACGTCGGCCTCGGAGCGCAGGCGCTCGCCGTCCCACAGGTGCCAGCTCGCCTCGCGCGCGTCGCGGGGCAGGTGGCCCAGATGCGCGTCGCCGAGCGGCCCCTGCAGCGTCGCGAGCGCGAGCGCCCCCGGGCGGGAGCGGCGCGCGAGGCCGACGACGCCCCAGACGCAGAACCGGCAGTCGCGGTCGTAGAAGAGGAGCGCCGGCGCCGGGTCCATGCGTGCAGCCTACGCGGGCGGGACCGCTCCGGCGTTGCCCGCCCCCGGCAGGGAACTGCTCAGATCGTGATGAATAACGCGGGTCACGTTCTCGCCGTGAGCGGCCGAATCGCCCCGGTCGTCCTCATACCATGAGCGCATGTCCGGAGCAGCAGCGGCGCCCGATCGCCCGCACATCACCATGTCCAAGGGCACCCGCTACATGAACATCGCGGCCGTCGCGATCCCGTTCATCGGCGTGCTCGTCGCCATCGTCCTGCTGTGGAACAGCGCCGTGACGTGGTTCGACATCGGCCTGACGGTCGGCCTGTACCTGATCAGCGCGTTCGGCGTGACGATCGGCTACCACCGCCTGCTCACGCACGGCGCGATCCAGGCGAAGCCGTGGGTGCGCTACGCGTTCGTGATCGCGGGCTCCACCGCGATCGAGGGTCCGGCGCTGATCTGGGCCGCCGATCACCGCAAGCACCACGCGCACACCGACAAGGAGGGCGATCCGCACTCCCCGCACGTCGGCGGTGGCGAGGGCCTGCGCGGCCTGTGGCACGCCCACGTCGGCTGGCTCTGGTCGACGGAGATCGAGCGCGGCTGGCCGCGCAAGCACACCCCGGACCTGCTGCGCGACAAGGGCCTGGTCCGCATCTCGAAGGCGTTCCCGTACATCGCGCTGATCTCGCTCGCGATCCCGTTCGTCGCGGGCTGGCTGTACCACGGCTCGATCGGCGGCGCCTTCCAGACCTTCGTGTGGGCCGGCCTCGTCCGGGTGTTCTTCATCCACCACGTGACCTGGAGCGTCAACTCGATCTGCCACTTCTCGGGCTACCGCCGCTTCGACGTCGACGACCACTCGCGCAACAACCCGGTGCTGGCGATCCTCTCGCTCGGCGAGTCCTGGCACCACAACCACCACGCGTTCCCGCGCTCGGCCTCGCACGGCATGCGCTGGTACGAGATCGACCTGTCCGCGCTCGTCATCAAGGCGTTCGTGAAGGCGGGCCTGATGCACAAGCCGGTCTACATCAGCCGCGAGCGGCAGGACGCCAAGCGCCTCGGCGCCCCGGCCGCCCAGCCGGTCGCCGCCGACTGACCCCGCCCCTCCCCCACTTCGCAGCACCGCGCGCCCGGCTCGTCCGGGCGCGCGTCGTTTCGGGGCTGCGCCGCCCCGGCGCCCTAGCCCGTGATGCCCACCATGGCGGCGGGGTGGGCGGGCAGCGCGGGACTGCGCCGCCGCGCGACGCCTCAGCCCGTGATGCCTACCATGGCGGCGCAGTCCCAATTCCCCGCCCCGGCGCCGCCGGCCCACAGCTTCGCGGCCAGGCGGTCCTGCTCGGCCTTCGGCGCCTGGTACGCGTTCGGCGTGGAGCCGCCGAGGGCGCGCCAGGTCTGCGGCATGAACTGGTAGTAGCCGGAGGCGCCCACGGAGTTCGGCGGGACGTTCTGGCCGCCGGACTCGCACTGCACGATCGGCCACGGGATCGCCCAGCCGCCGGACGGCGCGGCCGTGGCCGCGGCGCCGCCCCCGCCCTTGCCGCTCGCGGCGCGGGTGCTGGCGGCGCGGGCGGCGTACTGCCGGGCGGCGCGGGCCTGCGCGGCCTCGAGCCGCGCGAGGGTGCGCTCCGCGCCCTGGCGGCGGGCGCGGGCGTTCGACAGGGCCGCCAGGCGGGCGCGGTGCGCCTGGGCCACGGCGGCGCGGCGCTGCTCCAGCCCCGCCTGCATCTGCGCCATGGCGTCGCGCTGGCGCGTCAGCATCTCGGCCTGGCGCGCCTGGCTGCGGCGGAGGGCCGTCAGGCGCCGCTCGTCGCCGGCGGCCTCGTTGCGGGCGCCGCGCACGGCGTCGACGACGCTCGAGTCGTGCGTCTGGACGCGGCGCAGGAAGTCGACCCGCTCGAGCAGGTCGGAGAAGCCGTCGGAGCTCATCACGACCTCGACGACGCCCGGCGGGTCGGCGGTGTAGCGGGTGCGCAGCACGCGGGCGAGGACGTCGCGGCCGCGGTCGAGCTCGCGGCGCAGGCGGACGAGGCGCGCGCGGGTCCGGCGCAGGTCCGTCGTCGTGGACGCGAGCCTCGCCCGCGCGGCGTCGTACTGCGCCTGCACCTCGGCGAGCCGCCGGCTCGCGACCGCGACGGCGCGGGACGCGGACGCCTCGAGGGCGCCCAGGCGGTCGGCGGTCGACCGCAGGCGCGACTCGCGGTCGCGCTGGCGGGCGATCTCGCCGCGCAGGGCGGACGAGCTCGGCGCGCCGGGCGCCGGCAGCGGGGCGAGGACGAGCAGGAGCAGCGCGAGGACGAGGCCGCCGGCGAGCACGCCGGTGCGGCCCCGGAGGGCGAAGGGAACGAGCATGGTGTGGCGCGCCGTCGACGGCAGTCCGGCGCGACAGGCGACGCTAGCCGGGCGGCGCCGCCCCGGCGAGCGCTGCAGGCCATCGTGCGGTCAGCGGGCGCCGCGCCGCCGCAGGGCGAGCTCGAGCGCGAAGCGCGCATCGGGGTCGTCCAGGTCGACGGCGAGCGTCTCCCGGACGCGGGCGACGCGGTAGCGGACGGTCTGCGGGTGCAGGTGCAGCGCCTCGGCCATGCGGGGTCCGTGACCGCGGTGGTCGAGCCAGGCGCGGATCGTTTCGAGGTGGCGCTCGCGGCGGCCGGCGGCCAGCGCGTCGAGCGGCGCGAGGACGGCGTCGGCGAGCTCGTCCGCGGCCTCGCCGTCGCCGTGCACGACGATGGCGGGCAGGTGCGCGGCGGCGCGCAGCGTGCCGTCGGCCGGCGCGGCGACGCGCCCTTCGGCGACGAGCCCGGCGAGCGTGCGCGCGCGGCGCCAGGAGCGGGCGACGTCCTCCCACGGCACGGTGGGCCCGAGGACGGCGCCGCGGCCGGCCAACGCGTCGGCGGCGCGCTCGGCCACGGCGGGCGCGGGCACGATGCCGACGGCCCCGCCGTCGGCGCCGGCGGCGACGATGCCGGGGTCGATCCGCAGCAGGTCGCCGGGGCCGTCGGCGCCGGGAGCCACGAGCACCGCGACGGCGCGCGGCGGCCGCCAGCCCAGCTCGGCGGCGGCCGCCGCCAGGTCCTCGGGGCTCGGGGGGCGCGGGCCGGTGACCAGCCGGACCAGCGTGTCGCGCAGCCGCTGGGTGGCGCCGGCGCGGAGGGACTGCTCGTGCGCCCAGCCGGTGACGGACAGCCCGGCGAGCCGGTGGATGTAGGCGAAGATGGCGTCGCCCAGGCGGATGAGGGTGGCGGGATCGGCGCCGTGCTCGTGGGCGGTGTCGGCGAAGCGGCGCCAGGCCACGCGGGCGCCGGTCCGGTACGCGGACTGCAGCGCGTCGAGGGTGCGGCCGGAGCGGACCTCGCCGCGGCCGAGCTCCTCGTAGACGCGGGTCTCGCCCGCCGGGTGCGCGGGGTCCTCGAGCAGGCTGACGAACTCGCCGAGCGCCACCTCGACGCCCTGGCGGACGGCGTGGCCGAAGGCGCCCTCGAACGGGCGGCGGTAGGTCGGCACCTCGTCCCGGATCGCGACGAGGATCTCGCGGGCGACGTCCGGGAGGGTGCCGCGCAGCACGGGGCCGAGCTCGGGCGGGAGCGCGGCGATGCGATGACGGGCGTCGGCCTGCGCGGGGAGGGGGTCGTCCGCCATCCGGCGCGATTCTACGCGTGCCCTGATGACGTCGGGCCCGGCGGCGGCGACGAGGGGGCGTCGCGCGGCCGGGCCTTCATCACGTCCTGCGTACGGCGGCGCGCCGGCCGCGGGGGCCGGCCCGCGGGCCGCGCCGGAGCGGCGCGGCGGCCGGGGCCTACAGGCCGACGATGACGGACTTCGTCTCGAGGTAGTTGCTCAGCACCTCCTCGCCCATCTCGCGGCCCCAGCCGCTCTGCTTGTAGCCGCCGAACGGCAGCTCGGCGCCGAACACGTGGTACGTGTTGATGTGGACGGTGCCCGCCTTGATGCGCTTGGCCAGGCGGTGCGCCTTCGAGATGTCGCGCGTCCAGATGCCGGCCGCCAGACCGTAGTGCGAGTCGTTGGCCTGACGGGCGAGGTCGTCGACGTCGGAGAACGGCATCGCGGCGATGACGGGCCCGAAGACCTCCTCGCGGACGATCGCGTGCTGGGCGTCGGCGCCGGTGATGACGGTCGGCTGCACGAAGTAGCCGGGCCGGTCGATCGCCTGGCCGCCGGTCACGTGCTGCGCGCCCTCCTCGGCGCCCAGCCGCAGGAAGTGCGTCACGCGGTCGAACTGCTCCTGCGAGACGAGCGGCCCCATGTCGGTGTCGGCCTCCATGCCGTGGCCGACCTTGATGCTCTGCGCGGCGCTCGAGATGCCCTCGACGACGCGGTCGAACTGCGACTCCTGGACGTACAGGCGCGAGCCGGCGGAGCAGACCTCGCCCTGGTTGAAGAAGATGCCCTGCGCGGCGCCGGCGATCGCGGCGTCGACGTCGGCGTCGTCGAAGACGATGTTCGGGGACTTGCCGCCGAGCTCGAGCGTGACGCGCTTGAGGTTGCCCGTCGCGGCGCGGGCGATGATCTTGCCGACCTCGGTGGAGCCGGTGAACGCGATCTTGTCGACGTCGGGGTGCTCGGCCAGGCGCGCGCCGGCCGTCTCGCCGTAGCCGGGGACGACGTTGACGACGCCGGCGGGCACGCCGGCCTCGAGCATGAGCTCGCCCAGGCGCAGGGCCGACAGCGGCGTCTGCTCGGCGGGCTTCAGGACGACGGTGTTGCCGGTCGCGAGGGCCGGGCCGAGCTTCCACGCGGCCATGAGCAGCGGGAAGTTCCACGGGATGACCTGGCCGACGACGCCGAGCGGCTCGCGCAGCGTGTAGGCGTGGAACTCGCTGTCGCCCGGCAGGTACGGGACGGACGGCGTGATCGTGCCGCCCTTGAGCTTCGTGGCCCAGCCGGCCATGTACCAGAAGAGGTCGGCGGCGAGGGCGACGTCGGCGCCGAGCGCCACGGCCTTCGGCTTGCCGTTGTCGAGCGTCTCCAGCTCGGCGAGCTCCTCGGCGTGCTCGGCGATCAGGTCGCCGATGCGGTGGACGATGCGGCCGCGCTCGGAGGGGCTGATCCGCGACCACGGGCCGTCCTCGAAGGCGCGGCGCGCGGCCTTCACGGCGCGGTCGATGTCCTCCGCGTCGCCCTCGGCCACCGTCGCGAGCACCTCGCCCGTGCCGGGGTCGACCGTCTCGAACGTGCGGCCCGACGCGGCGTCGACCCACTCGCCGTCGATGAGCAGCTTCTTCGGGCCCTGCAGGAACGCGCCGGCGTGCTGGGCGGGGGTGACGCTGGTGGTGGCCATGGTGTCTCCGTGTCCTTCGGGTGGGCCGCGGCCGACGGCCGCGGGGGTGTGATGGGGCGCACCGTACGCCCGCCCCCGTTGCCGCCGCGTTGCATTCGACGAGCGGCAACGCGCCAACTTCGACCGTCCGGGTGTGTGACGGCGCGCACGCGCGGGAAAAGGCCCCGTACGCCCGCGCGCGGGCGTACGATCCGCGGCAGGAGCCCATGCGAAGCCGCACCGTCGATCCATGGGCCGCGTCGGACGCCGCGGCCGATCCCGTCCGTCACGCCCTCCTGCTGGCGCGGCTGAACGAGACCGCGCGCAGCGGTCGGCGCGTCGACGACGCCGTGCGCCCGGTCGTGGGCCGCTCGTGGCAGCGGTCCGCGGCGGCCGGCGTCGACCCCGCCGTCGCCGGGCGGCGCGCCGTGGCCGGCGACGCGCTCGAGGCGCGGCGCTCCTCCCATCCCCTCACGCGCGCCCGCCCCGTGGTCGCGCGCCTGGTGCGCGACCTGAGCGCGAGCGCCCCGCACGTGTTCGCGCTGTCGGACGGCGGCGGCGTGCTGCTGTGGGTCGACGGCGCCGAGGAGGCGGTCGAGCGCGCCGGGGGCGAGATGGCCTTCGAGCCCGGCACGGACTGGAGCGAGCGCGCGGCGGGGACGAACGCCGTCGGCACGGCGCTCGTCGAGGACCACGCCGTCCAGATCTTCTCGGCGGAGCACTTCCGTCCCGCGGTCCACGGCTGGACGTGCTCGGCCTCCCCCATCCACTGTCCCGAGACGGGCGAGGTGCTCGGCGTCCTGGACGCGACGGCCGACCTGCGCACCGTGGACCCGCGGACGCTCCCGTTCCTCGTCGCCACCACGCGCGCCGTCGAGAGCATGCTGCGCGCCGAGGCCGACCGGCGCGACGCCCGGCTGCTCGCGCGGGTGCGGCAGCGGCCGGCCGGCGCCCCGCGTCCCGCCCTGGCCCTCAGCCCGGTGGGCCGGGTCGTCCCCCTGGCCGGGGGCGGTGCGACGACCGGCACGACGGACGGGCGCTGGCGCCTGCCCGCCCCCGGGCCCGAGGGCGGCCCCGTGCGGCTGCCGGACGGGCGGATGGGGCACGCCGAGCCGGCGGGCGCCGACGGATTCCTCGTCTACGCGGACGCCCCGTCGCGACGGCCCCGGCCGTCCGTGCACCTCGAGCTGCTGGGGACGGCGAGCCCCCTGGCTCGCCGACGGGACGGCGCGCAGCCGCTCTCGCGCGGCCACGCCGAGGTGCTCGCCCTCCTGGCCCGCCACCCCGAGGGCCTGTCCGCCGAGCGCCTGGCGGTCCTGCTGCACGGGGACGACGCGCACGCCGGCACCGCCCGCGCGGCCTGCTCGCGGCTGCGGTCGCGGCTGCCCGGCGTCGTGCTGACGCGCCCGTACCGCCTGGCGGACGGGGTCTCCTGCGACCTGCTCGAGGCCCGCCGGCGCCTGCAGGCGGGCGACCTGGCCGGGGCGGTCGGCGCGTACCGCGGGCCGCTGCTGCCGGACAGCGTCGCGCCGGGGGTGCGGGAGATCGCCGACGAGCTGCACGCCGAGCTGCGCGGCGCGGTGCTCGAGGCCGGGGACGCCGAGGCGCTCGCCGCCTGGTGCGCGACGCCCCACGGCGCCGGCGACCTGCGCGCGGCCGAGGCGCTCGTGCGGGCGCTGCCGCCGGGCGACCCCCGACGCGGCGCGGCCGCGGGGCGGATCGCCGCGCTGCGCCGGCGCCTGGGCCTGCGCGCCGGGCCGGGCGCGGTCGCCGCGGGCGGCTGACGGCCCGCGTCCCCCTCACGGCCGAAGTAGGAGGTGGCACCTCTCGCTTCCGGTCGGCATGATGTCGCGCGTGAGCAGCCTCGATCCCCGGACCCCCGTCGTCGTCGGCGTCGGCCAGACCGTGCACCGCCCCGACGACGGCAGCGCCGCCCCGTCCCCGCTGGACCTGATGGCCGAGGCCGCGCGGCGCGCGGCCGGGGACGCCGGCCCGGGCGGCGACGCGCTCCTGCGGCGCGCGGACGGCGTGGCGATCGTCGACGTCTTCTCGTGGCCCGTCCCCGACCCGGGCGCGCTGCTCGCCGCGGAGCTGGGGCTGCGGCCCGCCGAGACGGTGCGCACGGTCATCGGCGGCAACGGCCCGATCGCCTTGCTCGCCGACGCCGCCACGCGGATCGCGGCCGGCGAGCGCGAGGTCGTCCTGCTCGGCGGCGGCGAGGTCGGCACCGCGATGCGCGCCGCGGCGCTGGGCGGGCCGCAGCCCGACTGGCCCACCCAGCCCGAGGGCACGACCCCCACGCGCGTCGTCGGCACCGACCGGCCGCCGTCGCACGACGCCGAGCTCGCGGCGGGCCTGATGATGCCCGTCAACGTCTACCCCGTCGTCGAGCACGCGCTGCGCCACGCCGCGGGCCGCACGCCGCAGGAGCAGCGGGACTGGATCGGCGGCTGGTGGGCCCGCTACAGCGCGATCGCGGCGGAGCACCCGCAGGGCTGGTCGCGGACCCCGATGACCGCGGAGGAGATCGCGACCCCGGCGGGCGGCAACCGCCTGATCAGCGACCCGTACACCCGGGCGATGAACGCGAACATCGCCGTCGACCAGGCCGCGATGCTGCTGGTCACGTCGGCCGGGGCGGCCGAGGCGGCGGGGATCCCGCGCGACCGCTGGGTGTTCCTGCACGGCACCGCGGGAGCGAGCGACCACTGGTTCGTCGGCGAGCGGGAGCGCCTGGACCGCTCCCCCGCGATCGCCGCGGGCGGCCGCGCGCTCTTCGGGCACGCCGGGATCGACGCGGACGACGTCGCCCTGGTCGACCTGTACTCGTGCTTCCCGTGCGCGGTGCAGGTCGGCGCGCGCGAGCTGGGCCTGCGCGTGGACGACCCGGCGCGGCCGCTGACGGTCACCGGCGGGCTGTCGTTCTTCGGCGGCCCCGCGAACGACTACGTCACGCATGCGCTCGCGACGCTGGTCGAGCAGGCGCGCGAGCGGCCGGACGAGCTCGCGCTGTCGAGCGCCGTCGGCTGGTACCTGACCAAGCACGGCCTGGCGCTCCTCTCGGCCACGCCGCCGGCCCGCCCGTACGCGCACCACGACGTGCAGGCCACGGTCGACGCCGGCCCCCGGCGCGAGATCGTCCCGCAGGCGGCGGGCACCTGGACCGTCGAGTCGTACACCGCGGCGTACGAGCGCGACGGCACGCCGGCGCTCGGGACCGTGGTGGCGACGGACGATGCGGGCCGACGGGCGTTCGCGCGGTCGTCGGACGGCGCGGATCTGGAGCGCCTGCTCGCCGGGACCGCGATCGGCGGCGCCGTCGAGCTGGACGGCGCCGGCGGGTTCGCGCTCTAGCGGCGCCTCAGCGGCCCGGCAGGAGGACGATCTTGCCGCGGCCGCGGCCCGCCTCGAGCTCGCGGTGGGCGTCGGCGGCCGCGGCGAGCGGGAACGTGGCGCGCACCGGCAGGCGCATCGTGCCGTCGGCGAGCCCCGCGACGAACGTCTCGAGCCCGGGGATGCTGTCGATGTCGCCGTCGCCGGCGCTGAAGCGGACGCCGTGGTCGGCCGCGTCGTCGGCCGCCACGGTCACGACCCGGTCGGGCCCGCCGGCCAGGGCGACCGCGCCGCCCAGCTCGCCGTGCCCGGACGCGTCGATCACCGCGTCGATCCCGCCCGGGGCGGCGGCGCGCACGCGCTCCTCCCAGCCCTCGCCGCGCACGACCGGGGTCGCGCCGAGCCCACGGACGTCGTCCTGACGGTCCTCGGCGGCGACGCCGACGACCGCGGCCCCCCGGGCGACCGCCAGCTGGACGGCGGCCGAGCCGACCCCGCCGGCGGCGCCGAGGACCAGGACGGTCTCCCCCGCGCCGACGCCGAGCAGCTCGAGCGTGCGGTACGCGGTGCGCGCGACGGTGCCGGCGCCGGCGGCGACCTCCCACGGCACCCCGGCCGGGCGGCGCACGAGCGACTTCGGGCGGGCCAGCGCCAGCTCGGCGTAGCCGCCGCCGGCCGCGGCGCCCAGCACCTCGTCGCCGACCGCCAGCTCGGTGACGCCCTCGCCGAGCGCGTCGACGACGCCGGCGACGTCGACGCCGAGCCCGCGCGGGGCCTCCAGGTCGCCCGAGGCGAACACGCCGGAGCGCATCTTCGCGTCGAACGGGTTGACCGCCGCGGCCTGCACGCGCAGCCGCACCTGGCCCGGGCCCGGCTGCGGATCGGGGACGTCGACGACCTCGAGGACGTCGGGATCGCCGTACCGGGAGAAGCGGACCGCCTGGCTCATGGCGGCGACGCTACCGGGCGCGACCGCGTCGACGGCGTGCGCGGACGCCGCCCACCCCCGGGCGGGGGACGCGCTGGCCCCGGAACGGCGAAGGCCCGCCGATGGGCGGGCCTTCGTCGTGGAGGTGGAGACGGCGGGAGTTGAACCCGCGTCCGCGACCGCGCAAGGAGCGGCGTCTACGAGCGTAGTCGGCGTTTCTGGGTCTCACGCTCCGTCGGTTCCGTCGACCCACGTCGGGAGCGCCAGCCCTCCTAGAAGGTGTCCCCGGTGCGACGAGGGCGTCCGCACCGGGTGATCCGGCTGAAGTGATACCGGCGATCCCCACCACCGGCGAGCGGGGGCCGATACCTCACGGCGCTAGTGGTTGCTAGGCGGCGAGGGCGTACTCGTGAGAGTCCGCATGTGTGTGTTGTGCCGGGGTTTTACGAGGCCTCCGGCACCTCGACTCGCAACCACTCCCGCGAACCGACCGCGTCGAAGCCTGTCGCCCCCGAGAGTGCCCGCCCCCTGGTCGAGGACGGATGTCCAGTCTAGCGCGCCGACGCCCGGCCGAGAAGACCCTCCCCCGCCCGGGCGGCCGTGAGACGCCGCACACGCGGCGTAAGCGGACTTGACGGTCCGCTTGCGGAGTCGTACGGTCGCCGTCGCACCGAAATACGGACCCTCAGGTCCGCTTCTTCCCGAAGGCCCCTCCATGCACCTCGACCCGCCGCACCCCGATCCCGAGCGCCAGCTGCACCACCCGGCGCGCATCCTGTCGATCCTGAGCCTCTGCGCGCTCGCGTTCGCGCTCGCGCAGACCATGGTCGTCCCCGCCCTCACGACGCTCCAGCGCGAGCTGGGCACGGACGCGAGCGGCGCGACCTGGACGATCACGGCCTACCTCCTCTCGGCCGCGGTCTTCACGCCCGTCGTCGGCCGCCTGGGCGACATGTTCGGCAAGCGCCGCATGCTCATCGTCGCCCTCGCCGCGTTCACCGTCGGCTCGGCCGTCTCGGCGATCGGCTCCTCGCTCGGCGTCGTCGTCTCCGGCCGCGTGCTGCAGGGCGTCGGCGGCGGGATCTTCCCCCTCTGCTTCGCGATCGCCCGCGACGAGCTGCCGAGCGAGAAGGTGGCGGTCGGCATCGGCGCGATCTCCGCCGTCCTCTCCGTCGGCGGCACCCTCGGCCTGGTGCTCGGCGGCCTGCTCCTGGACCACGCCAGCTACCACTGGATCTTCTGGGTCGGCGCCATCCTGGGCGTCGCCGGCACCGCGGGCGCGTACCTGGCCGTCCCCGAGTCTCCCGTCCGCGTGCCGGGCAAGGTCGACGTGCGCGGCGCCCTCGTCTTCGGCGTCGGCATCGTGATCCCGCTGCTCGCGATCTCCAAGGCCAACGACTGGGGCTGGGGCTCGGCGCGCGTCGTCGGGATGATCCTCGGCGGCCTGGCGATCCTCGCGGCGTGGGTGCTGCTGCAGTCGCGCACCGCGGAGCCGATCGCCCACGTGCCGACGCTGCGCCGGCCGGCCGTCCTCTTCACCAACCTGGCGACGGTCCTCGTCGGCTTCGGCATGTTCGGCTCGTTCGTCGTCCTGCCGCAGCTGCTGCAGTCGCCCGAGGCCACGGGCTACGGGTTCGGCCTGGACGCGACGACGTCCGGCCTGGTGATGGTCCCCGGCGGCCTGATCTCGATGTTCGCCGCCCCGCTGTCGGGCCGGATGGGCGCCAAGGTGGGCAGCCACGTCCCGCTCGCGATCGGCGGCGCGCTGTCGGCCGCCGGCCTGCTCATGCTCGCCGAGCTGCACGGCTCGATCGGCCTGATCATCGTCGGCTTCGCGGTCTCCTCCGTCGGCATCGGCCTGGCCTTCGCCGCCATGCCGAACCTGATCGTCGACGCGGTCTCGGCGGCGCGCACCGGCGAGGCGACGGGCTTCAACACCGTCATGCGCTCCGTCGGCTCGTCCCTCGGCTCGCAGCTCGTGGTGACCGTCCTGACCGGCAGCGCGATCGCCGGCAGCCCCCTGCCCACGGACGGCGGCTACACCGACGCCTTCGCGATGCTGGCCGGGGTGACCTTGGTCGCCGGCGTCGTGGCCGCGCTCGTGCCCCGCATGGCCGCCCGCGGCGACCGCCGGACCGCCGCCCGCGAGGCCGCCGGCGCCGCAGGCCGCTGACCCCGGCCCGCCGCCGCCCCCTGCGGGGTGGCGATGCGCCGCCCTCCGGGGCCGTACGATGGCGCGCATGAGCGACCGTCCCCCCGTCCCCGCCCCGCGGCGCCCGTCCGCGGGCGGCGACGGCGGGCGCCCACAGCGCTCCGACGCGGTGCGCAACCGTCGCCGCGTCGTCGAGGCGGCGACGGAGGTCTTCGGCGAGCGCGGGCTCGACGCCCCGGTCCCCGAGATCGCCCGGCGCGCCGGCGTCGGGAAGGGCACCGTCTACCGCAACTTCCCGACGAAGGAGCAGCTCGCCGCCGCCGTCGCGGTCGCGAACCTGGAGCGCTACGAGGCGATCCTCCGCGAGACGCTCGCGGCCGCGTCGGCCGAGGACGCCGTCGCGGCGCTCTTCGGCGCGGCGGCGGAGCACCTGTCCCGCGACCGGGTGCTGGGCCAGTCCGTCGGCGCGGTCGCCGACGACCCCGAGGTGCTGGGCTGCCAGGCCCGCATCGAGGAGCTGATCGCCGAGGCGCTGCGCCGCGGCCAGGCCGCCGGCGTCGTCCGCGACGACGTCACCGCGGACGACGTGAAGGTCGTCTTCATCGGCATCGGCCGGGTGCTGCCGCCCGTCGGGCACGGCGGCCGGCGCGAGCTGTGGGACCGGATGATGCTGCTGGCCCTCGACGCGCTGCGGCCCGGCGGCAGCGCCCTGCCCCGGGGCTTCTCCGGCGCGGACGAGAGCCGCGAGACGCTGCGCGCCGCGCGGACGACTCTGCGCTGACGGCGCGCCGGCGCTAGACCGGCGGCTCCTTCCGCTCGTCCGGGTCGACCGCGTCCGACGGGCTGCCCAGCGGGTCGTCCTCGGGCGGGGCGATCTCCTCGGGCGTCGGGCCCGCGAGCGCCTCGTCCTCCTCGAGCCAGCCGGCGCCCGCGGAGACCGCGGCGATGACCGGCGTGGCCAGGAACGCCCCGGTGATCCCCAGCAGGGCCGACCCCGCCCCGACGCCCAGGAGCACCGTGATCGGGTGCAGGCGCACCGAGCGGCCGATGAGCAGCGGGTACAGGATGTTGCCCTCGACCTGCTGGACGATGAGCGCCACGACGAGGGCGCCGAGCGCGCCCTCGACGCCGTTCGTCGACAGCGCGACGAGCATCGACGCCAGCCCGGCGACGATCGCGCCGACGTACGGGATGAAGGCGAGGACGAAGGTCAGCACGCCGAGCGGCACGGCGAGCGGGATGTCGAGGATCGTCAGCCCCAGTCCGACGCCGACGCCGTCGATGACCGCCACCGTCACCTGGCTGCGCGTGTACTGCTGCACCGCCGTCCACGCCCGCTGGCCGCCCTCGTGCCAGGAGCGGCGGCGCTCGGCCGGCGCGAAGCGCAGCACGCCGCGCCAGAAGCCGGTGCCGTCGACGAGCAGGTAGATGAGCATCATCAGCGACAGGAAGATGCTCGCGGCGACGCTCATCACGCCCTGCGCGGCGGTGATGACGCCGGTGCTCAGCTGGCCGCCGATGTCGCCGAGCGAGTCCTCGGCCTTCTTCGTCGCCTGCTCGGTGAAGCGCTGGATGTCGGAGTCCTTCAGCCCCAGGTCGTGCAGCACGTCGGGCAGCTGCTGCACGCCGTCCTCGACCTGCGAGACCAGGTCCTCCGCCTGCTTGACGATGTCCGGCGTGACGAGCGTGAGCAGCCCGCCGATCAGGCCGATCGTCAGCAGGACCGTCAGGATCGCCGCCGGCACCCGCGGCACGCGGAGACGGGCGTGCAGGAACGTCGCCACCGGGGTCAGCAGCGCCGAGAGCAGCACCGCGATGAAGAACGGCAGCAGGATGAACGACAGGCGGCTCCAGACGAGCAGCAGCCCGTAGCCGACGACCCCCACGATGCCGATGCGGAGCGCGACCAGGCTGAGCCCGTCGAGCGACACGCGCTGGCCCGACTCCTTCGGTGGCATGACGGGCATCATGGCGGGTCGCCCGCCGCGGCACGGCGCGGCGGCGCCTCCGGCCGGGGCCGGTCGGCGCGCAGGACGAGCAGCGGCCAGCCCGTCCGGACGTGCGTGGTGCGCCCCACCACCCGCATGCCGAGCCGCTCGCAGACGGCGAGCGAGCGCGCGTTGTCGGGGTGGACGAGCGAGACCACGTGGTCGCGCCCCAGGTCCGCCCACGCCACGCGCAGCGCGGCGCGGGACGCCTCGGTGGCGTACCCGTGGCCCCAGGCGTCGCGGCGCAGCCGCCATCCGACCTCGACCGTCCCCGCGGCGAGCCCGCGGGCGAAGCCGGGGACCGCGAGCCCGCAGAAGCCGAGCAGGGCCCCGTCGTCGCGCCGCTCGAGCGCCCACAGGCCGTGGCCGGCGCGCTCCCACTCGTGCTGCAGGCGGGCGCGCAGGTCCTCGCTCGCCCGCCGGTCCAGCGGGCCGGTGGCGATGTGCCGCATGACCTCGGGGTCGGCGTTCAGCGCGGCGAACGCCGCCGCGTCGTCCGCCCGCCAGCCGCGCAGCAGCAGGCGCGCCGTCCGCAGCTCGCGCGGTGCCGTCCCGGGATCCACGCCGGGCACGCTACGGCACCCCGTAGGCTTGCGACATGAGCACGAGCGCGGAGCACACCGACGTCGCCTGGGACCTGGAGACGCTCGTCCACGGCGAGGGCGCCGACGGCGTCCGGCGCCTGCTGGACGAGGCCCAGACGCAGGCCGACGAGTTCGCCCGCGCGTACCAGGGCAAGGTCGCCGAGCTGAGCGGGGCCGGCCTGGCGGCCGCCGTCGGCGAGCTCGTCGAGCTGTCGGACCTCGTCGGCCGCGCCGGCTCCTACGCCTCGCTGAAGTTCGCCGAGGACACGACGAAGCCCGAGCACGGCGCCCTCCTGGCGCTCGTGGAGGAGCGCGGCACCGCGATCCAGACGAAGCTCCTGTTCTTCGAGCTCGAGTGGACCGCCCTCGGCGACGAGCGCGCCGACGAGCTCCTGCGGGCCCCCGGCCTGGAGAAGGTCCAGCACTACCTGCGGACGGTGCGGCGCGAGAAGCCGCACATGCTGTCGGAGCCGGAGGAGCGGATCCTCGCGGAGAAGGCGTCCTCGAGCCGGGGCGCGTGGGACCGCCTGTTCGACGAGCTGACGTCGGTCATCGAGGTCGACCTGAGCACGACGAAGGCCGACGGCGACGGTCCCGTGCCGCTGGACGTCGCGCTCTCCCAGCTGACGAACCCGGACCGGGAGACCCGCCGCACCGTCGCCCAGGCCGTCACGAAGGCGCTCCAGCCGGGGCTCCGCACCCGCGCGTTCATCTTCAACACGCTGCTCCAGGACAAGGCCGTCGAGGACCGCCTGCGCCGCTTCCCCACCTGGATCGCGTCGCGCAACCTGGCCAACGAGGCGAGCGACGCCTCCGTGCAGGCGCTCGTCGACGCCGTGCAGGAGGCCTACGACGTGCCGCAGCGCTGGTACCGGCTGAAGGCCCGCATCCTCGGCGTCGACCGCCTGGCCGACTACGACCGCATGGCGTCCGTGTCGTCCGCGGACGAGCGCGAGTTCTCGTGGGCCGAGTCGACCGACCTCGTCTACACGAGCTTCGAGTCGTTCGCGCCCGAGATGGCCGACGTCGCCCGCACGTTCGTGGATCAGGGCTGGATCGACGCGCCGGTGCGCCCCGGCAAGCGCGGCGGCGCCTTCTGCTCCTACACGGTCCCCTCGCACCACCCGTACGTGCTGCTGAACTGGACGAGCCGCCGCCGCGACGTCCTGACGCTGGCGCACGAGCTGGGCCACGGCATCCACGCCTACCTGGCCCGCGACCGCGGCCCGTTCGAGCAGACGACCCCGCTGACGCTCGCCGAGACGGCGTCGGTCTTCGGCGAGACGCTCGTCTTCGACCGGCTGCTGAACGAGACGACCGAGCCGCAGGCGCGCCTGGGCCTGCTCGCAGAGCAGATCGAGGGCTCGATCGCGACGATCTTCCGCCAGACGGCGATGAACCGCTTCGAGGACGCGGTCCACACCGCGCGCCGCACCGAGGGCGAGCTGTCCGTCGACCGCTTCGGCGAGCTCTGGCACGCCTCGCAGGCCGCCATGCTCGGCGACGCCGTCGAGATCACCGAGGGCTACCGCTCCTGGTGGTCCTACGTGCCGCACTTCATCGGCACGCCCGGCTACGTCTACGCGTACGCGTACGGCCAGCTCATGGCGCTCTCGGTCTACGGCCGCTACCGCGAGGAGGGCGCCGGGTTCGCGCCGCGCTACCTCGAGCTGCTGTCGGCCGGCGGGTCGAAGTCGCCCGAGGACCTCGTCGCCATCGCCGGCCTGGACCTGACCGACCCGGGCTTCTGGCGCAGCGGCCTGGCGCTCGTCCGCGAGCAGCTCGAGCAGGCCGAGGCCGCCGCGGTGGCGGCCGGGGCGGTCACCGAGGCCTGAGCCCCGGTCTGGGGCGCGCGGTCGCGGTCGGTCCGCGCGCCGTGCCCGCCGGTCGGCGGCGCGGCCGCCGGCGCGCGCTCGCCGCTCAGCCGGCCGCCGGGTTAGGCCCCCGCACGCCCGCGCCGTGCGGCGCGTCGGCGGGCCGCGCCGCGTCGCCGGGGACGGCCGGGGCGGCCGCCGTGGCCGCGTCGGCCGGCGCGGTGCCGGGCACGGCGGCGTCGGCGGGGGCCGTCGCCGCCTCGGGTGCCGCGGCCGCCGGGCCGGCCGGCGCGGCGCCGGCCAGCTCGAGCGCCGGCGCCTCGCCCAGCACGGACCCGCGCCGCGGACGGCGCGCCTCGAGCAGCGCGCCGAGCGCCGCCATCACCAGGACGCCGCCGCCGAGGCCCGCCGTCACGCCGTCGCCGCCGCCGTCGTCGCCCCCGCCGCCGGCCCTCAGGCCCGGCGCCGCGGCGTCCTGCTCGTCCTGCACGCCGCCGACGACGGTGCCGGTCACGTCCTGCCCGCCGTCGGCGGGGGGCGTCGGCCCGGTCTGCGTCTTCTGCTGCTGCTCCTGCTGCTGGGCGGCGTCGCCGCCGGTGCCGCGGGGGCCCGATGCCTCGGCGCTCGACGTGCTCGACGGCGCGGCGCCGGCGGTGTCGCCCTGACTGCCGAGGGCCGCGCCCTCGAGGCCCTCGCTGCCGCTGCCCGACCCCGACTCGGTGCCGACGTCGCCGCTCGGCGCGGACGAGCCGGGCTCGGGCGACGTCGGCGCGTTCGCGGGCCCGTCGTCCTTCGGCTTCTCGTCGTCGCGCTCGGGGCGCTCCTTCTCCGGCGCCGTCCGCTGCCAGTCGACGTCGCTCAGGGGGAACGGCACGGCGTTGGCGCCGGGCGTCACCTGGGCGGTCCGCAGGACGCTCCCGCCGTAGCTGCCGTCGCGGGCCCGGGCATCGCCCACGAGCCACGTCGCGCCGTTCTGGCCGTTGCCGAGGATGTCCTTCGGCGCGACGCCCTGGGCCCGGTACGCCTGCACGACCAGCGCGGTGGCGTAGGCGTCCGGCTTGCCGTCCGGCGTCGCGGGGAACGCGCCCTGCACGTTGTGCTTCTCCCGCAGGAAGAGGAAGCTCGCGCCGCCGACCCCACCCGTGGGGATGCTCGCCGCCTTCATCGCCTGCAGCACGAGGGCCGTCGTGTCGACCCGGCTGGGCACCGACGGCGCGCCGCTCCCGGGCGGCGGCTTGACGGTGCGCGCCCAGCCTCCCGACGGGTCCTCCACGCTCTTCAGCCACCCGGCGATGGCCGTGGAGGGGTTGCCCTGATCGAGCAGGCCCGCCTTCCCGGCGGCGACGAAGCCGAGCGTGGCCCACGCCGACGCCTCGACGTCCGGCGTCGAGCCCCCCGGCGTGGCGGGGACGCCGGTCATCCGGGAGCCATCCTCGAGCACGCGCTCGCGCAGGCGGGCGACGAGATCGAAGCCCACCGCCCCCGCCGGCTTCTCCATGGCCGCGACGACCATGAGCAGGCGGCTCAGATCGTCCGTGCGCGTCAGCTCCCGGGCGTGCCGCTTCAGGTACTGCCAGGCGCTCGGATCGCCGGCCTTGCGGACCTGATCCTCGGGGTGGGCCTTGACCGACGCGAGCGCCAGCGCCACCCAGACCGTCGTCGCCGGATCCGACGCCCCGCCCCGCGTGGCCGGGAACCCGCCGTCCGCGTTCTGCGACCGCTGCAGGTAGCCGACGGTGGCGTCCAGGCTCGACGCCGCGGTCGCCGCCGGGGGCACGACGTACGGGACGACCACCGCGACCCCGCCCCCCGCCAGGACGGCGGCCGCCGCCGCGACCGTCGCCCAGCGCGCCACGGGGCGCGCGAAGGGGACGCGGTGAGGGGCGGACGACCGGGGCATCGAGGGGGGACGACGCGCCGCGAACCGGGCGGATCCGCGGGGCGACGGTGCCCCGACGGTACCATCTTCGGGCGCCCGAACTCGCCGTGCCGGACGAGCGTTCGGGGCCGTCTAGCGGCGCGACTCGCGCAGCGCGCGCTGCATCTCGCGCTGCTGGTCGCGGCGCTTGATGTCCTCGCGCTTGTCCGCGACGTTCTTGCCGCGCGCGAGGGCGATCTCGACCTTGATCCGGCGGTCCTTCGGGTAGATCCGGGTGGGCACGAGCGTCAGGCCCTCCTGCTTGGCCTGGCCCAGCAGCCGGTCGATCTCGCGGCGGTGCGCCAGCAGCTTGCGCGGGCGGTCCGGCAGGTGGTTGTTCATGGCCGCCGGCGCGTACGGCTCGATCCGCAGGTTCTGCAGCCAGAGCTCGCCGCGGCGGACGTCGACGTAGGCGTCCCCCATCGCGACGCCGTGCGTGCGCAGCGACTTGACCTCGGTGCCGGACAGCACGATGCCCACCTCGAGCCGGTCGAGCAGCTCGTAGCGGAAGCGCGCCTGGCGGTTGTAGCCGTAGTCCCCTCCGGACGGCTTCTTCTTGGTCTTCGCCATGAACCGTCGAGCGTATCGCCGCGCCGCCCCGGCCGCCCGGCGGCGGGGGCGGCTCAGCCCGCGTCGGCGCGGCGGCCCCGGCGCCGCCCCGCGTCGGCCGCGGGCAGGAGCGACACGCGGCCCCGCGCCGGGTCGACCCGCTCGACGGCGACGGACAGCGGGTCGCCGATCCGCAGCGTGCCGCCCGACCGCGAAGCGGTCAGCACGGTGCCCAGCTCGTTCAGGTCCCACCAGTCCTCGCCGCCCAGCCGGCGGACGGGCAGGAAGCCCTCGAACGCCTCGTCGTCCAGGTGCGCGCCGCCGAAGCGCACGAACGCCCCGCCGGCGGTGATCCCGGTGACCTCGCCCTCGAACCGCTGCTGCCAGCCGTGCGCGAAGAGCGTGCGCTCGAGCAGGAAGGCCCGCGCGATCGCGTCGGCGGTCCGCTCGATCCCCATCGCCTCGCGCTCCGTGGCCGAGCACCAGATCCCGAGCTCCTCCAGGCGGCTGCCGGACCCTGCCGGGGCGTCCTCGCCGCCGCCGACGAGGGACAGGATGGCGCGGTGCGCCACCAGGTCGGGGTAGCGCCGGATCGGCGAGGTGAAGTGGCAGTAGTGCTCCAGCCCCAGGCCCGCGTGGCCGAGCGGCTTCGGCTCGTACCGCGCCTGCTGCAGGGCGCGCAGGACGAGGTACGACAGGCCCGCGCGGCCGTGGCCCGTCGCGCGGACGTGGGCGTCGACCCGGCGCGAGAGCTCGGCGACGAGGGCGGCGGCGTCCTCGGGGCTCGCGCCGTCGTCCAGGCCGGGGCTCGTCACGCCGACGCTGGCCAGCTGGTCGGCCAGGCGCTGCACGCTCGACACCTGCGGCAGCCCGTGCACGCGGTGCAGGGCGGGCACGCCGGCGTCCGCGAGGAGCTTGGCGACCTGCTCGTTCGCCCCGACCATCAGGTGCTCGATCAGCCGGTGCGCCTCGGTCTGCCGCTCGATCGCGATGCCGTCGACGTGGCCGTCGTCGTCGAAGCGGAACTGCGGCTCGCCCGTGTCGAGCTCGAGCGCGTTCGTCGTCCGCTCGCGCCGGTCCTGCAGGGCGCGGGCGACCCGGCGGGCGACGTCGAGCGGCGTCGCCCACGGGTCCTCCGCGCGCTCCTCCCGGGCGAAGATCCGGTCGACCTGGTCGTACGTCAGCCGCGCGTCGGAGTGGATGAGCGACCGGGCGACGCTGGCCCGCAGCACGCGGCCGCCCCGCAGCTCCATCTCGACGGTCACCGCCAGGCGGTCGACGCCGGGGACGAGCGAGCACGCGTCGTTCGACAGCGCCCGCGGCAGCATCGGCTCGACGGTGCCGGGGACGTAGACGCTCGTGCCGCGCCACCGCGCGTCCTCGTCGACCGCGCCGCCGGGCCGGACGTAGGCCGCCACGTCGGCGATGTGGACCCACACGCGGCAGTGCTCCGGGTCGCCGTCGATCGCCTCGGCGCTGATCGCGTCGTCGAAGTCGCGGGCGGTGACGGGATCGATCGTGAAGGTCGGCAGCTCGCGCAGGTCGCGCCGCTCGCGCTCGTCCTCGCCGACGGGGGCGGACGCAACCGCCTCGGCCTCCAGGCCCACGGACCGCTGCACCCGCCGCGGCAGCCCGCGGTCGAGGAGCAGCGCCTCGAGCACGTCGCGCGCCACGTCCGGCCGGCCGACGGCCCGCAGGACCTTGTGCCCGCGCGCCCGCCGGCCGCGGGCGTCGGGGACGAGCAGCGCGATCCGCCCCTCCCCCGTCTCGCGCGCCCCGCGCTCGACGGTCACCCGCCGGCCGCGCTCGAAGAGCGGCTCGGCGATCCAGTGCTTGCCCCGGCGGCGGAGCACGCCGACGACCGGCGCGCCGGGCCCCTCGTCGCGCCAGACGTCGCGCGGCAGGACGGGCTGGCCGTTGCGCGTCAGCTCGACGCTGCCGGCGCCGCGCGGGCCGCGGCCGGCGGGCGCGGCGCGCTCCTCCCGGCGGTTCGCCGCCCGGCGCGCGGCCCGGTTGGGCCCGGCGGGCCGGCCGCCCGCCGCGGCCCCGGCGCGCCGCTCGCCGCGCGCGCGGGCCTCCTTCGGCCGCTTCGAGCTCGGCCCGGGGCCGCGCCCCTTCGCGCGGCCCTTCGGCCCCTTCCGCTTGCCGCCCTTGCCTGCCATCCCGGGCCCTCTACCCGGCGGCGACCCGCAAGGCGCGCGCGAGCGCCTCGTCGGCCGGGGTCTTCGGGTCGTCCTCGGCGCGCACGTCGGGCGCCAGGCCCTTGCCCCGCGCCGTGCCCCGGCCCCCGAGGTTGCGGTCCTTCGGCGTGAAGTACTGGCCGGCGGTGATGTCGAGCGCGCCGCCGCTGGCGAGCGGCTCGACGCGCTGGAAGACGCCCTTGCCGAACGTGTGCGTGCCGACGATCGTGGCGCGGTCGCGGTCCTGCAGCGCCCCGGTGACGATCTCGGACGCCGACGCCGACCCGCGGTCGACCAGGACGACGAGCTTCTGCCGCGGGAACGGCGGGTCGTCCGTGGCGGTGTAGCGCTGCTCGCCGATCGTCCGCCCGCGCAGCGTCACGACCGTCCCGCCGTCGAGGAACAGGCTCGCGACGCCCTGCGCCTCGTTCACCAGCCCGCCGGGGTTCGACCGCAGGTCCAGGACGAAGCGCTCGGCGCCTCGGGCCTTCAACCGCACGAACGCGCGCCCCACCTGCTGCGCGGCGCCGTTGGTGAACTGCGCGAGCCGCACCACGCCGACCTTCTGGCCGCCCTCCGTCCGCAGCGCCGAGTCGACGATCGGCACCTCGACGGGGCGCCGCTCCGACGTGACGGACACGCGGCGGTCCTTGCCGCCCTCGCGCCGCAGCAGGACGAGCGCCACCTTCGTCCCGGCCGGGCCGCGGACGCTGTTCGACGCCTGGTCGGCCGTCAGGCCCGCCAGGCGCTTGCCGCCGGCCTCGACGATCCGGTCGCCCTCCCGCACGCCGGCCTCCTTCGCCGGCGACCCCGGGTAGACCGTGTTGACGCGCAGGCCCTTCGGATCCTCGGACACGACGACGCCGATGCCGTCGAAGCGGTTGTCCTGCGACTGCTGGAAGCGCCGGAAGTCGGTCGGGTTCAGGTACTGCGAGAAGCGGTCGTCCAGCCCCTGGACCATGCCGCCGATCGCGTCGTCGACGAGCTCGGCCTTCCCGGGGTCGCGGTAGTAGTCGTCGCGCAGCAGGCCGAACGCCTCGTTGATGGCGGCCGCGCCGTCGCGGTCGACGATGCGGTCGCGCAGGACGGACGGCAGGCGCTCGGGCTCGCGGGCGCCGACGTACGCGCCGGCCGAGAAGATGGCGCCCACGACGACGAGGAGGACGAGGGCGCCGAGCACGCCTCGCAGGACCCGGGATCCGAAGTGCACCCCGACAGCATGCCGGGCGGCGAGGCGGCGCGCGCCTGCGGGCGCGGCGTCCCGGAACGACGACCGCCGCCGGGCGCGGACGCGCACCGGCGGCGGGGATCGCGGCCCGCCCGGCCGGCGGCGGCCGGCGGGGCGGGACGGACGGGATCAGACCCGCAGGAAGCGGCGGAGCGAGAGGCCCGAGCCGGCGGCCGCGACGGCGATGCTCGCGAGCACGAGGAGCGCGACGAGCGGGCCGAACTGGATCATGTCCGGGCGCGAGATCAGGTTGGCGACGCCCTCGAGCTGGTTGAGGATCGTGACCTTGGCCAGGCCCAGCATCACGATCGCCACGCCGCCGCCGATCGCGCCGAGGATCAGGCCCTCGAGCACGAACGGCCAGCGGATGAAGGAGTCGGTCGCGCCGACGAGCTTCATCACCTCGACCTCGCGGCGGCGGGAGAAGAGCGACAGGCGGATCGTGTTCGAGATCAGCAGGATCGACGCGACGATCAGCAGCAGGCCGAGGGCGCCGAGCGAGAGCTTGACCGCGCCGGTGATCTTCACGATCTTCCCGGCCTCGTTCTTCGACTGCTTCGTCGACCCGATCTTGCTGTCCACGAACGTGGCCTTGCCCGACGCGCCCGGCTTCTGCAGCGACGCCACGATCGCGGCGCCGTTGCGGGCGTCGTCCGGGGTCACGCGGAACGTGTCCGGCAGCGGGTTGACCTTGCCGAGCAGCTCGTAGGCCTCGGGGTTCTGCCGCTTCTGCTCGGCGTACGCCTGGGCCTTCGACACGTACTGGACGCTCTTGACGTGCGGCGTGTCGTTCTGCAGGCGGGCCTGGACGCGCTGGACGTCGGCCTTCGTCGCGTTCGTCTTCATGAAGACGTTGACCTGGATGCGGTCGCGGACGTCGGCGGCGGCGCCGTTGGCCAGCTGCACCGCCGGGATGAAGATGCCGAGCACGAGGGTCGTGATCAGCACCGCCATCAGGGCGGCGAAGCTCGGGATCGGATTGCGGCCGATCGAGCGGAGGGCTTCCTTGAGGAAGAAGGTGACGCGGTTCATCGTGGTCCTGGGTCGCAGGCGGTCGCGGGCGCGGGCGCGCTACTCGCTGAACGCCTCGTCGAAGAGGTCGGAGGCCTCGCTCGGCCGCTTGGCCCGCTGCGGGGCGGGCGCCGGCTCGCCGCGCAGCAGCGCGCCGAACTCGGCGGTCGACTCGCTGGACGCCTGGCTGTAGCCGCCGGCGACCTCGTCGCGGACGATCCGGCCGCCCTGCAGCTCGATCACGCGGCGGCGCATGCGGTTGACCATGCCCTCGTCGTGGGTCGCGACGAGCACCGTCGTCCCGGTCTTGTTGATCCGGTAGAGCAGCTGCATGATCCCGATCGTCGTGTCGGGGTCCAGGTTGCCCGTCGGCTCGTCGGCGAGCAGCAGCGGCGGGTGGTTGACGAACGCTCGCGCCACGGAGACGCGCTGCTGCTCGCCGCCCGACAGCTGGTGCGGGTAGTTGTGGAGCTTCGTCGACAGGCCGGTCAGGCGCAGGATGTCGGGCACCTGGCGGCGGATCTGCTTGCGCGAGGCGCCCGTCACCTGCAGCGCGTACGCGACGTTGTCGTGCACGGTGCGGTTGGGCAGCAGCTTGAAGTCCTGGAAGACCACGCCGAGGTTGCGCCGGTAGAACGGCACCTTCTTGCGCGTGATCTCGGACAGGTCGCGCCCCGCGACGCGGATCACGCCGGCGTCGGGCTCCATCTCCTTGAGCAGGAGCTTCATGAGCGTCGACTTGCCCGCGCCGGTCTGGCCGACGAGGAAGACGAAGTCCCCCCGGTGCACGGAGAACGACACGTCGCGTACGCCCGCGCTCGTGCGGTCGTACGCCTTCGTGACGTGCTGGAAGTCGATGACCGCGTCCGGGTGCGTCGGACGCGCGACGACGCGGTCGACGGCGGGGCGGTCCGCCCGGCGGGTGCGGGCGTTGGGGCGGGTGCGGGCCATACGTCAGCCAGAGTTGCACCGCGGGGCCTCGGTTCCTGCATGGTTCTGTGCACTGCAACGGCGCTTGCGGCGCCCGTCGGCGCCGCTCCGCCCCACGGCGGAACGTCCGCCGGGCAGGGCGCGGCGGGGGCGGCGCGCTACGGTCGTCGGGATGCCGCAGATCACCTCCACCGTCGCCCCCAACGGCCTGCCGATCCACCGGATCGCGATGCCCGGCACCCGGACGCTGACGGCCCTCGTGGCCTTCGACGCGGGCGCCCGGGCCGAGCGCGAGGAGGAGAACGGCATCGCCCACTTCCTCGAGCACCTCGTGTTCAAGGGCGGCGAGACGTACGACCACTACCGCAAGGTCAACGAGACGGCCGAGCGGATGGGCGGCGTGCTCAACGCCTTCACGTCGCACTCCATGGTCGCGTTCCACATCACGGTGCGCGCCGAGGCCGCCGCCGAGGCGCTCGACCTGCTCACGGACTTCGCGGGCCGCCCCAAGCTCGACGCCGACGAGCTCGACAAGGAGCGCGGCGTCGTCATCCAGGAGATCGCCCGCTACCACGACCAGCCGTCGGCGCTGGCCGAGCAGCTGCTGGACCGGGCGACGTTCGGCGACCACCCGCTCGGCCGCACGGTGCTCGGGCCGGCCGACCACCTGCGCACCTTCACCCGCGACCAGGTCGTCGCGTTCCGCGAGCGCCGCTGGTCGGGCCGGACGGGCGGCGCGTTCCTGGTCGGCGCCGTCGACCACCTGCCCGACGACGCCGCGCTCGGCGAGCTCTTCGCGCGCTTCCCCGACCTCGAGCACGACGCCGGCGGCGTCGAGCCCGCCCCCGCCCCGCGCACGGACGTGGTGGTCGAGGAGCGCGACACGAACCAGTCGCACCTGCGCGTCGCGTACCGCCCGGACGTCGACGCGGCGGACCCGGCGACGCGCGCGGCGCTGCAGATCTACGGCACCCTGCTCGGCGGCTCGATGGGCTCGCGCCTGTTCGACGAGATCCGCGAGCAGCGCGGCCTGGCCTACTCCGTCTCCGCGGGCGCGTGGTCGCTGGGCGACACGTCGCAGCTGCAGCTCTCGGCCGGACTGGACTCGACGAAGTGCCTGGAGGCGTACGGCCGCATGCGCGAGATCGTGGCCGAGCTGCACGAGGACGGGCCGACGGCCGAGGAGGTCGAGCGCGCCCGCGCCTACTCCGCCGGACGCCTGGTCCTCGCCTTCGAGAACAGCGGCGCCGTCGCCCGCCACGCCGCCAGCCAGGCCATCGTCCACGGCGAGGGCTTCGACACGGACGAGGCGGTCGCCCGCCTGGACGCCGTCACCCTGGACGACGTCCGCGAGGTCGCCCGCCGCATCGACCCGAACGAGGCGTCCGTCGCCTGCGTGGGGCCGCACGGCGAGGGCGACTTCGGCTGGAGCCGCTAGGCGCCGCCGCCGCGGCGGCGGTCCGCCGCGCGGCCGTCGCGGGTTCGCCGTCCTGGCCCCCGGCCTTCGAGGCCCTGACGACCGCAGGAGCCCGGCGGCCCGCCGGGCGCGCGGCCCCGCGTGCCGCGGGACCGCGCCGGGGCGGCTACTCGCCGCCGAGGGGCGCGTTCTCGTCGCGCCCGACCTGGATCATCCGCTCGATCGGCAGCTGCGCGCGCTGCGCGACGTCGTCGGGCACCTTCACGACGGTGCGCCCGTACTTCAGGCAGTCGCGCACCTTCGGCAGGGTGATCATCTTCATGTAGCCGCACGCCGCGCTGGCGTTCGCCGGCACGAAGTCGACGTCCGGGGCCGCCTGGCGCAGCGGATGCAGCATCCCCGTCTCGGTCGCGACGATCGTCGTGCGCCGCCCCGAGGCCTTCGCCCGCGTCTCCTGCTCGTGCGCGTAGTCGAGCATCCCGCCCGTCGACAGCATGTGCACGCCCGACGCGTCGACGTCGCCCGCGGCGACGTACTCCATCGCCTGCGTCGAGCAGCCGCACTCGGGGTGGATCAGGAACTCGGCGTCGGGGTGCTCGGCCCGCACGCGGTCGATGTCCGCCGGGCGGATGCCGGCGTGCACGTGGCACTCGCCGTCCCACACGCGGAAGGTCCCCGTGTACGTGGGCTCGCCCGCGGCGGGCTTCGCGATCTCCTTCGCCACGTACGAGCCGAGGAACATGTCGGGCCCGAAGAGGATCTCGGTGTCCGGCCCGTGCTCGCGGATGATCCGCCGCACGACGGGGACGGCGTTCGACGACGTGACGCAGTAGTCCGTCAGCGCCTTCACGTCGGCGGTCGTGTTGACGTACATCACGGTGATCGCGCCGGGGTGCTTGTCCTGCCAGCCGCGCAGCTGCTCCGCGGTGATGGAGTCGGCGAGCGAGCAGCCGGCGTCGACGTCCGGGATCAGGACCGTCTTCTCGGGCGAGAGCACCGACGCGGACTCGGCCATGAAGTGCACGCCGCAGAAGACGATCGTCTGCGCGTCCGTCTTCGCCGCCTCGATCGACAGGCCCAGGGAGTCGCCGACGACGTCGGCCACGTCCTGCACCTCGGGCAGCTGGTAGTTGTGGGCGAGGATGACGGCGTGCTTCTCCGCCGCCAGCGCGCGGATCTCCTCGCGCAGCGCCTGCAGGTCCTCGGGCGAAGGGGCCGGCACGCCGGCGCGGACGGGGTCGTCCGCCATCGGCAGCGGGATGGTCACGAGCGGGGCTCCAGGATCAACGACAGGTCGAGCACCGGCGCCGAGTGCGTCAGGGCGCCGGAGGAGATGAAGTCTACGCCGGTCCGCGCGATCGCCTCGACGGTCCCCAGCGAGACGTTGCCGGACGCCTCGAGCGGCACCCGTCCGGCGGCGCGGGCCACGGCCTCGCGCAGGTCGTCGTGGCTCATGTTGTCGAGCAGGACGCGGAAGCGCTCCAGGCCCAGCTCGGCGGCCGTCGCGAGCGCGACGTCCACCTCGTCCAGGTCCTGGCACTCCACGACGAGCGGCAGGTCGGGGCGGAGCGCGTGGGCGGCGCGGACGGCCGGGCCGACGCCACCGGCCATCGCGGCGTGGTTCTCCTTGATCAGGATCTCGTCGAAGAGCCCGATGCGGTGGTTGGCTCCGCCCCCGGTGACGACGGCGCGCTTCTCGAGCAGCCGCATGCCCGGGGTGGTCTTGCGCGTGTCGAGGATCGTCGCGCCCGTCCCGGCGACCGCGTCGACGTAGCGGCGGGTCATCGTCGCGACGCCCGACAGGCGGCCGACGATGTTCAGCGCGGTGCGCTCGACGGCCAGGATCGAGCGGGCGGACCCCTCGAGCGCCAGCACCGGCCCGCGCTCGCGCCACACGCCCTCCTCCGTCAGCGGCTCGACGGTCAGGCCCGGGTCGACCGCCGCGGCCACCGCCGCGAACGCGTCCAGGCCCGCGATGACGCCGGGCGCCTTCTGGGTGACCGTGGCGGTGCCCGCGAGCGCCTCGGGCACCGTCGCCTGGGCGGTCACGTCCCCCGCGTCGCCCAGGTCCTCCGCGAGGGCGCGGGCGACGAGGTCGTAAAGGGCGGCGGTCGGGTCGAGCGCGGACATCCCGACGCAGGATAGGCGGGGGCGCGCCCGGGCCGTGGCCCCCGCCCCGGGCCTAGAGCCCCATGACCTTGGCGATGATGTTGCGCTGGATGTCGTTCGTGCCGCCGAAGATCGTCGACACCATCGCGTGCGAGATCTGGTGGCTCACCGCGTACTCCTTGGCGTAGCCGTAGCCGCCGTGGATCTTGAACGCGTCGCGGACGACCCGCTCGGCCGTCTCCGTCGCGTAGATCTTCGCCATCGACGCCTCGCGCGGGAACAGCGCGGTCGGGTCGCGGTCGACGTCGGCGGCGACCTTGTAGACGAGGAGGCGGGCGAGCTCGACCTGCGTCGCCATGTCGACGAGCCGGTGCTGCTGCACCTGGAACGAGCCGATCGGGCGGCCGAACTGGCGGCGCTCCTTCGCGTACGCCAGCGCGTCGCCCAGGGCCTGCTCGGCCTGGCCGAGCCCGAGCGCGGCGATGATCAGGCGCTCGGTGTTGAGCCCGGCCATGAGCTGCAGCCAGCCGTTGCCCGGCTCGCCGAGCACGGCGTCGTCGGGCGCGAAGACGTCGTCGAGGTAGACGTAGTTGACCTCGCGGTAGCCGCCGATCGTGTCGATCCCGTCGACGCGCACGCCCTCGGCCTGCGGGTCGACCCAGATCATGCACAGGCCCTCGTGCTTGGGGGCGGGCGGGTTCCCAGTCGTCGCCGCGTCGCGGCAGACGACGAGGATGCGGTCGGCGATGTGGGCGTTCGAGATCCACACCTTCACGCCGTTGAGCACCCAGCCGCCGTCGACCTTGCGCGCCGACGTCGTGAGCGCGGCGACGTCGGAGCCGGCCTCGGGCTCGGACATCGCGATCGCCTCGGCGCCGCCGCGGGCGACGTTGCCCAGCACGAGCGCCTGCTGCTCGGGCGTGCCGAACTTCTGCACCGCGCCGGCCACGATGAGCGACACGGGGTACGCGCTGATCGGCGCGCGGGCCTTCATGAGCTCCTCGAGCAGGATCATCTCCTCGACGACGCCGGCCCCGCCCCCGCCCAGGTCCTCGGCGATGCTGGGCCCGAGCAGCCCCGCCTCGCCCAGCGTCGCGGCGAGCGCGGGGCTGTGCCCCACGGTGCCGCCCTGCGTGTGCTGCTCGTGCTTCTCGGTCGAGCCGATCTCGCGCGCGAACGTGTCGCGCAGGGCCTCGCGGTACGCCTGCTGCTCGTCGGTGAACGTGAAGTCGATGGCCATCGGGGGCTCCGGGGTCGGGTCGGTCGCGCCGCGCGGGAGGGCGCGGGGCGGGATCGCCGCGGAGCCTACCGCGATCCTGGCTGGCTGGCCAGCCGAGAGGCGGCGAAAGGAACGCCGCGCCCGAGGACGCGGCGTCGTGGCCGGCGCGGAGCTCGCCGCCCGCTACTCGCTGGCGCTGCCGGCGGCCTCGGTCTGGCCGGCCTGCTGGAGCAGCCAGGCGCGCACGAAGTCGTCGAGCGCGCCGTCGAGCACGAGCTGCACGTTGCCCGTCTCCACGCCCGTGCGCAGGTCCTTGACCATCGTGTACGGGTTGAGGACGTAGGAGCGGATCTGCGAGCCCCAGCCCACGTCCTGGGCCTCGCCCTTCTCCTTCGCGATCTCCTCCTGCCGCTCGCGCTCCTTCTGCTCCACGATCTTCGCGTAGAGCATCTTCATCGCCGTCTCCTTGTTCGCGGTCTGCGAACGCTCCTGCTGGCAGGCGACGACGATGCCGGTGGGCGCGTGCGTCAGGCGCACGGCGGAGTCGGTCTTGTTGACGTGCTGGCCCCCGGCACCGGACGCGCGGTACGTGTCGACGCGCAGGTCCTCGTCGCGGATCTCGATGTCGCCGATCTCCTCGACGACGGGCGCGACCTCGAGGCCGGCGAACGCGGTCTGGCGACGCCCCTGCGAGTCGAAGGGCGAGATGCGGACGAGGCGGTGCACGCCGCGCTCGGCGCCGAACAGCCCGTAGGCGTGGTCGCCCTGCGCGCGGAACGTGGCCGACTTGATGCCCGCCTGCTCGCCCGCGGACGCCTCGAGCAGGTCGACCTTGAAGCCGCGGGCCTCCGCCCACTTCATCTCCATGCGCAGGACCATCTCGGCCCAGTCCTGGGCGTCCGTGCCGCCGGCGCCCGCGTTGACGGTCACGAGGGCGTCGCCCGCGTCGTAGGGGCCGGTGAAGAGCCGCTCCTCCTCCAGCCCGGCCAGGCGCTCCTCGACGGAGTCGAGCTGCTCGGCGAGCTCGGCGGCCAGGTCGTCGTCCTCCTCGGCGAGCTCGAGCAGGCCCTCGAGGTCGTCCAGGTCGGACGCGAGCTGGTCGTGCACCTGGAGCTTGCGCGTCGCGCGCGCGTGCTCCGTGTTGACCTTCGCGGCGTTCGTCTGGTCGTCCCAGAAGCCGGCGGCCCCCATGTCGGTCTCGAGCTCGGCCACGCGGGCGCGGAGCTCGGTCGGCCGCAAGTGCGGCTCCAGGTCGGCGAACCGCCCGCGGGCGGCGGCGATGCGTTCGGGGGCGTTCTCGGGGACGGCCATTCGTCCTCCGACGCTAGCACCAGGGCGGGCGGGGCGGTCCGGCCGGAACGGGGCGCGCCGGCCGCGGCGGGGCGGCTACGGACGGCCGGGGCCGGCGGTGGTGACGCGGCCGCCACCCAGCTCGGCGCGGCGCTCGGGCGCGCGCTCGGCCGCGACGTCCGTCCGCAGCAGGCCGTACACGTCGACGTCGCGGCGGGTCTCGGGGCCCATCCGGTCGATGACGCTCCCCCGGAGCGTCCCCTCGTGCACGAAGCCGGCCTTCTCGGCGACGACGCGGGACGGCGTGTTGGCCTCCCAGATGCGCAGCTCGACCCGCTCCAGGCCCAGCGGCCCGAGCGCCCACCGCGAGAGCATCCGCAGCGCGACGGTGGCGATCCCGCGGCCCCGGTACGCCGGAGTCACCCAGTAGCCGATCTCGCCGGCGCGGTTGCGCCAGTCCATGCGCAGCACGCCGATCGCGCCGATCAGCTGGCCGGAGTCGGCGCCGGCGATCCCGAGCTCGACCGCCTCGCCCGACTTCTCGCGCGTGCGCATCCCCGCGATCCAGCCCCGGGCGTCGGACTCGCGGTACGGCGACGGCACGCGCGTCCAGCGCTGGATGTCCTCGTCCTGGCAGGCCTCGGTGATCGCGGGCACGTCGGCCCCGCGCAGCGCGCGCAGCAGCACGCCCTCGGCGCGCAGCGGCGGGCTCGGTGGACGCAGGGCGGGCATGCCCCGAGGATAGGGCCCCGTGGGGCGGACGCCCCGGACGGTCGACCGGCGGGGCCGGTCGGCCGTCCGGGGGATCGACGCCCGGGGGATCGACGCCCGGGGCGGCTCAGACGCGCCCGGGCGCGCCGTGGCACTTCTTGTACTTGCGCCCCGACCCGCACCAGCACAGGTCGTTGCGGCCCAGCTGGTCCCGCTCCGAGACGACGCGCTGCTGGACGATCTGGCCCTCGGCCGGCTCGTCGCCGTTGTCGTACGCCGCGAGCGCCGCGCCGTCGACGTCCCCCGCGGCGATCTGCTCGAGCGACGCCGGCGCCGTGCCGGACCCGCCGGAGTAGTTCAGCTCGCCCCCGTCGGCCGGGCCGGACGC
Source organism: Patulibacter sp. SYSU D01012 (assembly GCF_017916475.1). GTDB lineage: Bacteria > Actinomycetota > Thermoleophilia > Solirubrobacterales > Solirubrobacteraceae > Patulibacter. The sequence goes on from NZ_JAFMTB010000002.1 coordinate 891,830, forward strand.
CGGCTGCAGGTTGGGGTCCTCGACCTCGACCTGGACGTTGAAGACCATCTGGGCGAAGTCGTTCCAGATCGACGCCATGAGGTCCTGGAACAGGTCGTACGCCTCGTTCTTGTAGGCGACGATCGGCTCGATCTGGGCGTACCCGCGCAGGTGGATGCCCTCGCGCAGGTAGTCCATGTCGTACAGGTGCTCGCGCCAGCGCTGGTCGATGATCGACAGCAGCAGGTAGCGCTCGACCTGGCGCATCAGCTCGTCGCCGAGCTCGCCCTCGCGCCGGTCGTAGGCGGCGATCGCGTCGTCGTGGAGGATGCGGTGCAGCTCGTCGCGGTCCGTGCTGTCCGGGTCGATGTCGGCACGCTCGAGCGTGACGGGCCAGAGCGCGCGCAGCGCGACGAGCAGGCCGTCGACGTCCCACGCCTCGAAGTCGTCCGCCGGCAGGTAGTCGTCGAGCGAGCGGGAGATGACGTTGCCGATCTCCTCCTTCGCGTCGTCGCTCATGTCGCGACCCTCGAGGATCTGGTCGCGGTAGGCGTAGACGACGCGACGCTGCTCGTTGATGACGTCGTCGTACTCGAGGACGCGCTTGCGGACGAGGAAGTTGCGCTCCTCCACGGTGCGCTGCGCCTTCTCGATCTGCTTCGACAGCATGCCGGCCGAGATCGGCAGCTCGTTGCCGTCGTCGTCGACGGCCTGGAAGCGGTCGAGGATCTTGTAGATCCGGTCGCCGGCGAAGATGCGGACCAGGTCGTCCTGCGCCGAGAGGAAGAAGCGCGACTCGCCGGGGTCGCCCTGGCGGCCGGCGCGACCGCGCAGCTGGTTGTCGATGCGGCGGGACTCGTGGCGCTCCGTGCCGCAGATGAACAGGCCGCCCGCCTCGAGCACGACCTCGCGGTCCGCCTCGCACTGCTCGCGCATCGCGGGCAGGCGCTCGGCGAAGCGCTCGTCGTACCCCTCGTCGCCGGGCTGCAGGCCCTCCTTGCGCAGCTCCTTGCGCAGGAGGTGCTCCGGGTCGCCGCCGAGCTTGATGTCGACGCCGCGGCCGGCCATGTTGGTGGCGATCGTCACGGCGCCGGAGCGGCCGGCCTCGGCGACGATCTCGCCCTCGGACGCGGCGTGCTCGGGCTTGGCGTTCAGCACCGTGTGCGCGATGCCCGCGCGGTGGAAGAGCGCGGAGAGCAACTCGGACACCTCGACGGACACCGTGCCGACGAGCACCGGCTGCCGGCGGGCGTGCCGCTCGACGACCTCGCGGGTCACGGCGGCCCACTTGCCGTCCTTCGTCTTGAAGACGTCGTCGTTGTGGTCGACGCGCTGGACGGGGCGGTTCGTCGGGATCGGGACGACGCCGAGCTTGTAGATCTTCTGGAACTCGTTGGCCTCGGTCAGGGCCGTGCCCGTCATGCCGGCGAGCTTGTCGTACATGCGGAAGTAGTTCTGCAGCGTGACGGTCGCGAGGGTCTGGTTCTCCTCCTGGATCGCCACGCCCTCCTTCGCCTCGACCGCCTGGTGCAGGCCCTCGGACCAGCGGCGGCCCTCGAGGATGCGCCCCGTGTGCTCGTCGATGATCGCCACCTCGCCGTCGATGACGGCGTAGTCCTTGTCGCGCTTGTAAAGCGACTCGGCCTTCAGGGACTGGTGCAGGTGGTTGACCAGGTGGCCGTTCTCGGCGCGGTACAGGTGGTCGATGCCGAGGAAGCGCTCGGCCTTCTCGACGCCGCGCTCCGTGACCGCCACGGTCTTGTGCTTCTCGTCGAACTCGTAGTCGAAGTCCGCGACGAACTCCTTCTTCGCGCGCGGGTCCATGCCCTCGGGGCGCTTGCCCGCGACCATCGTGCGCGCGAGCTTCGCGAACGTCACGTACAGGTCGGCCGCCTTCTCGGGGGCGCCCGAGATGATCAGCGGCGTCCGCGCCTCGTCGATGAGGATGTTGTCGACCTCGTCGACGATCGCGAAGTTGTGCATCGCGATCGGCTTCTCGGTGCCGTCCGCGGCCGTGCTCATCCGGCCGCCGTGCTGCACCTTCTCCTCGAGCGACTGCGCCATGTTGTCGCGCAGGTAGTCGAAGCCGAACTCGGAGTTCGTCCCGTACGTGATGTCGGCGGCGTAGGCGGCGCGCTTGTCCTCGTACGCCTGCATGTTCTGCAGCACGCCGACGGACAGGCCGAGCGCGTTGTACAGGCGCGCCATCCACTCGGCGTCGCGCTTCGCGAGGTAGTCGTTGACCGTGACGACGTGGACGCCCCGGCCCGAGAGCGCGTTGAGCGCCACCGCGAGCGTCGCGGTGAGCGTCTTGCCCTCGCCGGTGCGCATCTCGGCGATGGACCCGCCGTGCAGGACCTGGGCGCCGATGAGCTGGACGTCGAAGTGCCGCATCCCCAGGACGCGCTTGCTCATCTCGCGCGTGACCGCGAACACCTCGGGCAGCATCTCGTCCAGGTCGCGGCCGCCCTCGGCCTCGACGCGCAGGTCCGCGAAGCGCTGGCGCAGGTCGTCGTCCGAGCTGAGCTCGAGCTCCGGCTCGAACGCGTTGATGCGCCCCACGCGCTTCTCGTACTCGCGCAGCAGCTTGCCCTCGCCGATGCTCAGCGCGCGAGAAAGAATGCCCATGCGGGTCAGCGTATCAACGGCCCCAGCCCGTTCGGGACGCGTCGCGGACCTTTACCCGGCGGTTACGAACGGGGCCGTGGCCACGCGCAGGAACACCGTTTCCTGCGGCGGCCGGGGCGCCCCGGCGAGGGGCGCCCCGGCGGGCGGGCCGGCCGGAGGCCGGCGGGGCGTCGCACCGCCCGCGCACGGCGGGCGGGACGCCCGGGCGCCGCGCGACGTGCGCGGCGCCCGGCGACGGGATCAGGCGGGCGGCGCGGCCCCTTCCGCCTGGGCACGCTGCATCTGGACGGTCCGACGGGCGTCGCGACGGTGGCGACGCTGGACGCGGTGGCGCTTGACCTGCCGCGAGAGCTCCTGCTCGACGAGATGGATGGCGTGCTCCATGCCGCGACTCGCGTCGTCGGCCCGGAGCGTCACCCCCTTCAGGCGCAACGTGGCGGTGGCGCGGAACGGCTCGGCGATCGCCGGGTTCCTCGCCTCCGAGAGCTCGATCTCGAGCTCAGCGAGCTCCGAGACCTGGGCATCGACCTTTCGGAAGCGGCGCGCGATGCACTCGCGCACCTCCTCAGTGATCGGGTAGTTGCGACCCTTCACTTCGATCCGCATGGCGCTCCTTTTCGGTGTTGGGGTCCAGCGGTAACGCGACGGTAACAGCCCCGATATGGCGTGGCAAGACCCGCCGGGCGTCCGTGCGGACAACGTGCTATGGCCAAGTGGCGAACCGCCCGTCCCCATCGGGGAGAACCCCGGTCGGGCGACCACCGCGACGCGCGCCCGGACGCCTCAGCTCTCGTCGTCGGCGGCCACGTCGACCGGCCCCGCGGCCTCGTCGAACGGCTCGAGCGCGCCGAGGAGCTCGCCGACGCGGCAGACGAGGAGCCGCTCCTCGTCCACGTCGATCCAGGTGCCGGCGGCGGCGGGGAACACGACGTGGTCGCCCGGCTTGACCGGCATCCGGACGCCGGCCTGCTGCCACCAGTCCAGGCCGGGACCGACCGCCAGCACGATCCCGTGCTGCGGCGGCGGCTCGTGCGAGCCGGGCGGGACGAGCAGCCCGGAGCGGCGCACGCGGTCCGGCTCGAGCTCCTTGATGACGACGCGGTCGAAGAGGGGACGCAGCTGCTGCTTCATCGCTGGGCCGAACGGTAGACGGTCTCCCCCGCGCGCTCAGCGCAGGGCCCGGGTGGCCGTGAGCGCGACGACGCGCTGCGCGCCCGCCGCCCGCAGCGCGTCCGCCGACGCCGCCAGCGTCGCACCCGTCGTGTGCACGTCGTCGACGAGCAGGACGACGGCCGGGACCGGCCCCGCGACGATCGGCGGAGGGAGCGTCAGCCGCGCCGTGCGTCCCCGGGCGTGCTGCGCGGGCGCGGACCGCCGCCGCACGAGCAGCGGCGCCACCGGGGCGTCGAGCGCCCGGCCGACGGCGTCGGCGACGAGCCGGGCGTGGTCCTCCCCCCGCCGCCGGCGGCGGGCCGGGTCGGCGGCCGCGGGGACGACGACCTCCACGCCCGCGAGCAGGCCCGCGGGGGCGCGGGCCGTCATCGCCGCCGCCAGCCACGGCGCGACCCTCCGGGCGGCCCGGGCCTTCGCGGCCAGCACGAGCGCCCGGGCCGCCCCCTCGTGGGCGAGCGGGGCCCAGGCGCCGGCCAGCGCCGTCCGCGCGGCCGGACAGCGTCCCTGCGCGCACGGCCGGGGCAGGCCGCAGCGCGGGCAGCCGTCGACGGGCAGCCACGGCAGCGCGCGCCGGCAGGCGTCGCAGAGCGGCGCGCCGGCGCGCGCCGGACCCCGGCAGTGCAGGCAGCGCTCGGGGACGAGCGCGGCGGCGACCAGATCGACGATGCGCGCCATCGCCGGATCGTCGCCCGGCGGGGCGGATCGGGAGAAGGCCCGGAGTGCGACAATCCCGAGTCGTGTCACCGCCGATCTCGTGGGGGCTCGAGCTCCCGCCCACGATCCTCGCGATCATCCTGTGGGCCGTCTACGTCCGCCGCTGGATCACCGTGCGGCGCTCGGGGGACCGCGCGAACGCCTCCGTCTGGCGGCTCGTCTCCTGGGTCTCGGGCGGCCTCGTGCTCGTCGTGGCGCAGGGCAACCCCATCGACGGGCTGGGCGACCACCTGCTCGTGATGCACATGACCCAGCACCTGCTGCTGCTGGACGTCATGCCGCTGCTGCTGCTGTTCGGGCTCAACCGCGTGATCATGCGCCCGATCACGCGCCGCGTGCTCTGGATCGAGCAGCGGATCGGCTTCATCGCCCACCCGCTCTTCGGCCTGGCCGCGTACACGCTGGGCATGTACGTGTGGCACATCCCGGCGCTGTACGACGCCGCGTCGCGCCACGACACGGTGCACCTCTTCGAGCACATGACCTTCACCGGCGTGGGCTTCCTCTACTGGTGGCACCTGCTGCGCCCGATCCCGGGGCGCGAGCGGATGACCGCGATGGGCCCCATGGGCTACATGGGCGTGACGAAGGTGACCGTCGGGCTGCTCGGGATGGCGCTGACCTTCGCCCCCAAGGCGCTGTACGGCTTCTACGCGGACCAGCCCGCGTACTGGGGGCTCTCCCCCGTCGCCGATCAGGCGATGGCCGGCGCCCTCATGGCCACGGAGCAGGTGCTGATCATGGGCGTCGCGTTCGGCGTCCTCTTCATCCGCGGCCTGCGCGAGGCGGAGCAGCAGGCGCAGCGCGAGGAGCGCCTGCTCGACCGCGCGGAGGCCGCCGAGGCGGACGCGCGCGCGGCGCGCGACACGGCCTTCATGGCCGGCGGCCACCGCTAGGCGTCGGCCCCGCCAGACGGGGCGCCGGACGGGCGGTCCCGGCCGGCCGCCGGGACCGCGGCCGCCGGGACCGTGGGCGGCGGCCCCAGGCCGCGACGGCGCTAGACGCCGACGCGGGAGGAGGCGCGCGGGCGCAGCGCCTCGACGATCCCGGTCTGCCCGGTGATCGCCTCGATCAGGATCGTCTTCGGAGCGATCTGCGTGCCCGGCAGGACGATGGAGCGCTTGATCGCGGCGCCCTCGCCGACGACGACGTTGTCGCCCAGGACGAGGGGCCCCTGCAGACGGACGCCCGCACCGATCGTGACGTTCGTGCCGACCCACACCGGGCCCTCGACGAGCTCCGCCGCGTCGAGCGAGGAGCCCTCCCCGACCATGATCGCGTCCGGCCCGGCGCCGGGCAGCGCCTCGAGGTGCAGCTGGCCGCTCAGCGCGTCGAAGGTGCCGTTGCGCAGCTCGTCGAGCGAGCCGACGTCGTTCCAGTACTCCTCCATGCGGTGGATGTGGAACGGCACGTCGTTCTCGAGCAGGCGCGGGAAGACGTCGTGCGCCCAGTCGACGAACGGCTCGTCGGGGAAGTAGTCGAAGATCTCCGGGGAGAACAGGTAGATGCCGCAGTTGGCCAGGTCGGACAGCGCCTCGTCGGGGTCCGGCTTCTCCTGGAACCCCGTGATGCGCCCGTCGGCGTCGTGGAGGACCACGCCGTACTCCGACGTGTCGGTCACCTGCTTGACGCAGAGCGTCGCGACGCCCCCGGACTGCTTGTGGCGCGCGACGAGCGCGGAGACGTCCAGGTCGGTGAGCGCGTCGCCCGAGATGACGAGGAACGCCTCGTCGCCGAAGAAGGCGCGGACGTTGCGGACGCCGCCGGCGGTGCCCAGCAGCTCCTCCTCGTACTCGTACGTCAGCTCGTCGCCGAAGTAGTCGCGGATCGTGTCCGGGAAGTAGTGGAGGTTCGCCACGATCCGGTCGATCCCGTGGCGGTGCAGCAGGTCCAGGGTGTGCGCCATGGCCGGGCGGTCCAGGAGCGGCACCATCGGCTTCGGCAGCTCGAAGGTGAGCGGTCGGAGGCGCGTTCCGAGACCGGCGGCGAGGACCATTGCGGGCAGCACCCGCGCAACGCTACCGCACCCCCATCACGGGGCGCGGACCGCCGCCGGCCCGGCGCCGGGGCGGCCGTCCCGGCGCGGACGCGGCCTCAGGCCTCCGCGGCGAGGGCCGCGCGCAGGCGCTCGACGGCGGCGACGGGACCGGGGTCCACGCCGCGCAGGACGGCCAGGTAGATCGAGACGAGGTCGCCCAGCAGCACGAGCGAGAGCACCCGCTCGACGGCCGTGCCCCCGCACGACTCCACGCGGTGCACGCCCGCGGCGCGGTCGCGGATGACCTCGGCCGTCAGCTCGGCGCGGCGGACCAGCCGCGGGTGCTGGTCGCAGTCCTCGAGCAGCACCGCGGAGAACGGCGCCACGTCGGGCGCGCCGCCCCAGCCCACGACCTCGTTGTGGTCGAGCTCCGGCAGCTCGCTCCAGAACGCGGGCGACTCGGCGTTCTCGTTGACCTGGCACTTCCAGCGGTAGGCGACGGGGGCCGTGATCCCCATGCCCATGAAGACGGGGACCGTGCCGTGCAGCGCGCGGGCCAGCGTCTTCGCGCGGCTGTCGTCGTCGGCGCCGGGGCCCCACTCCCCCGCCAGCCGGTCGAGGGCCTCGGCCGCGACGTCCAGCTCGGCGCGCAAGGAGGGCCCGACGCCGCACGCCGCGGCGGCCTCGAGCACCGCGACGAGCATGTAGCCGACCGCGGCACGGGGCTGCAGCCCGCCGGCGACCGGGATGACCGGCACGTCCTCGCTGCGGGCCAGGCGGCCGAGCTCGCCGCCAGAGGTCACGACGACGCGGCGGGCGCCGATGACGCCGGCGGCCTCGAAGCACGCCAGGGCCTCCTCCGTGTCGCCGCTGTAGGACGCGCAGAGGACCGTCGTGTCCGCCGTGGTCCACGACGGCAGCTCGTAGCCGCGGGCCGACAGGACGGGCCGCGCGGCCTGGTCGCCGAGCGCCGCGCGGGCCAGGACCCCGCCGATCGCCGAGGCGCCGACGCCGGCGACGACGAGGCCGCCCGGGCTGTCCCAGGTGCCCAGGTTCGCCGACTCCGCCTTCCACATCGCGTCGCGCAGGTGGTCGCCGAGCGCGAGGGCGTCGGCCATCTGGTCGCTCGCGTCGACCGCGGAGACCGCGGCGACGTCGAGGCTGGTGGTGTCGGGCATGGCGATCCTCCGCTGGGGTGGCAGGGCGGGACGCGGGGCGGCGACGCCGCACCGCGCGGTCAGAAGCGCAGCGTATCCGCGGGCAGGGTCGCGGCGGGCGAGACCCGGGCTCCGCGGGCCAGCACGTTGCCGCTCCCGACCCGCGCGCCGTCGCCGATCATCGCGTGCTCGCTGACGCTCGCGTCGCGCTCGACGTGGGCGCCGGCGCCGACGATGCAGTCGCGCAGCCGCACGCCGTCGTCCACCCGGGCGCCGTCCAGCACGACGGCGTTCTCGAGGATCACGTCGCGGCCGACGACGACGTCGCGGCCGACGACCGTCCCGGCCCCCACCGTGGAGCGCGGCCCGACGTTCGCGCCCTCCTCGACGAGCGCCGCGTGCGAGACGACGACCCCGTCGGCGACGTGCGCGCCGGCGTGCACGGGACCGGCCCCGAGCCGCTCGAGCACGCGCGTCTGGACGCGCCCGGCGAGGATGTCGGCGGTGCCCTCGAGGTACCGCTCCGGCGTGCCGATGTCCATCCAGTAGCGGCCCCGGTGCACGCAGCCGTACAGGCCGTTGTCGACGAGCCGGGGCCAGACCTCGCGCTCGATCGAGACCATGCGGCCGGCGGGGATCAGGTCGAGGACGTCGCGTTCGAGGACGTACACGCCGGCCGAGATCAGGTCCGTGTCGATCTCCTCCGGATCCGGCTTCTCGAGGAACCCGTCGACCCGGTCGTCCGCGTGCAGGCGGACCAGCCCGTACGCCGACGGGTCCTCGACGGGCACCAGCCCGAGCGTCCCCACGGCCCCGGTGCGCTCGTGCTGGGCGATCTGGGCGCTCAGGTCGACGTCGGTCAGCACGTCGCCGTTGAGCATCACGAAGCGCCCGTCCAGGTGCGGCTCGGCCAGCTTGAGCGCGCCCGCCGTCCCGCGAGGCTCGGGCTCCTGCACCCAGGTCAGCCGAACGCCGAAGCGCGAGCCGTCGCCGAGCTCCTCGACCATCGAGTCCGCCAGGAAGCCGCAGCACATCACGACGTCCTCGATCCCGTGCGAGGCGACCCACTCGAGCATGTAGGCCATGAAGGGCCGGTCGACGAGCGGGACGATCGGCTTGGGTCGGTGCTGCGTGAGCGGGCGGAGGCGGGTGCCCTTCCCGCCCACCAGGATGACGGCCTGCACGGGCTAGGCGGTCGTGGCGGCCGCCGCCGGGAGCTGGGCGGGACGCCCGATGCCCTCGTAGCGCAGCCCGGCGGCCGCGGCCTTCGCGCCGTCGAGGGCGTTGCGGCCGTCCACGAGCACGTCGCCCGCCATCGTCTCGCGCAGCGCCGCCAGGTCGAGGTCGCGGAACTCCTGCCACTCCGTCACGAGCACGACGGCGTCCGCGTCCTTGGCGGCGCCGAGCGGGTCGTCGCTGATCTCGACGCCGCGCAGCATCGGCCGCGCCACCTCGGCGGCGATCGGGTCGTGCGCGACGACGGTCGCCCCGGCGGCCTGCAGGCGGGCGGCGAGCACGAGGGACGACGCCTCGCGCATGTCGTCGGTGTTCGGCTTGAACGCCAGGCCGAGCAGCGCGATGCGCTTGCCGACGAGCGTGCCCAGGTGCTTCTCGAGCTTGCCGATGACGCGGCGCTTCTGCAGCTCGTTGACCTCGATGACCGAGTTGAGCAGCTGGAAGTGGTAGCCCGAGTTGCCGGCGAGCTGCTTCAGGGCCGTGACGTCCTTCGGGAAGCACGAGCCGCCGAAGCCGATGCCGGCCTTCAGGAACTTGGGCCCGATGCGCTCGTCCAGGCCCATGCCGCGGGCGACCTCGAGCACGTCGGCGCCCGTCTCCTCGCAGACGTTGGCGATCTCGTTGATGAACGAGATCTTCGTGGCCAGGAACGCGTTGCTGGCGAGCTTGACCATCTCGGCCGACGCGATGTCGGTGCGGACGAGCTCGCCGAGCGGCGCCTCGGGGCCCTGGCCGCCGTGCTCGGCGTTCAGGAGCGGGCGGTAGAGCTCGACGACGGCGTCGCCGGCCCAGTCGCCGTCGTCGCCGACCACGACGCGATCGGGGCGCAGGAAGTCGGCGACCGCCGTGCCCTCCTTGAGGAACTCGGGGCAGGAGACGTAGCGGAAGCCGCCCTTGCCCTGCTGCTCGAACGTGCGCTTGATGGCCGCGCCCGTGCCGACCGGCACGGTCGACTTCATCACCAGGGCGTGCTGGTCGGACGCGGGCATCGCGGCGACGACGGCGTGCACGGCGGAGAGGTCGGCGTCGCCGGAGTACGTGGGCGGGGTGCCGACGGCGACGAAGAGCAGGCGCGCCCGCTCGAGCGCGACCGCGATGTCGGTGGTGAACGTCAGGCGCTCGCGGTTCTTCTCGAGCAGCTCGGTGAGCCCGGGCTCGTAGATCGGGATCTCGCCCCGCTCGAGGCGCGCGATCTTCTCGGCGTCGATGTCGACGCAGACGACGTCGCTGCCGAGCTCGGCGAAGCCGACCGCGGTGACGAGGCCGACGTAGCCGGTGCCGATGACGCCGATGGGCTCACGATCTGCAGCCATAAGACCCGTGAGGCTACACCGCCGCGCCGACGAGCCGCCCCGCCGGAGGCCTCCCGCGGGCGTCGTGCGACGCAGCTCACGGAGCCGCCGGCCGGCCGCCTACGCCTCGCCCTGGAGCCGCGCGTCCGCCCGCGCCTGCGCCGCGGCCTCGGGGACCGCGCGCACGAACTCGACGAGCGCCTGGCGGTAGCGGGCGAGTGACGCGACCGACACCCACTCCTCGGGGCCGTGGTGCCCGTTGCCGCTCGGCCCGAACTCGACGGCCGGTATGCCGGCCTCGAGGAACGCGAACGCGTCGGACGCGCCGTCGCGCCCGACGGTCAGGCCCGCGCCCTCCCCCGTGCGCCCCACCGCGTCGCGGAGGGCGACGACGAACGGGTTGGAGCGCGACACGATCGCCGGGGCGCGCTCGAGGACCTTCAGGACCTCCACGTCCGGGATCGCGCGGACCTGCCGCAGGATCTCCTCCGGCTCCTGCCCCGGCACGAAGCGGATGTCGATCGTGATCTCGCAGCGGTCCGGGACCATGTTGAAGGCGTCGCCGCCGTGGATCCGCGACAGGTTGATCGACGGGCGGTCGTACAGGTCGGAGCTCTGGCGCGAGAACGGCAGCGTCTCGATCCGCCGGAACACGTCGAACGCCTTCAGCGCGGCGTTGTCCCCCAGCCAGGGCGTCGACCCGTGCGCCGACACGCCGTGGACCGCCAGGCGCATCGCGAGCACGCCCTTGGCCTGCACCCCGATCTGCAGCTCGGTCGGCTCGCCCGTGATCGCGAAGTCGCCGCGGAGCAGTCCGGCCTTCACCAGCGCGTCCGTCGAGCGGCGGTTGACCTGCTCGCTCTCCTCGTCGGGCACGACGACGAGCTGCACGCGCGCCCGGCCCGCGGGGCCGCCGGCCGCGCCCTCCTGGGCGCAGTCGTGGAGCGCGCAGAGCATGGCGGCCAGGCCGCCCTTCATGTCGTAGGTGCCGCGCCCGTACAGGCGGTCGCCGTCGGGGCGCGGGGTGAACTGCCCCTCCAGGCCGGGGACGACGTCGACGTGGCCGTGGAAGACGACGGCGGGCGCGTCGGGGTCCGTCGGGCCGACGCTGGCCAGGAGCACCGGCAGCCCGTCGTGATCCACGTCGCGCGCGTCGATGCCGTGGGACTCGAGCCAGCCCTTGACGAAGCCTCCGGCGGCGCGGAGGCCGTCCGGGGTCGAGGTGTCGTACCCGACCAGCCGCTCCGTGAGCACCCGTTCGTCCATGGCGACAGCCTAGGCGTCCGCCCGCTCCGCCGCCGCGCGCGGGCACGGCCGTGCGAAGATGCCCCGGACCCCTCCGACGGAGCCACGCATGAGCAGCGATCACCCCAGCGACAAGACCACGAACATCTCCCTCGTCCCGAGCGTCCTCGGCTTCGGCCTGGCGAGCGTGGTCGCGCTCGTCGTGATGTTCGGCTCGATGCTCTGGAACCACTTCGGCGGCTTCTGAGCCGCCTGACCGGCCTACGGCCGCCAGGGCCGAGGCGCAGCCGGCGGACGGGCGACGCGTCGCCCGCCCGCCGCGCCGTCAGCAGGCCTTCGAGCCCCGGTAGTGGCCCAGCGTGCCCTTGCGCTTCGAATCGAGCAGCACGGTCTGCCCAGGCGCAATCGAGTGGCACGCACCGTCCGAGTTGTTGGCGATGTCCGCCTTGCGCCGGACGGTGGTGGAACCGCAGTTGCGGTAGTACAGCAGGCTGTACCCCGACGGCCCGACATCGTTGCTCGTGATGGTGTCCCCACAGGCGTAGGACGCCGCCGCCGAGCTGGGCGCCGCCCCGAAGCCGAGCGCGCCAACCACCGCGAGCGCGCCGGTGGCGGCGCCGATGCCGACGGTCCTCCGCGCGGAACGCGACCAGCGGCCCAAGTCGCGGCGAGTGATGTGTGTGGTCTGCAACATGTCTCCACCGTAGACGCCTCCCCACCCCCACTGCAACCCCAAAATCGTTTCACACTGAACGATGGCGTGAGGGCACTCGTGTGGCGGGATCGCGGGGTGGATGGTCCACCAGAGGACGAAGCGCCGCGGGCCCGGATCGACGATCCGGGCCCGCGGCGCTTCGGGGATGCGTGGGGACGGCGCTCAGCGCTGCGCGAGGGCGTCGCCGACGCGCACGAGGGCGTCGGCGCGGCGCTTGCCGGCCAGGGCCAGGCGGTGCGCCTCGGTGCCCTTCTCGGTGCCGGCCAGGCGCTCCTCGGCCTCGCGCAGGTCCGCCTCGACCTTCGAGCGGTCGTACTCCTCGACCGGGAACGCGTGGTCGACGAGCAGCAGGACGCTGCCGTCCTGCGCGACCTGCAGGTAGCCGCCGGTCTGGACCCAGCGCTTGACCTCGCCGTCGTTCGGCAGCGTCACCCGCAGCTCGGCCGGCTCGAGCCGGCCGAGGAGCGGGACGTGCTTCGCGAGGATGCCGATCTCCCCCGCCACCGTGCGGGTCGAGACCTGCTGCACCTCGCCGGAGAAGAGCTCGCCGGTGGGCGTGAGGACCTCAGCGCGGAACGGGGTGTGAGCCACGGCGATCAGCCCTTCTTGGCGGCCTCGACGACGTCGTCGATCGAGCCCTTGAGGAGGAACGCGGACTCGGGCAGGTCGTCGTGCTCGCCGTCGATGAGCTCCTTGAACGAGCGCACGGTCTCGGCGATCGGCACGTACTGGCCCGGCGAGCCCGTGAACTGCTCGGCGACGTGGAACGGCTGCGACAGGAAGCGCTCGACCTTGCGGGCGCGCTGCACGAGGATCTTGTCCTCCTCGCCCAGCTCGTCGATGCCGAGGATCGCGATGATGTCCTGCAGCTCCTTGTAGCGCTGCAGGATCTCCTTGACGCGGTTGGCGACCTCGTAGTGCTCCTGGCCCACGACCTCGGGCTTGAGGATCGTCGAGGTGGAGTCGAGCGGGTCGACCGCCGGGTAGATGCCCTTCTCCGAGATGGAGCGCGAGAGCACCGTCTGGGCGTTCAGGTGGGCGAACACCGCGGCCGGGGCGGGGTCGGTCAGGTCGTCCGCCGGGACGTACACGGCCTGCACGGACGTGACGGAGCCCTGGCGGGTCGACGTGATCCGCTCCTGCAGCTGGCCCATCTCCGACTCCAGCGTCGGCTGGTAGCCGACCTGGGACGGCATGCGGCCCAGGAGCGCCGAGACCTCGGAGCCCGCCTGGACGAAGCGGAAGATGTTGTCGATGAACAGCAGCACGTCCTGGCCGCCCTGCTCGCGGAAGTACTCCGCCATCGTCAGGCCGGTCAGGGCCACGCGCATGCGGGCTCCGGGGGGCTCGTTCATCTGGCCGAAGACGAGCATCGTCTTGTCGATGACGCCCGACTCCTGCATCTCCAGGTAGAGGTCCGTGCCCTCGCGGGTGCGCTCGCCGACGCCGCAGAACGCGGACAGGCCGCCGTGCTCCTGCGCCAGGTTGTTGATGAGCTCCTGGATCAGGACGGTCTTGCCCACGCCGGCGCCGCCGAACAGGCCGACCTTGCCGCCCTTGGCGTACGGGGCGAGCAGGTCGATGACCTTGATGCCCGTCTCGAACATCTCGGTCGTCGGGGTGAGGTCCTCGACCTTCGGGGCGTGGCGGTGGATGCCCCAGCGCTCGGCCTCGGGATCCAGCTCGGCGCCCTCGTCGATCGGGTCGCCGAGGACGTTGAAGATGCGGCCGAGCGTCGTGCGGCCGACGGGGACCGAGATCGGGCCGCCCGTGTCGCGCACCTCGGTGCCGCGGGCCAGGCCGTCGGTCGACTCCATCGCGACCGCGCGCAGGCGGTCGTCGCCGAGGTGCTGCTGGACCTCGAAGACGAGCTTCGTGCCGTCGGCGAGCGTCGTCTCGATCGCGTTGTTGATCTCGGGCAGCCCGTCGGGGAACGACGCCTCGACGACGACGCCCTGGATCGACTCGATCCGCCCGGTGTGGGTAGCGGTGAAGGTTCCGGCTTCCATGGTCTTTCTCTTTTCGTGCGGGTCCGGGCGGGGCTAGCTCAGCGCCTCGGCGCCCGCGACGACTTCCATGATTTCCTGCGTGATGTCGGCCTGGCGCGCGCGGTTCATCGCGAGCGTGAGGCTCTGGATGACATCCCCGGCGTTGTCCGACGCGCTGCGCATGGCGGTCATGCGCGCGCCGTGCTCGGACGCGGCCGACTCGAGGAGCGCGCGGAGCAGCGAGATCTCCACGAACTCCGGCACGAGCTCCGCGAGGATCTCGGCGGGGTCGGGCTCGTACTCCACGAGCGCCTTCGGGCCCGAGCCCTGGTCGGCCTCGCCGGCGAGGTCGTGCTCGCCGGCGTCGTCGACGACGCTCGCCGCGGCGAGGGGCAGGAGCGTCTCGCGACGGACCTCCTGCACCAGCGGCGAGACGTAGCCGTTGTAGATGACCTCGACGCGGTCCACGTGGCCGTCCACGTACGCGGCCACCAGCGCCTCGGCCACCTCGGCCGCGTGCGACTGGTTCGGCGCGTCGGTGAAGCCGGTGTAGGCGCCGTCGACGGGACGGTTGCGGAAGTTCAGCGCGGCCTCGCCACGGCGACCCGTGACGTAGTAGCGCACCTCTTCGCCCTTCGCCTCGAGCTCCTCCGCCCGGGCGAGGCCCGCGCGCAGGATCTGCGAGTTGAAGGCGCCCGCCAGGCCGCGGTCGGCCGTCACGAGGACGAGGCCGACGACCTTCTCCTGCTCGTGCGTCTGCAGGACCGGCTGGGCCTGCAGCTCGCCGGCGCCGGCCGCGGCCGCGGCCTGGCTGGTCATGCGGCGCACCGCGTCCGCGTAGGGGCGCAGCGACGCCGCGCGCTGCTCGGCCTTGCGCAGGCGCGAGGCCGAGACCATCTCCATGGCCCGCGTGATCTTGCGGATGTTCTGGACCGAGGCGATCCGGGCTTTGACGTCGCTCTGCGCCATGCGTCAGCTCCCGAGGGGTCGGAGGGCGACGGCCATCAGGCCGACGCGCCCTGCGTCAGCGGCTCGCCGTGCTCGTCGAGGTCGTAGCCGAAGTCCTGCTCCGTGAACTTCGCGACGAAGGCCTTGACCTCGCCGATCGTGTCGTCGGACCAGTCGCCCGACGCGATCTTCTCGCGCGTGCCGCCGATCTCGGACTTCGCCGACTCGACGAGACGCTCGAGGTAGTCCTCGACGCGGTCGACGGCGATGCGGTCCAGGTAGCCGTTCGTGGCGGCGTAGATCTGGATGACCTGGTCCTGGACCGGCAGCGGCGAGCGCTCGCCCTGGTTCAGCGTGCGCACGAGGCGCGCGCCGCGGTCGAGGGTCTTGCGCGTGTCGGCGTCCAGGTCGGAGCCGAACTGCGCGAAGGCCTCGAGGTCGCGGTACTGCGACAGCGCGAGCTTCAGGCCGCCCTGGACCTTCTTCATCGGCTTCGTCTGCGCCGACGAGCCGACGCGGGAGACCGAGATGCCGACGTTGATCGCGGGGCGGACGCCCGAGTAGAACAGCTTCGGCTCGAGGAAGATCTGGCCGTCGGTGATCGAGATGACGTTCGTCGGGATGTACGCCGACACGTCGCCCGCCTGCGTCTCGATGATCGGCAGGGCGGTCATCGACCCGCCGCCGAGCTCGTCGGACAGCTTCACCGCGCGCTCGAGCAGGCGGGAGTGCAGGTAGAAGACGTCGCCCGGGTACGCCTCGCGGCCCGGCGGGCGGCGCAGCAGCAGGGACATCTGGCGGTACGCGAAGGCGTGCTTCGTCAGGTCGTCGTACACCGCGAGCGTGTGGCCGCCCTTGTACACGAAGTACTCGGCCATCGCGGCGCCCGCGTACGGCGCGACGTACTTGATCGGCGCGGCCTCGTCGGCGGACGCGGCGACGATGATCGTGGAGTCCAGCGCGCCGGCCTCGGCGAGGGTCTGGGCCAGGCCGACGACCGTGGCCATGCGCTGGCCGATCGCGACGTAGACCGAGATGACCCCGGACTCCTTGTTGTTGATGATCGTGTCGATCGCGATCGACGTCTTGCCGGTCTGGCGGTCGCCGATGATGAGCTCGCGCTGGCCGCGGCCGACGGGGATCATGGCGTCGATCGCCTTGATGCCGGTCTGCAGCGGCTCGGTGACGGGCTGACGGGCGACGATGCCCGGCGCCTTGAACTCGAGCGGACGGGTCTCCGTCGTCTCGATGGGGCCCTTGCCGTCGAGCGGCACGCCGAGCGGGGAGACGATGCGGCCCAGCAGGGCCTCGCCGACCGGGATCTCGAGCAGCTTGCCGCTGCGCTTGACCGTGTCGCCCTCGACGACCTTCTCCCAGTCGCCGAAGAGCACGGCGCCGACGTTGTCGGAGTCGAGGTTCAGGGCCAGGCCGGTGACGCCGTGCGGGAACTCGAGGCGCTCGAGGGATACCGCGTTGTCCAGGCCGTGGACGCGCGCGATGCCGTCCGCGACGGAGAGGACGGTGCCGACCTCGGTGAGCTCGGACGCGCCGGCGTCCAGGCCCTGGATGCGGCTCTTGAGGATGCTGGTGATCTCGTCGGGCTTGATCTGCATGGAGCTTGGGTCCTTGAAAGGGCGGGTCAGCCGGCCGCGACCTGGCGGCGGAGCGACTCGAGGCGGTTACGGATGGAGGCGTCGAGGATCTGGTTGCCGACGCGGAGCGTCAGGCCCCCGACGAGATCGGGATCGACCGAGGTGGTGAGCTCGACCGTGCGACCGGTGCGGCGACCGATCTCGTCGCCGATGCGTTGGGCGGCCTGCTCGTCCAGCGCGACCGCGCTGGTGATCGTCACAGGCAGGAGCTTACGCTCCTCCCGCCACAGCCCGTCGAAGCTGCGCCGCAGGCGCGGCAGCAGGGGCAGACGGTGGTTCTCCACGAGCAGGTCGAGGAGGTTCATCAGCGCGGGCTCGCCGTCCACCACGAGGCGCGGCAAGGCGTCCCGCTTCTCGCCGCTCGTGAAGTACGGCGAGTAGAAGAACAGGCGCAGGTCCCGCGACGCCGCGAAGGCGTCGTCGAGCTGGGCCAGCTGCCCGGCCACCGTGTCGAGGGTGCCCTGGTCCCGGGCGACCTCGAACAGCGAGCGGGCGTAGACGCGAGCGATGTCTTCCATGGTTCCTAGCTCCGGCCCTGGCCCGAGAGCTGCGAGAAGTCGATCTCGCTCAGGGCCTCGTCGAGCAGGCGCTGCTGGTCCTCGGGGGTCAGCGTCTTGCGGGTGACCTTCGCGGTCGCCTCGACGGTCAGCGCGGCGACCTCGCCGCGCAGCTCGTCCTTGGCGCGGCGCGTCTCCGCCTCGATGTCGCGGCGGGCCTGCTCCACGAGGGACTCGCGGGTCTTGCGCCCCTCCTCGATGGCCTCGCGCTCGGCCTGCTCGCCGGAGCGACGGGCACGGGCGACGATCTCCTCGCTCTCCGCGCGGGCGGCGGCGAGCTGCTGGCGGTACTCCTCGGCCAGGCGCTCGGCCTCGGCCTTCGCGTCCTCGGACGCCTTGATCCGGTCCTCGATCGCGCGCTGGCGCTTGTCGATCACGTCGCGGATCGGCGGCCAGGCGTACTTCGCGAGGACGAACAGGGAGATGACGAAGACCAGCAGCACCCAGATCATCAGGCCCGGCACGGGCTTGACGAGCGGGTTCAGGTCATCGCTCCCTTCCTCGGCGGCGGCCAGGACCAGGGTCCCGGACGTGGTCAACGTGGCCAGCATCGGATCAGACGAAGAACGCGATGAGGCCCGCGACGAAGCCGTAGAAGACCGTGGCCTCGGTCAGCGCGAAGCCGAGGAACATGCGGCCCTGGAGGTCACCGGCGAGGTCGGGCTGGCGGGAGATGGCCTCGATCGTCTTGCCGAAGATGAAGCCGACGCCGATGCCGGTGCCGAGCGCCGCAAGACCGGTGCCCAGGCCCAGGCCGATGGCGCGGCCGGCCTTCTCGCCGGCGGCCGTCGCGGTGTCGAGGCTCTCGGCGGCCTGCGCGAGCGTGGTGATGATGGAGATGTCCACGGGTGCTCCTTTAGTGCTCCTCGGCGACGGCGCCGCCGATGTAGATCGCGGTGAGGGTGCTGAAGATGAACGCCTGGAGGGCAGCCACCAGGGTCAGTTCGAAGAGGAAGAAGACGACGGCGATCGCGGCGGTCGCGATGCCGAGGATCCCTGCGCCGACCCAGCCCGGCTCGAGCAGGACGACGAGGCCGCCGGCCATGAACAGGATCAGCAGGTGGCCGGCCAGGATGTTGGCGTAGAGACGCAGCGAGAGCGAGATGAGCCGGACGAAGTGCGACAGGATCTCGATCGGGTACATCAGCGGCAGGATCCACCAGGGCAGGCCGCTCGGGACCAGGCCCTTGACGTAGCCGAAGACGCCGTGCTTGCGGATGCCGACGACGTTGTAGGAGATCCACACCACGAGCGCCAGGATCAGCGGCATCGAGATGTTCGCCGTCGCGGCGTAGAGCGCGAAGGCGGGGATGTCGGCGCCGAAGACGCTGAACGTGTGCTCCTGGTTCGTCGGCAGCGGCAGGTAGCCGAGGACGTTCGAGAAGTAGATGAAGAAGAAGAGCGTCGCGATGAAGGGGAACCACGTGCGCGCGGTCTTCTTCGACGCGATGTTGTCGCCGACGATCGTGGAGTCGACGAACTCGTACGCCCACTCCACGACGGTCTCGGCGCGCCCCCGCGGGTGCGCCTGCATGCGCCGCGCGATGAGCACGAGCGTCAGCACCGTCAGGAGGCCGGCGAGGATGACGTACAGGACGGCCTTGCTGATCGACAGGTCGATGCCGAACAGCTCCATGTGCGGCCCGATCAGCGGCTTGCTGACGTCGAACTCGGCATCGGGCTTGAACTCGTCCGCCGCCGAGGCGAGCGCCGGCGCGGCTAGCGCGGCGACGAGCGGGGTGGCGGCCATCAGGGCGCGGTGGCGCAGCTTCACGATTGCCCCTCCGAGGGGTGCTGGACCGGGGCCGGGCGCCCGCCATGGTTGGCGTGCAGCACCAGGCTGGTGACGAAGTGGACGGTGAACACGACGACCGCGAGGATGACGGCCGCGAAGCCGGTCTCTCGGTCGGTCAGGAGGCCGACGAGGAGCGCGGCGAGGCCCGGGATCCAGGCCCGGCTCACGACGCCGACGGCGACGAAGTTGAGGGCGCGCCCCGCGTCCTTGCCCTCCGCCTCCGCGCGGGCGACGAGGTACGCGTTGACGACGCGCTGCGCGATCCAGGCGACGGCCACGGAGACCCAGGCCAGGATCGGCAGGTCGGCGACCACGAACACCACGAGGGCGAGCAGCAGGACGACGAGGTCCAGGAGGCGAGCGACCTTCACGCGGTCACGGCTCCCGGAACGTGCGGATGACGAGCGCCATGCCCGCGACGAACCCGACGGCCGCCCCCGCGAGGGTGAGCGGGAGCGTCGGCCCCGTGAGGGCGCCCAGCGCGAACCCCAGCGCGGCGGCCACCAGGATGGTGGCGACCAGCAGCGCGCCCGCGCCGAGCCCTCGGCCGGATGGAGGGGGCGTGGACACGGGACGGCGAAGTCGTGGGGCGGCGGTCGTGCGAGAGCATCGATCGAGCTGCCGGGGATCCCGAGGGATCAGGCCGAAGAGGACTGGGCGTCCGCTCCGCACCCGGCGAGGGGCAGCAGACTACCCGAACGGCCCGCGCCGTGCCACCAGCCAGGCGCGCGAAATCGCCCGTGGTGACGGGGGACGCGTGGGTTCGCGCCGGGATGCACGAGGGCTCGTGCCTTGGCGCATAAGCGCTCGTGCCCAAGCGCACGAAGCGGATCTCCGCGCCGGGGTCGCGTGGACGGTCGTCCGTCTCGCGACCCGGGGCGCTCGTCGGGGTTCGCCGCTCCCACGGGGTCCCCTCCCCCGTGATCGGCGGCGGACGCCGGAACTCGAGTCAGGCGGCGCAGGCGCCGATGACCTCCTGCCACCACCCGGCCTCGGCGTCGTCGGTGGCGCGGTCGAGCCGCCGCCGGGCCTGCTGCTGGACGGCCTGGCGGGATCCCACCATCACGACGGGGCCGGAGACGGCGTAGCGCCCGTCCTCGAGGACGACGAGGGCGCCCGGGCGGTCGTGGCGCAGCCGCAGCCGCTCGACGACCGCGATCCCGCCGACCGTCGCGGGGACGGCGGGGTCGCCGTCGCGGGCGTCCCACGGGCCGGTGCGGAAGATCGGGGCGATCGCGACGAGCCGCCGGGCGGGCCGCGGCGGCGGACCGACGGGCCCGTCGCGCCAGCGCTCGACGAGCGCCGGGATCTCGTGCGCGACCTCGCGCCGGGCGAGCACGTGCAGGCGGTCCCCGGCCAGCAGGCGGGTGGAGCCGCGGGGCAGCAGGGCCTCGCTCCCGCGGACCAGGACGTTGACCAGCGCCTCGCGCGGCAGCCCCAGGTCGCGCACCCGGGCGCCGACCATCGCGTCGTCCTCGCGGACGCGCACCTCGAGCACCTCGGCCCCGAGGCGCCGGATCGCCATGACCTCGACGAGCGGCCGGTCGATGGCCGGGCGCGTCGTCGTGACCCGCAGCGCGCGCGCGAGCGACTCGAACGTCACGCCCTGCAGGACCGTGGACAGCAGCACCACGAAGAAGACGATCGCCAGGAACTCCTGCGCCCGGGGCACGCCCGCGATGACGGGGAACGTCGCGAAGACGATCGGGACCGCGCCGCGCAGGCCCGCCCACGACATCGCGGCCTGCTCCCCGCGCGTGAAGCGCAGCGGCGCGAGCAGCAGGTGGACGGCGGCAGGCCGGCCGAGCAGCAGGAGCGCGGCGGTGACGACGAGACCCTCCACCCAGACGTCGCCGAGCGCCTGGGGCGACACGAGCAGGCCCAGCGACAGGAACATCGCGAGCTGGGCGACCCACGCCAGCCCGTCGTGGAAGGCGGTGATCGAGCGCTTGCCGTGGATCGGGCCGCTGCCGAGCGCGAGGCCCGCCACGTAGACGGCGAGGAGCCCCGAGCCGTGGAGGGTGGCGGCGACGGCGTAGGCGAGGATCGCGGTCGCCAGCGAGGCGACGGGGTACAGCCCCTCGCTGGCCAGCCGCGCCCGCCGGAACGCCCAGACGGCGAGCGCGCCGATCGCGGCGCCGACGACCGCGTCGATCGTCAGCTCGGTGACCATGCCGACGAACAGGTCGACGACGGTGCCCTCGTCCTGCACGATGTCGATGAGCCCGATGACGAGCAGGGCCGTCACGGGGTCGTTCATGCCCGCCTCGCCCTCGAGCGTGCGGGCCAGCCGCCGCCGCAGGGTCGAGCCGCGCAGGAGCGCGAAGATCGCGGCCCCGTCCGTGGAGGCCATGATCGCCGCGAGCAGCAGGCCCTGCTCGAAGCTCAGGTCGAGCGTCAGGTAGGCGACGGTGCCGACGACCGCGGTGGTCACCAGGACGCCGAGGGTCGCGAGCGCGGCGGCCGGCACGATCACCGGCCGGATCTCGCGCAGCCCGGACGCCAGGCCGCCCTCGAACAGGATGAGCACCAGCGCGACGAGCCCGACGTCGCGGATCAGCGTGGCGTCGCGCACCTCGACGACGTCGGCGCCGGACGGGCCGGCGAGCATCCCGAGGAGCAGGAAGACGACGAGCGCCGGGACCCGTAGTCGCCCGGCGAAGAGCGAGGCCGCCAGGCCCGCCACCAGCAGGAGGCCGGCGAGCAGGAGGACCGAGGCGAGCACCCCGACGATCCTATCGGCGCCCCCGCGCCGCGCCCCCTGCCGCGGGGGCGCGCGCGGGTCGCGGCGGACGCGCCGCCACGGAGGGGTGGGTCAGTCGTCGAGCGGAACGAAGTCGCTCTTCGCCGCGCCGCAGACGGGGCAGCACCAGCCGTCGGGGATGTCCTCGAAGGCCGTTCCGGGCGGGATCCCCCCGTCCGGGTCGCCCTCCTCGGGGTCGTAGATGAACCCGCACGGCTCACAGATCCACTGCATCGGCCCCCAGTTGTACCGACTCGACGGCGGCGGGCCGCCGGCGCCGGGCCCGGTCAGGGACGGGCGGCGGGGTCCGCGGCGGAGGTCGTCAGCTCGTCCTCCGTGATCGCGTCGATCTCGCCGGTCTCGAGCGAGCGCGCGACGTGCGAGTCGATCTCGGCGTCGGTCGCGTGCGGCCGGATGCGGCGCATGCGCAGCGCGTCGAGCCGGCGCAGCTTCAGGATCTCGAGGACGAGCACCAGGTAGACGCTGAAGCTGAGCACCGCGAGCGTGATGACGACCATGACCGCGGTCCATGCGGGCGAGTACCCCTCGCGATTGGGGCTGTACGGCACGAACCCGAGCGCGACCGCGAGCCCCGCGAGCGACGCCGCCCACGCGTACAGGTAGAGCACCGTCCGGCGCGGACTGAAGCCGATCCGGGTGAGCCGGTGGTGGAAGTGGTTCTGGTCGGCGTTGTAGATCGGGACGCCGGACTTCAGGCGCTTGAGCACCACGAACGTCGTGTCGAGCATCGGCAGCGCGAGGACGACGAACGGCACGACGAGGGCGAGGACGGCGTTCGTCTTGACGGACCCCTCGACGGCGACGGCGGCGAGCAGGTAGCCGAGCAGCAGCGCCCCCGCGTCGCCCATGAAGACCCGCGCGGGGTGGAAGTTGTGGACGAGGAACCCCGCGGCGGCGCCGGCCGTCGCGCCCGCCAGCAGGGACGCGTGGGTGGTGCCCAGGTTCCACGCGACGATGCCCATCGCGACCGCGGCGATCGCCGAGACGCCCGCGGCGAGGCCGTCGATGCCGTCGGAGAAGTTGACGACGTTCATGAGCGCCACGAACCCCAGGACGGTGAGCGGCGCCCCGAAGTCGTGGAACTGCACGGCCCCCAGGAACGGGAAGGTGATGTTCTCGACGACGACGTGCTGCGAGACCGGGATCGCCGCCGCGACGATCTGGCCCGCGAGCTTGACGAGCCACGGCAGGTCGAAGCGGTCGTCGATCGCGCCGACCACCGCGATGACGACGCCGCCGAGGAGGACCGCGTCGAGCTCGGACTGGAAGCCCGCCCAGCTGGGCGGCAGCCGGAGGAGCAGGACCGTGACGCCGACGGCGGCCAGGATCGCGAGCCCGCCGAGCAGCGGCGTGCCGCCGGCGGCGAGGCCGCGGCCCCGGGGGCGATCGACGGCGCCGACCAGCCGGGCGAAGCGCGCCACCAGGGGGGTGGCGACCGCGGCCACCGCGAAGGCGACCAGCAGCCCCACGACGGGATCGCGCCAGGTCATGCCGACCGCATGCTAGACCCGGGACCGGCCGGGCCGGGGCGTCGCCCCGGCCCCGTGGCCGCTCAGCCCAGCTGGGTGTAGAGCGGGTGGGCGGCCGCGACGGCGGCGACGCGGGCGGCCAGGTCCTCGCGCTGGGCGGCGAAGCCGGCGTCGTCCGCGCTCAGCGCGGCGCCGATGATCCGGCCGACCTCGCGGAAGTCGTCGACGCTGAGGCCCCGCGTCGCGAGCGCGGACGTGCCGACGCGCAGGCCGGACGTCACCATCGGCGGGCGCGGGTCGAACGGCACCGCGTTGCGGTTGACCGTGATGCCGACCTCGTGCAGGCGGTCCTCGGCCTGCTGGCCGTCGAGCGGGGTGTCGCGCAGGTCGACGAGCACCAGGTGCACGTCGGTGCCGCCCGTGAGGACGTTGAGGCCGCCGGCGCCGGCGCCGTCACGGGTGGCGAGGAGCTCCTCGGCCAGGACGCGCGCGCCCGCGATCGTGCGCTCCTGGCGCTCCTTGAACTCGGGCGCCGCGGCGATCTTCAGCGCGACGGCCTTCGCGGCGATGACGTGCTCGAGCGGACCGCCCTGCTGGCCGGGGAAGACGGCCTGGTCGATCTTCTTCTGGTGCTCGGCGCGGCACAGGATGATGCCCGAGCGCGGGCCGCCCAGCGTCTTGTGGACCGTCGTCGTCACGACGTCGGCGTGCGGGACGGGGCTGGGGTGCAGGCCGGCGGCGACGAGGCCGGCGAAGTGCGCCATGTCGACCCACAGGTACGCGCCGACCTCGTCCGCGATCTCGCGGAAGCGCGCGAAGTCCATCTGGCGCGGGTACGCGGACCAGCCGGCGACGATCATCTTCGGCTTCGTCTCGCGGGCGAGCTGCGCGACGGCGTCCATGTCGACCTGCGACGTCTCGCGGTCGACCTCGTAGGCGACGATGTCGTACAGGCGGCCCGAGACGTTGAGCTTCATCCCGTGGCTGAGGTGGCCGCCGTGGGCGAGCGAGAGGCCCATGACGCGGTCGCCCGGCTGCAGGAGCGCGTGGTAGACGGCGTTGTTCGCCTGCGCGCCCGAGTGCGGCTGGACGTTGGCGTGCTCGGCGCCGAAGAGCGCCTTGGCGCGGTCGATCGCGAGCTGCTCGACGACGTCGACGTGCTCGCAGCCGCCGTAGTACCGGCGGCCCGGGTAGCCCTCGGCGTACTTGTTCGTCAGCACGGAGCCCTGGCACTCCAGGACCGCCTGCGGCACGAAGTTCTCCGAGGCGATCATCTCCAGCGTGTCCTGCTGGCGGCGCAGCTCGGCGCCGACGGCGGCGGCGACCTCGGGGTCGACCTCGGCCAGCGGGGCGTTGAAGAAGTCGGGCGGCAGGGCGGACACGGGCGTCTCCTCGGGGTGGTGCGGACGTGCGGTACGGGTGCCCAGGCGCGCGGCGGTGCTGCGTGTCGCTTCCCGGTGGTCCGTTCCACCCGAGGCGCCAGTCACGACAGCCTCAGAGCCTAGCGGCCGGGCGGGCGGCGCCGGCTGTCGCCTCAGTGCGTCGGCTGGCCCGGCGGGATGTCCGCGGACACCGGCGCCGTCCCGTCACCCCCGCCCTCGACGTCGGCGATCTCGAGGACGCGGCGCTCGTGGCGGCCGCCCTCGAAGTCCGTCGTCAGGAACGCGGCCACGATCGGCTCCGCGTCGGCGCCCGACAGGCGCGCCTGCGACAGGCCGAGCACGTTGATGCCGTTGTGCTTGCGGGCCATGACGGCCTCGTCGGCGTCGTGGGCGTTGACCGCGCGGATGCCCTGGATCTTGTTCGCGGTGATCGTCACGCCGTTGCCGGAGCCGCAGACGACGACGGCCCGCTCGGCGTCGCCGCCGGCGACCATGCGCGCGGCGGTCGCGGCGTACTGGGGGTAGTCCGTCGACTCCGCCGAGGTCGTGCCGGCGTCGACGACCTCGTGACCCTGCCCCTGGAGGGCGTCCTTCACGTGCTCCTTGAGCTCGAACCCGGCGTGGTCGGAGGCGACGGCGATCCGCATGGCCGCATCGTACGGCCCCTCCCCTCGCCGCGCACGGCGCCGGGCCGCCGGTCGCGGGCGGGCTCAGGCCGGCGGCAGGACGCCGTCGAGCCGGGCCGCGATCGCGGTCCGGGGCAGGGCGCCCTCGCGGACGAGGTCCCAGCCCGCGCCCTCGTGCGCGCGCCGCAGGTCGACGATCGTCGACGGTCGCCCGGGCCGGGGCCCGGCGTCGCGCACCAGCCGCGCGGCCGCGCGGATCGACGGGGGCACGGCGTCCAGCGTGGCGGGGTCGGGCCCGCCCGCCCGGTTGGCGCTCGTCTGCACGACGGGCGGGGCGTTGACCGGCTGCGCGAGGCGGGGCACGCGGACGCCGAGCGTGCCCGGCGCGTCGCCGGCCGCGGCGGGGAACGCGCCGCCCGGGTTGGGCAGCAGCACCCCGACGGGGCCGGGCAGCAGGCGCGGCAGCGCGGCGAGGACGGCCGCGGGCACGGCGTCGCGCAGCGCCGCGAGCGCCGCGTCGAGCGACCAGAAGAGGACGGAGGAGGGCTTGCCGGGATCGCGGTCCTTCAGCGCCGCCATCCGGGCGACGGCCTCGGGGCGCGACGGGTCCGCCGCCAGCCCGTAGACGGTCTCGGCCGGGAAGAGGACGACCTCGCCGGCCGCCGTCGCGGCGGTCATCGCCCGCACGTCGTCGGGCGTCAGCGGCAGGACGTCGTCGCTCACGCCGCCTTCCCCACGGCGGCGCGCGCCACGACGACGCGCCCGATGCCCGCCAGGTCGTCGCGCGTCTCGGTCGCCGCGAACCCGGCCTGCCGCGCCAGCGCCTCCGTCGCCGGCGCCTGCCCCCGGCCGATCTCGAGGGCCACCAGGTCCGCCTCCGCCGCGCGCGCGGCGGGCAGCAGCCGGCGGACGACGTCCAACCCGTCCGGTCCGCCGAAGAGCGCCAGGTGCGGGTCGTGGTCGCGCACCTCGGGCGCCAGGGTCGCGCGGTCGGTCTCGGGCACGTACGGCGGGTTGGAGAGGACGGCGAGCGGCCGCCCGCCCCGGTCGGCCGGGACGGCGTCGGCGAGCAGGTCGCCCTCGTGGAAGGCGACGTGGAGTCCCAGGCGCGCGGCGTTGGCCCGGGCGACGTCGAGCGCGTCGCGCGAGACGTCGGTGGCGTGCAGCTCGAGGTCGGGGCGCTCGTCGGCGAGCGCCAGCGCGACGGCGCCGCTGCCCGTGCCGACGTCCACGACGATCGCGCCGCGCGGCAGCTCCAGGCCCACCTCGACGAGCAGCTCCGTCTCGGGCCGCGGGATCAGCACGCGCGAGTCGACGTGGAGGTCGAGGTGACGGAAGCCGCGCACGCCCGTCAGGTGCGCCACGGACGCCCGGACCTCGGCGCGCCCGCGCTCCAGCGCCTCGACCGCGGCGGCCTGCGCGTCGGTCAGCGGCCGGTCCGGCGAGAGGAACAGCCGCGCGCGGTCGGCCCCGATCGCGTGCGCGACGAGCAGCTCGGCGTCGAGCCGGGGGGTGTCGAGCTCCGCGGCGGCGAAGCGGGCGGTGAGGCGGCGGACCGCGGCGCCGACCGTCCCCGCGCTCACGTGCCCGGCTGGGTGCTCTGGGCCTGCAGCTCGAGCAGGCGGCGCTTCTCGTCCGCCTGCAGGCCGTTCGTGAACTCCTCGAGGTCGCCCTCCAGGATGCCCTCGAGCGCGTACTTCGTGAGCTTGATGCGGTGGTCGGTGACCCGACCCTCGCCGTAGTTGTACGTGCGGATCTTCTCCGCGCGGTCGCCCGTGCCGACCTGGGCGGAGCGCGCCGCGGCCTGCTCGGCGCGCTGCTCGGCGACGGCGTGCTCGTACAGACGGGCGCGCAGCACGCGCAGGGCCTTCTCGCGGTTCTGCAGCTGCGACTTCTCGTCCTGCATCGACACCACGACGCCGGACGGCTTGTGCGTGATCCGCACCGCGGAGTCCGTCGTGTTGACGGACTGGCCGCCGGGACCGGACGACCGGTAGACGTCGATCTGCAGGTCGTTCTGGTCGATGTGGATGTCGACGTCCTCCGCCTCGGGCAGGACGGCGACGGTGCAGGTGGAGGTGTGGATGCGGCCCTGCGTCTCCGTGGCCGGAACGCGCTGGACGCGGTGGGTGCCGGCCTCCCACTTGAAGACCGAGAACGCGCCCTCGCCCTTCACCGCGAACGTGTACTTGCCGTCGGACACCTGGAGCGGCTCGGTCTTGAAGCCGCGACGCTCGGCGTACTTCGTGAGCATGCGGTAGACGTCGCCGGCCCACAGGTCGGCCTCCTCGCCCCCCGCGCCGCCCTGGATCTCGACGATGACGTCCTTGTCGTCGTTGGGGTCGGGGTCGACCATGGAGACGCGGATCTCCTCCTCCAGCTCGCCGATCCGCTCGCGGGCGGTCTCGAGCAGCTCGCGCAGCTCGGGGTCCTCCCCCTCCTCGAGCATCTCGCGGGCGCCGGCGGCGTCGTCGACGGCGCGCCGCCACTCCGTGGCGAGCGCGTTCGCGCCCTGCATGCGGCGGTACTCCCGCCCGACCTCGGCGTAGCGCTGCCGGTCCCCGATCACGGCGGGGTCCACGATCTGGGTCTCCAGCTCGGCGAACCGGGCCTCGATCTGCTCCACCAGCGCTTCGATCACGACGACCGAGCGTACCGCCTCCGCGCCGCCCGACCCGCGCGCCCGTCGCGGGCCTACGCCGCGACCTCGGCGCCGACGCGCTCGCGCGCGCTGGCGGCGCGCGGGTCCTCGCGGTCCAGGACGGTCGCCAGGGCGGCGATGGCGACCTGCAGCTGGTCGCGGTCCGGCGTCCGCGTCGTCAGGCGCTGGAGCTGCAGCCCCGGCCACGTCAGCGCCGCCACGAGCGGCACGTGGCGGTAGCGGCCCGCCAGCTTCAGCAGCTCGAACGCGACGCCCACCACGAGCGGGATGCCGACGACGCGGCTGGCCAGCAGCCACGGCAGCGCCGGGGTCCCCACGGGCGCGAAGACGAAGATCGCCACGATCATCGCGATGAGCAGGAAGCTCGTGCCGCAGCGGGGATGCAGCCGGCTGAAGCGCGACGCGTTCTCCGGCGTCAGCGCGAGGCCCGCCTCGTAGCAGGCGATGGTCTGGTGCTCGGCCCCGTGGTACTCGAAGACGCGCCGCATGTCCGCCATCCGCGTGACGAGGACGAGGTAGGCGAGGAAGATCGCGGTGCGCACCACGCCCTCGACGAGCCAGAACAGCAGGCCCTCCCCCAGCACGTCCTGCAGCAGGCTGGTCAGGCCGACGGGCGCGAGGAAGAACAGGCCGACCGCGATCGCCAGCCCGCCGAGCCCCGCCAGGAGCCACGACCCGCGGCCGATCTCGGGCGCGTCGTCGGCGCTCTGCGCGTCCGCGGCCATCCGCAGGGCGCGGAAGCCGATCCGCAGCGCCTCGCCGAGCGCGACGACGCCGCGCAGCACGGGCAGCCGCAGCAGGCGGTGGCGGGTGAGCGCGGAAGAGAACGGGTGCACCGCCACGGCGATGTCGCCGAGCGCGGGCTCGCCGGCGGGCAGCACGCCGTCGACGAGCTGCTCGGGGTGCGGGCGGCGGACGGCGAGCGCCCACGTCCGGACGCCGCGCATCATCACGCCCTCGACGACCGCCTGACCGCCGACGGGAGCGTCCTGCGGGCGCGCGGCCGCGCGCGGGTGGGGGCCGACGGGCCCGTGCCGGGTCACGGTGCGGTCCCGGGACGACGACGGCCGGCGACGGGCGCCGGCCGGGGCGTCCGGAGCCGTGCGGGCCCCCGGACGCACGTCGCGCTCCGCGGCGTCCGGCGCGTCCTGGTCGAACGGACGCCGGAGGCCGGGGCGCGGAGGACTACTCGCTCGCGGCGTCCTCGGCCTGGCGCTTCGCGGCACGGCGGCGGAAGCGCTCGACGCGACCGGCGGTGTCGACGATCTTCTGCTTGCCCGTGTAGAACGGGTGCGACGCGGACGAGAGCTCCACGTCGATGACGGGGTACGTCTCGCCGTCGAGCTCGATCGTCTTCGAGCTCTTGACGGTGGAGCGGGTCAGGAAGGTGGCCCCGGCACCCTGGTCCCGGAACACCACGGGCGCGTACTCGGGGTGGATGTCGTTCTTCATCGTCGGGGGACGATAGCGGGTCAGCCCGCCTCGGGGCCGCACGGCACCGTGACGGCGTTGTCCGTCTCG
The DNA here is from genome assembly GCF_017916475.1 of Patulibacter sp. SYSU D01012. Taxonomy (GTDB): domain Bacteria; phylum Actinomycetota; class Thermoleophilia; order Solirubrobacterales; family Solirubrobacteraceae; genus Patulibacter. The sequence goes on from NZ_JAFMTB010000002.1 coordinate 921,311, forward strand.
TCGCGCTCGTCGATCTCGCCGGCCGGGTCGACCGTCACGACGACGGGCTGGCCGCTCACGCACCGGCGACCGGGCACGAGCGCCACGTCGTCGGCCGCGGCGGGCACGAACGAGGTGCCGGCCAGCACGACGTCGCCCTGGCGCACCGTCACCCCGACGGACCGCCCGGCCAGCGCGGCCAGCCGGCTGGTGCGGACGGGGACGCGGTAGACGACCTGGCCCCCGACGGCGCCGGGGATCCACGGTGCGGCGGCGCCCACGGCCAGGTTGGGACGCGGATCGACCACCCGGCAGGCGCGGCTCGTCCGGCCGACGGCGAGGGTGGTGTCGGCGAACGCCCAGCGGAAGCGCACCCGCAGGCGGTACGACGCCCCGGGGCGCAGGCCGCGGACCGTGATCTTGCGGCGCATGCTGGCGGCGCCCGGGCGGGCGTCCTCCATCTGGCCGAGGCCCTGGGGCGCGGCGGCGCCCGTGAGCGTCGTCCAGCGGCCCCCGGGCGCCTTCTCCTGCAGGGTCGTGCGGAAGCCGTAGGTGCGGGCCGGCGGGAGGGCCCGCATCGTGACGGTGAAGGACGCGGCGCGCGCCTGCGGGTCCGTCGCGGACGTGGTGCAGGTGCCGCGGCCGACCTTGGCGGCGTCCGCCGGGGCGGCGGACGGGGTGGCCGCGGCCGCGGGGGCGGCGGCCAGGACGAGACCGGCGAGCGCGGCGGCGGCGGTCAGGGGGGCGGAGAGGCGTGAGGAGGGTGTGGCGGGCAACGTGGTCGGGGGCCGAGGGGCAGGGGGATCCGGGAGCGCCATCATGCCGCACCCGCTGTCGTCCAGAAACAGCGGCGAGGCCCCGGAGTTGCGGCGAAGCTGCGGGGGCCCGGCCGCCGCGACCCCCGGGGCGTCCCCCAGGGCGCCCCGGGGGCCGGGCGGTCCGCCGGAGGGAGGAGACGCCGGCGCGGGCTCCGTCCTGCGACGGAGGCGGGTCCGGCCCCGCGCCCGATGCGCGGGCAGCCGGCGACCCCCACGCTGGATCCATGCTCCCTGACGCTCCCGGCCCCGGCGCCGGCACCCCTCCGCTCCTGACCGGTCGCGGCCTGACGAAGGGCTACGGCGGCGCGCCCGTCCTGCATGGCGTCGACGTCGACGTCCACCGCGGGCGCGCGCTGGCGATCGTCGGCCCGTCCGGGTCGGGCAAGTCGACGCTGCTCCACGTCCTCGCGGCCGTCCTGCCGCCCGACGACGGCGCGGTCGTGCTCGAGGGGCGGCGGATCGACGACCGCGGCGAGCGTGCCCGCGCCGCCCTGCGCCGCAGCACGTTCGGCTTCGTCTTCCAGCAGGGCCTGCTCGTCCCCGAGCTGGACGCCGACGAGAACGTCGCGCTGCCGATGCTGCTCGGCGGCGCATCGCGCGGCCCGGCGCTCCGCACGGCCCGCGAGTGGCTCGGCCGGCTGGGCATCGGCGACCTCGTCGCCCGCCGCCCGGGCGAGATGTCGGGCGGGCAGATGCAGCGCGTGGCCGTCGCCCGCGCCCTCGCCCACGGGCCCGCGATCGTGTTCGCCGACGAGCCGACCGGCGCGCTCGACACCGACACGGCGGCGGAGACCGCCGACCTGCTCTTCGCGACCGTGCGCGAGTCCGGGTCGGCGCTCGTCGTCATCACGCACGACCTGGCCCTGGCGGCCCGCGCCGACGACGCCGTGTCCATCCGGCGCGGCGCGCTCGAGCCCGTCGTCCTCGAGCCCGCGACGGTGGCCGCATGAGCGCGCTCGCGTTCGCGCTGCGGATCTGGCGGCGCGACCGGACGACCCGGCGCGGCGCGGCGCTGACGGCGGCGGCGATCGGCGTCGCCGCCGCCCTGATCGTGGCGCTCGCCGCGGTCCCCGGCGCGCTCGAGCGGCGGGCCGACCGCGTCGCCTGGCGCGGCGGCGACCCGAGCGAGCTGGTCGAGACGCACACGACGGCCCTCGACCCCCGGACCGCCCCGGTGCTGGTGTCGACGACGGCGTACGAGGTCGGCGGCCGCACGATCCAGCAGATCGGGATCGCCACCCGTCGGCGGATCGCGCCGCCCGCCGGCCTGCCGCGGGTGCCCGCGCCCGGCGAGGTCCTCGTCTCCCCCGCCGTCCACCGGCTGCTCGACGGGCCGGACGGCGACGCCCTCCGCGCCTCGCTGCCGGGCCGGGTCGTCGGGACGGTCGGCGACGCCGCGCTCACGGGCCCCGAGGAGCGCGTCGTGGTGGCCGGCCTGCGTCCAGCGGCGCTGGCCGGGATCGTGAGCGACACGAACGGCACGACCGTGGCCGCCGTGGGCGCCCTGCGGGGCGCGACGGCCGAGGCCGCGCCGTTCTACGTCGCCCTCGTGTGGATCGCGCTGGCGCTGCTCGTCCTGCCGACCGTCGCGCTCGCGATGCAGATCGCGCGCCTCCTCGCCACGCGGCGGGAGGAGCGGACGGCCGCGCTGCAGCTCGTCGGCGCGGATCCGGTGTGGACGCTGCGGGCCGCCGTCGCCGAGACGGCCCTGGCGGCCGCCGCCGGCGCGCTCGTCGGCGTGCTCGTCGGGCTGCCGGTGGCGCGGTTCGCCCTCGTCCACGTGTCGTTCAACGGCACGACGTGGTTCGCGGGCGACCTGACCAGCCCCACGGCGATCGTGCTGGCGGCGCTCCTCGGGCTGCCGGCGCTCACGGCGCTGGGCACCGCGGTCGCGCAGCGCCGCACGGGCGGGGCCCTGGGCACGATCCAGCGGCATCGCCCGAAGCCCCTGAGCCCCGCGCGCCTGCTGCTGCTGCCCGTCGCCGCGACGGCGATGGTCTGGGGTCTGCGGTCGCTGGACGGCGAGGGCACGGTGCTCCCGCTGCTGATCGCCCTCGCCTCCGTCGTCCTGGCGACGAGCGTCGTCGGCCCGTGGGTGGTGCTGGCGTTCGGCCAGGTCATCCGGACGCTCTGGCGGCGACCCGCGACCCTGCTCGCCGCCCGCCGGATGATCGACGAGCCGCGCGCCGTCTGGCGGATCGCGAGCGGCCCGGTGCTGGCCGCGTTCGTCGCCGCGACGATGCTCGGGGCGGCCCCGACCATGGAGGACGCGCAGGACGTCACCGCGACGCCGTTCGGCGAGCGCCACCTCGTCGTCCCGCTCGACGCCCGCCAGGCCCCGGACGCCGCGGCGGCGGTCGCCCGGCGGCTCGGCCCCGGCGCCCGCGTCGGCCTGTACCCCACCGGCGCCGACGGGACGTCCGCCCCGCTCTCCGCCCGCGCCGCGCGGCGGGAGGCGGAGGTCGACCTGGTGATCGCGACCGGCCGCGACGCGGGGGCGCGCGACCGCGCCGCGGCGGCGGTGGCCCGCGAGCTGCCGGGCGCCGGCGCGGCCGGAGCCGGCCGCACGGACCCGCGCATCGGGATCGTCCGGACGATCTTCGCCGGCGCGGCCGGGACGCTCGTGCTGGCGTCCCTGCTCGCGGCGCTCGCCACCGCGGTCACGTCCGTCGGATCGGTCCTGGACCGCCGCCGGACCCTCGCGGCGCTGCGCATGGCGGGCACGCCCGTCGGGGTGCTGCGGCGCACGATGCAGCGCGAGGTGGCGCTGCCGACGGTGCTCGGCGTCGTGCTGTCCGGCGCGGCGGGCGCGCTCTTCTCGGCCGCCCTGATCACCGTCGGCGGGTCCGACCCGATCGACGTGCTCAACCTGCCGCTCGTCGCCGCGCTCGCCGTCGGCGCCGGCCTGCCGGTCCTCGCCGTCCGGGCCGCCGGCACGACGATCGAGCGCGTCACGGACGGCGGCCCCGCCGCGGAGTGACCCCCGCCCTCGGGAACGCGAACGGCGCCGCGATGCGGCGCCGTTCGTCGTCCTGCGGGAGCGCGCCGGGGCGCGCGGGCGGATCAGGTGATCTGGTACGCCGGGCCGTCGCCGCCCTCGGGCGGCGTCAGGCGGCCGCCGCGGGCCGTGATGGCGCCGCACTGCACGCAGTTCGTGTAGTTGACCGTCACGTCGACGAAGCCCTCCGCCGGCTGGTCGTCCTCGATCTCGTACACGCCGGCGGGACACATCCAGGCCCACGCCTCGGCGACCTCGCGCTTGACGTGCTTCTCGACGCGGATGTGGCTCGGGGCGTCGTCGCGGGTCGCGTTGCCCGTGATGAACACCGACGAGAGCTTGTCGAAGAAGTACTTGCCGTCCGGCTTCGGGTAGCGGTCCTTCATCGCGCCCGAGTCCGGCACCCCGACCTCGACCTCGGCGTCGCGGTGCAGCTTCGGGCTGCCGGGCGGCAGCTTGCCCTTCGTCACGAAGTCGAGCCCCGACAGCGCGGCGCCGACCGGCAGCGAGTGCGCGTCGAGCAGCGGACGGTTGTTCTGCACGGCCCGCAGGGTCTCGCCGACGAGCGAGGACTCGATCGCGGCCTCGTAGCCGGTCAGGTCGTTCGACCCGGCCTTGAGCTGCGCGAAGATCTCCTCCGCCGCCAGGCGGCCGGCCTCGATGCCCAGGTGCACGCCCTTCAGGCGCGCCATGTCGACCATCGACGCGGCCTCGCCGGCGATCACAGCGCCGGGCATCGACAGCTTCGGCATCGACTTGTAGCCGCCGGCCTGGATCGCCTTCGCGCCCCAGGCGGTGCGCTCGCCGCCCTCGAGGACCTCCCGGACGTACGGGTGCGCCTTGAACGCCTGCAGCATGTCGTGGACGGACACCGTGGCGTCCGGCGTGTGCAGCGGGATGACGTAGCCGATGGAGACCTGGTCGTCGCCGAGCGGGTAGATCCAGCCGCCGCCGGCCTCCTGGTGCTTCTTCTGCGGACGCGCGGGCCAGCCGAAGGTGTGCACCACCTTGGAGTGCGGCTTCTTGACCTTCCAGACCTCCTTCGCGCCGATCTCCCACGTCGCCGGCTGCTTGCCGGCGGAGAGGTCGAAGCGCTTGACGGCGGCGCCGGTCAGGTGGCCCCAGGTGCCCTCGGCGAGGACCGTGGCCTTCGCCGTCATGTCCATGCCGGGCTCGAAGTTGCGCAGCTCCTCGCCCTGCTTGCCGCGGCCCTTGTCGCCGGTGCGGATGCCGACGACGGCGTCGCCCTCGACGAGCAGCTTCGCGGCGGCGGTCTCCGTGAGGATGTACGCGCCGGCCTCCTCGGCCTGCTCGGCGAGCCAGCGGCAGAGCTGCGAGATCGAGATGACCCAGTTGCCGTGGTTGGCGAAGTTCGGCGGGGTCGGCTTGAGCTCGAGCGCCTTGCTCTCGGAGCGGAACCAGACCGCGCCGTCGTCCTCCACCTCGGTGTAGGCGAAGGGCGTCGAGGCGATGTCGACGTCCGGGAACAGCGTCTTGAACGGCCCCGGGTTCATCACCGCGCCGGACATGTTGTGCGCGCCGCACACCTTGCCCTTCTCGATGACGGCCACGGGGACCTCGCCGAGCGACTCCAGCAGCTCCGGCTCGTCGGCCAGGAGCTGCAGGAGCCGGTTGGCGCAGGCCAGGCCGGCGGGGCCGCCGCCCACGATGGCGACGCCGACCTCGATGCGCTCGTCCTCGGGGTCCGTCGGCGCGGCGACGAACTCCCGGGCGACGTCGACCGGGGGCGGGAACTCCGACGGAGCGACGCCGCCGTGGTGGGAAGCAGCCATGCCGGGTCCCTAGCCCTTCTTCGCCTTGATGGCCTCGGCCAGCGCCGGGGCGATGGCGTGGAGGTCGCCCACCACGCCGAGGTCCGCGAACTCGAAGATCGGCGCGTTGCCGTCCTTGTTGATCGCGACGATGTTGTCGGCCGACTGCATGCCGACCTTGTGCTGGATCGCGCCCGAGACGCCCAGGCCCAGGTAGAGCTTCGGCGCGACGGTCTTGCCCGTCTGGCCGATCTGGCCGGCGTACGGGAACCAGCCGGCGTCGACGGCCGCGCGGGTGGCGGCGACGGCGGCGGTGCCGCCGAAGGCGCTCGCCAGGTCCTCGGCGACGGAGAAGTTCTCCGCCGAGCCCAGGCCGCGGCCGCCGGTGACCAGCACCTGCGCGTCCTCGATGTTGACGTCGGCGCCGCGCTGCTCGCCGCGGGTGACGATCTCGACCTTCGCGGAGGCGTCGGAGAGCGTGACGTCGATGTCCTCGACCGCCACCGGCGACCCGGACTGGACCGGCTCGAAGGCGTTCAGGCGCGAGGCGATCACGCCGAGGCCCCGGAACGTGATGTCCGAGATCTGGGTGTCGCCGAGGATCGGGCGCTCGGCGACGAGCTCGCCGCCCTCGACGCGGATGCCGGTGATCTCGACGCCGATGCCGCCGCCGCGACGGGCGGCGATGGCGGCGCCGGCCTCGAAGCCGAGCAGGCCGCCGCCGAAGAGCACGTAGCCGTAGTCGCCCTGCGAGAGCACGGCGTCGAGCGCGTCGACGATCGGCTGCGCCAGGCCCGCCGGCGCCTTCGCCCGGAAGACCTTCGTGGCGCCGTAGCTGCCGACGGAGCCGGCGACGTCGTCCGCGACGTCCTCGCCGACGAACAGCGCGTGGGCCTCGCCGCCGAGCTCGCCGGCGGCCTTCGCCGCGGCGGAGATCGCGCCGAGCGCGTTCTTGTTGACCGCGCCCTCGTGGTGCAGCGCGTAGACCAGGATGTTCGTCATCAGATCAGCTTCCTGTCGTCGAGCCAGGTGACGATCTTCTCGACCGTCTGGGCGGTGTCCTCGTCCTCGATGATCTCGCCGGGCGCCTTCGCCGGCGGCTCCTTCGCGGCCTGCCAGACGGCCTTGCGGCCCTCCTCGCCGACCTTCGAGGCGTCGATGCCGGCGTCGGCCAGCGAGAGCGACTCGAGCGGCTTCTTCTTCGCGCCCATGATCGCCTTGAGCGACGGGTAGCGCGGCTCGTTGATGGCGTCGCCGACGGAGATGACCGCCGGGAGCTGGACCTTCACGGTGTCGTAGCCGTACTCGGCCTGACGCTCGCAGGTCAGCGTCGTGCCGTCGGCCTCGAGCTTGATGACCTGCGTGAGCGCGGGCCAGCCGAGGTGCTCGGCGACGACCGCGCCGACGGCGTAGGACTGGCCGTCGTCGGACTGCTGGCCGGCGAGGACCAGGTCGGGGTTCTCGCGCTTGACGATCTCGGCGAGCGCGTAGCCCGTGGCGACGACGTCCGACGCGGCGAGGCCCGGGTCCGTCAGGTGCACGGAGCGATCGGCGCCCAGCGAGACGGCCTTCTGCAGGGCCTTCACGGCGCTGTCGGGGCCGACGGTCACGGCGACGACCTCGTCGACGGGCAGGGCGCCGCTCTCCTTGAGCTGCAGCGCCGCCTCGATCGCGTGCGTGTCGAACGGGTTCAGGGTCTTCTCGCCGCTGCGGTCCAGGAGACCGGTGGACGTGTCGACCTGCTTCTGAACGGCCGCGTCCGGTACCTCTTTCACCAGGACGACGATCTTGGTCACTTGTGCCTCCTTGGGGGCCTACGAGCGAACGGGAGTCTACCGCGGTTGACTGACGGGTCAATCGGGACGTCCCGGCCGGAATCAAAGCACGATCCGACCGTCGGTAGCTTCCTCGTTCGCCGCGCCGGGCGCAAGGCACGGACGGCGGCTCGTCGGGCGCGGCGACGGGGTCGTGTGACGACGATCCGTCGGGACCGGGCGATCGTAGCCCGGCGGCGCGCCCCGTGACGAGCGGGCGGACCCGGCGACGCCCCGAGGCGACGCGGACGGGCCCGCGGGTCGTCGTCCGTCCCCGAGGACGGACGACGACCCGGCGATCAGCGCTCGACGCGGCGGACGAGCTGCCAGGCGGACGGCAGCACGAGGCCGCCGACGGCGGCCTTCACCAGGCCGCCGACGATGAAGACCGTGAAGCCGGAGTGGATCGCGTCGGCCCACGCCATGCCGGTGACGGCCTGCAGCACCAGGACGCCCGGGACGAAGATCACGGCCTGCGCGAGGACGAAGGCGAGGAACGCCAGGTGCACCTTGCGATCGGCGCCGCGCTCGGCGAGGCGGCCGATGACGGCGGTGGCGAGCAGGAAGCCGACGAGGTAGCCGCCCGTGGCGCCCCACAGCGTCGCGATGCCGGAGGCGCCGTCGGCGTAGACCGGCAGCACGAAGCCCATGACGACGTAGAGCAGCATGGAGAGGACGCCGCGGCGCAGGCCGAGCGTGGCACCGACGAGGCCGACGGCCAGCGTCTGGCCCGTCATCGGGACCGGCGTCATCGGCACGGTGACCTGCGCGAGCAGCGCGGTCAGCAGCGCGCCGCCGACGACCAGGGCGGCGTCGCGGGTGCGGGCGCCCGGTAGGGCGTCGGCGAGGACGGTGCGGGGGGCGAGGGTGCCCGTAGCGGTGGCAGCGCTCATGAGCGGCGACTCCTTGTCGTGGACGCCGCGGACCCTTGCACACCCGGCGGCCGGACGGCGTCGTCGTGCACGGCGTCCGCCCCCGGGTGGGGGTCCCCCGCCCGGCGGTCGCGCGGCGGGGTCAGCCGGCGGCGGGCGGCGCGTCCCCGGTGAAGTCCCCCGCCGCGCGGCGCACGGTCTCGAGCATCGTCGTCAGCCGCTCCTGGTCGTCGGCGGGCAGGGCCGAGAAGGCGAACGCCGCGGCGTTCAGGTCGTCCGTCGCCGCCGCGGCGACGTCGCGGCCCGCCGGGGTGATCTCGGCGAGCGTCGCGCGACGGTCGGACGCGTGCGGCACGCGGCGCACGAAGCCGTCCTGCTCGAGCTTGTCGACGATGTTCGTGACGCTCGTGCGGTGGACCTGCAGGCGCTCGCCGAGCTTGCCCAGCGGCAGCGCGCCCTCGCGCGTGAACGACAGCAGCATCAGCGCCTCGTAGCGCGGGAACGTGAGGCCGTGGTCGCGGAGCAGCGCGTTGAGCTGCGCCAGGAGGATCTGCTGGACCCGCATGACCGAGGTGACGGCGGCCATCGGACGCGCGGGCTCGGGGCCCCAGCGGTCGGTCCAGTGGCGCCGCGCCTCGCCGATGGGGTCGATGCGCAGCGGGTCGGGCACGGGACGGAAGGCTGCCACACGGCCCGGCAGGGCGGTCGCCCTGCCGGGCCGCGGAGCGACCGGCTCGCCGCGACGACGGCTGGCCGGTCAGCGGCGCTCGTTCGCGCTCACTTCCCGCACACGGGCCAGGGCTTCGTGCCCTCGGCCGCGAGCAGCTTCGCCGCGATGCGGTCCTGCTCCGCCTCGGAGGCCGCGGCGGGATCGCCGCTGCCGCCGTAGGCCCGCCACGTCTGGCGGGAGAACTGGTACTTGCCGCGGTACGTGCCGTTCGACGACACCGCGGACGGGTCGCCGCCCGACTCGCACGCGGCGATCTTCTCGAGGGTGGCGTTCGCCGTGCCCGAGGACGACGACGCGGCCGCCGTCTTCGTCGTCGCCGACCGCGTCGACGCGCCGGCGGCGAGGCCGAGCGCCTTCAGCGTCTGCGGGCCGACGACGCCGTCGACCTGCAGGCCGTTCTTGCGCTGGAAGGAGCGGATGGCGCGGCGGGTCTGGGGGCCCATCTGGCCGTCGGCGGTGACGCCGAGCTTGCCCTGGACGGCCTTCAGCGAGAAGCCGGCCGACGCGGTCTGCGCCGACCCGGACCCGCCGTCGCTGCCGCCCGTGGTCGTCTGCGCGGCGGCGACGCCCCCGAAGCCCAGGACGGCGACGGCCAGCGTCGACGCCGTGACGCGTCGGCGTCGGCTCCAGGTCCGCATCTTGGCGGCGGCGGCCCGGCGCGCCTGTGACACGCGCAGGGAGTGGGTCCACCGGTCGGTGGACCCGAGATCGCGAGGTGTGCTCACGGGTCTCCTTCGTCTCTCGCGCCTACGGGGTTAGCTGTCGGGCTCGCGCTCTGAGACGTGCGCTACGCCGGCTGCACCGGCGATTCGCCCCTGACCGCACCGTGCGGTCCGTGGGTCCCCCGCTCCCCTCCGACGCGCGGCGGGGACTCGGCAATGGGTTATGACCCCGGGGAGGCTAGCGCAGCCGGCCGTCGCCGCGGCGCACCGCCGTCACCCGCGGCGACGACCGTCCGGCACCGGGCGGCCCGTGGCGGCCGCGCGGCCCAGGCCCCCGAGCGCCGCGACGGCCGCCACCGCGACCCCGGTGCGCAGCCGGGAGCCGATGCGCTCCAGGCGCAGCGTCTCCCACCCCTCGGCGCGCGCCACCCGGGCGAGCTCGCGGTCGGGGTTGACCGCGACGGGATGGCCGACCGCGCGCAGCATCGGCAGGTCGGACTCCGAGTCGGAGTACGCCCACGAGGCGGCCAGGTCCAGACCGTCCTGCTCGGCGAGCCGCTCGATCGCCCGGACCTTGCCCTCGCGGTACGTCATCGGGCCGGCCAGCCGCCCGGTGTAGCGGCCGTCGACCGCCTCGAGCGGCGCGCCGACGGCGCCGTCGAAGGCCAGGACGTGCGCGATCAGCTCGGCGGTGTCCTGCGCGGACGCCGTCACGATGTAGACGGGCCGGCCGGCGTCCTGGTGCTCCCACGCGAGGGCGAGCATCTCCGGGTACAGCCGCGGCAGCACGCCGGCGAGCACCCGCGGGGCCAGGCGCTCGAAGTCGCGCACCCGCTGGCCGGCGATGAAGGCCGAGATCCGCTCCCACACCTGGCGGGTGCCCTCGTCCGTGGAGCCGACCAGGCGGAACTTGAGGTTCTCGTACGCGTCCGCGGCCAGGCGCCGGCGCGAGATCAGGCCGTGCGCGGCGGCGGCGCGGGCCCAGTGGAAGCCGGAGGAGCCCGCGACGAGCGTCTTGTCCAGGTCGAAGAACGCGGCCGCGCGGACGCCGGTCGGACCGCCGCCCTCCGGCTGGGCGGGGGACGGCGCCGCGGCCGGCGCAGCGACGCCGGTGGACGAGGAGCGCCCGTCGGCGGGCGGCGGGCCGGTCGGGTCGACGGCGGACACGCGGCGGACCCTAGCGGCCGTCCCTGAGGCCCCGGTCAAGCCGGCGCCCCTCCGTCACGCAGGGGCGCCGGCCGAGGCGTCAGACCTTGATGAGGACGGCGTCGCCCTGCCCGGTGCCCGAGCACGCGGTGGCGATGCCGTAGCCGCCGCCGCGGCGGCGCAGCTCGAGCAGCATCGAGCCGATGATGCGCGCGCCCGAGGCGCCGAGCGGGTGGCCCAGGGCGATCGCGCCGCCGTTGACGTTGACGCGGTCCTCGTCGATGCCGAGGTCCTTGATCGTGTTCAGGGCGACGGAGGCGAAGGCCTCGTTGATCTCCCACACGTCGACGTCGGACGCCTGCAGGCCCGCGCGCTGCAGCGCCTGCGCCGACGCCTTGCCCGGCGTCGTCAGCAGGTTGGGGAACTCGCCCGCGGCCTGGCCGAAGGCCACGATCTCGCCGAGGACCTCCTTGCCGTTGGCCGCGGCCCACTCGTCCGAGGCGAGGATCAGGGCGCCGGCGCCGTCGTTGACGCCCGGCGAGTTGCCGGCGGTGTGCGTGCCGCCCTTGACCAGGCCCGGCAGCTTGGCGAGCGCCTCGAGCGAGGAGCCGCGGCGCGGGCCCTCGTCCGTGTCGACGACGGTGTCGCCCTTCCGGCCCTTGACCGTGACGGGGACGATCTCCTCGGCCAGGCGGCCGCCGTCCATCGCGTCGAGCGCCTTCTCGTGCGAGCGCAGCGCCCAGCGGTCGAGCTCCTCGCGGCCCCAGCCGTGCTCCGTGGCGACCTCGGTCGTCTCGTCGAACATCTGGCGGTGCGTGAACGCGTTGGTCAGGCCGTCGAGCACCATCGCGTCGAGCATCTTCGTGTCGCCCATGCGGTAGCCGAAGCGCGCGTTCGGCAGCAGGTACGGCGCGAGCGACATCGACTCCATGCCGCCGGCCACGCCGACGCCGAGCTCGCCGGCGCGGACGAGCAGGTCGATGATCGCCGCGGAGCGGATGCTCGACGTGCAGACCTTGTTGACCGTCTCGGACGAGACGGTGTTCGGGATGCCGGCGGCGATCTGGGCCTGACGGGCGGTGATCTGGCCCTGGCCGGCCTGGATCACGTGGCCCATCACGACGTGCTCGATCTGCTCGGGCGCGACGCCGGCGCGCTCGAGCGCGCCCTTGATCGCCACGCCGCCCAGCTCGACCGGCGGGACGGCGGACAGCCCGCCGCCGAGCTTGCCGACGGGTGTGCGGGCGCTCCCCAGGATCACGGTCTTCGCCATGGTGTCTCTCCTCTGCCTCGCGGCTCTCTCTACTGAGGGTAGGAAGTGTACGGGGGCGCCGGGCGCTCCCGTCCCCGACCGCGAACCCTGCCACGATCGGCGCATGCGCACCACGACGCCCCCGGTCGCCCCCGTCGACGCCGACGCCGAGGGCGGCGGCGCGCCCGCCGGCGCGGCCCGGGTGGACGTCGGGCCCGCCGGCGACGGGCCCGTGGACGCCGTCGTCGTCGGCCTGACGAACGCCGGGCTCGCCGGCGCGCCGGACGGCGCGCCCGCGGCCCTGGACCGGCTGGTGACCTCGCGCGAGGCCCGCCCCGCGCTCGGCGCGCTCGCGCACACGCACGCCGAGGACGGCACCCGCTGGATCGTCGTCGGCCTGGGCGCCGACGGCCCGCGCGGCCACGAGGACCGCCGGGCCGCCGCGGGCGCGGCCGTCCGCCGGGCCCGCGACCTGCGCGCCGGCAGCGTACGGATCGTGGCCGACGACGCCGCGCCCGCGGCCGTCGCCGCGGTGGCCGAGGCGGCCGTGCTCGCCGCGCACGCGCACGCGAAGGTCGGCGCCGCCCCGGACCCGGACGAGGGCCTGGCGCGGATCGAGGTCGCCGCGCCGGGCGGGGCCGCACCGGACGACGCCGCCGGCGCGGCCCTGGCCGAGGCCGTCGTGGTCGCCCGCGCCGCGAACGAGGCCCGCCGACTGCAGCAGCTGCCGGCCAACCTGATGACCCCGCGTGCGTTCGCCGCCGAGGCGGTGGCGCTCGGGCGCGAGCTCGACGACCTCGACGTGCACGTCGAGGTGGGCCTGGCCGCGCTCGAGCGCCGGGGCCTGGGCCTGTTCGCCGCCGTCGCGCGGGGCAGCGAGGAGCCGCCCGCCCTCGTGACGCTGCGGTACGAGCCCGACGGCGCGTCCGGCCCGCTGCTCGGGATGGTCGGCAAGGCCGTCACGCACGACACCGGCGGCTACTCGCTGAAGACCCCGGCGGGCATGACGACGATGAAGCTCGACATGTCCGGCGGCGCGGCCGTGCTGCAGGCGATCGCCACCGTCGCGCGCCTGCGCCTGCCGGTGCGCGTCCTCGCGGTGATCGGGGCGACGGAGAACCTCGTCTCGGGGCGGGCGATGAAGCCGGGCGACGTCTTCACCGCGGGGAACGGCACGACCGTCGAGGTGACGAACACGGACGCGGAGGGCCGCCTGGTCCTCGCCGACGCCGCGCACGTCGCGCTCGGCATGGGTGCGGAGCGGCTCGTCGACCTGGCGACGCTGACGGGCGGGGTCGTGACGGCGCTCGGGACGTCGCACGGCGGGCTGATGGGCCGCGACGACGCGTGGCTCGACGCCGTGCGCGCGGCCGGCGAGGCGACGGGCGAGCGCGTGTGGCCCCTGCCCCTCGAGGACGAGCACCGCGAGCTGATGAAGAGCCCGGCCGCCGACCTGGTCAACTCCGGCGGCCGCGGCGCCCACGCCATCCAGGGCGCGGCGTTCCTCGAGCGCTTCACCGGCGACGTGCCGTGGGCGCACCTGGACATGGCGGCCCTGCCCGCCGACCTGCCGCGCAAGTATCTGGGCAAAGGGCCCAGCGGCTGGGGCGTGCGGCTGCTCGTCGCGGTCGCGCGCGGGCTGGCGGCCTGACGCCACGGCGCGCGGCGACCGCGCGGCTTGGCAGGATCCGGGCCATGACGCCCTCGCGCCGTGCCGCCGCGACCCTCGCCGCCGTCACCCTGGGCGGGCTCGTCGCCCTGCCGTCGTCCGCGCTCGCCCACGGCGGCGCGACGGTGGCCGAGGGCGGCCGCAACGGGGTGACGATCCTCGTTCAGGCCGCCGAGGCGACGACCCCGGCCGGCAAGCCGGCGGTCGACCTGTCGACGGTGCTCGAAGGCAAGGGCACCGGCGACGGAGCGAAGGTCACCTACTGGATCCGCCCCGCGTCGGGCGACACGTTCCGCGTGGTGCCCGAGAACGACGAGACCGGGGTGCGCCACGCCGACGTCGCGATCGGCAGCCGCGGGCCGTGGCGCGACTGGGACGTCTCGGCCGTCGTCACCCTGACCGACGGCAGCCGCCTGCGCGTGACGAACGCCCCGGACGACGCGCCGGGGCCCGACCCGTCCGCGCCGCGGCCGCAGGACGAGCGCGACGACGCCGAGGCGGCGCCCCCGGCGGGGACGACGACGGCGGCCTCCCCCGCGCCGGCGGCCGACTCGGCGGACGCTCGCGACGACGACGCGGCGCCGGTGTCCGACATCTCGGGCGAGGAGGACGGCGCGCCGTCCTGGGCGATCCCGAGCGTGATCGTCGTGGCGGTGCTGCTCGTCGGCGGCGCGCTGCTCGTGCGCCGCCGCCGCTCCGCGGGCTGAGCCCGCGGAGGGCCCGCGGGACGGCGGCGCCGCCCCGCGGCCGGTCAGCGGATCGTGAAGCGGTCCGACCGGCGGATCGACGCGGGGCTGCCGTCCTTCGGCCGCACCTCGAGCACGATCTCGGCGCGCATCGTGCGGCCGCGGCGCAGGCGCAGCAGCGCTCGGGCGGCGGCGCCCGGGCGCACGCGCACCGTGCCGGCGCCCGCCTGCACCGTCTTGCGGACCGTCGCGGCCGTGATCAGCCGGGCCTTCGAGCGGCCGACCTTCGGCAGGCGGATCCGCAGGCGCACCGTCACCCGGGCGTCCTCGCGAACGCGGAAGCGGACGGGGACGCCGCTGCCGACGAGGCCCGACAGCGTCGCCTTCGTGGGCACGTCGACGGTCGTCCGGCCGGTCGGGGCCGGCGCGCCCGGCCCCTGCGGCGGCGTCGGCGCGCCGGGGCGCGGGGCCGCCGGCGGGATCGTCGGCGCGCCGCCGCCGTCCGGGGCGTCCTCGCGCACCCGGGTGATCGCGACGGTGGACGGGCGCGGCATCGACGGGTTCACGCCCGCCGTCCGGTTGCCCTCGGGCCACCAGCTCGTGAACGTCTCGGGCGCGTCGAGCCTCGCGGCGGCGTTGGCCGGCGTCTCCTCGCCCGGGTGCTGGACGTTGACGAAGAGCGTCGAGAAGTCGGACGAGAAGTAGGGCCCGGTGCCCTCGGCCTCGACCGGCATGTTCGCGAAGCGGTACGCGACGCCGGCGTTCGGGCCGGAGCGCGGGATCATGAAGATCGCGTTGTTGCCGTGGTACTCGTAGAACGCCTTCGCGCCGGGCGAGCCCTTGAGCGAGCTCGACGAGATGTCGGTGACCGCCCACAGGTTGTTCGCGTCGTCGAAGACGAGGTTGTCGACGCAGGACATCCCCTCCTCGCCGATCCCCTTGCGCTCGGGCTGCGGGCCGCCGACGTGGTAGTCCTCCCACGTGAACGTCGTCGCCGTCGGATCGTTGCGGCGCTCGCGGAGCTTGCGGACCGCCCCGTGCTGGTCGTTCACGCCCGAGTTGTTCGTGAAGGCGACGTAGACCGTGCCGTCGACGTCGACCTCGACGTCCTCGGGGCGGTTCGTCGCGTAGTGCCGGTCGTAGGCGCCGGCGCCCTCGGTGGCGTCGATGCGCTTGCGCAGGTGGGCCGCGGTGTCGACGAGCTCGGACTCCTCGACCTTCACCCACTCGCCGGTGCCGACGTCGGCGGTCAGGAGCGACGACGTGTCGGCGGAGCCGAACCGGCGGCGGCCCTCGGGCGACCACTTCGCGATGTAGAGCGTGCCCTCCTCGAGGATCTTCAGGTTGTTCGCGCGGTCGCCCGGGACGTAGGAGCGGGCGGAGACGAACTTGTAGACGCCCTCGTTGACCTTGTCGTCGCCCATGTAGAGGACGAACGGCTTGCCCGGGTGCGCGTTGAACGCCGTGTTCTCGTGGCGGAAGCGGCCCAGCGCGGTGTGCTTGCGGGGGCGGGACGTCGGGTCGTAGGGGTCGTGCTCGACGACCCAGCCGTAGTTCGCGTGCGTCGTCTGCAGGTACGTGCCGCCCCAGCCGTACGCGCTCGACGGGCCGTAGTCCTGGTAGTTCTCCTCGCAGGAGAGCGTCGTGCCCCACGGCGTCGTGCCGCCGGAGCAGTTGGCGACGGAGCCGTCGATCTGGTCCGGCCGCTCGGCGCTCTGGCCGACGCGGACGCGGGTCGTGCCGTCGGCGAGCAGGACGTCGCCCTTGCCCTTCAGCGGGCCCGTGACGTCGCAGGCCGGGAAGTCGCCGGTGATGCGGCGGTTGTACTTCGAGGGCGAGACGACCTGCCACACCCCGTCGGCGCCGCGCCGCACGTGCAGGATCGAGTTGCCGACGGCGTACTTCTCCTCGGCGATGTCGGCGGCCGTCTTCTCGGCGGCCGTGCGCTTGCCGTGGAGGAAGAACGGCGCGGGGTACTCGTGGTTGACGAACAGCAGGGCCTCGTCGTCCGTGCCCTCGAGGGGCAGGTAGGCCATGAAGTCGTTGTTGAAGCCGTAGCGGTGGACCGTCCCGTCCGTCGACGCGAACTCGTCGTTCCAGCGGATCAGGACGTCGGCGCGGAAGCCCTCCGGCACCTGCACCTGGTCGGCGGAGGAGGGCGCGATGGCCCGGAAGTCGGAGAAGGCGGTCGGGGCGCCGGCCGCGACGGCGCTCTCGCCGACCAGGTTGGTGACGCCCGCGGCGTCGAGGGCGACGGCGGCGGCGGTGCTGGCGCCGGCGACCGCGATCCCGCGGACGAAGCTGCGGCGGGTGTGGCCGGCGGACCCGTCGGCGGTGCCGCCGCCGGCGAGGGAGGACGTGTCGGTCATGGGGCTCCTGCGGTGGTAGGGGGACCGGAGTGGCGCGGCGACGCTCGCCCGGCGTGCCAACGCTACGAGCGGCGGCACCCCGCCTCGTTGTCGGGGTGTGAGCGTCCGGTGACCATCCCGTGAACGCGCGCCCGCGCACCCCGGCGGCGTCCGGCCGGCGTCCGCCGACTATCGTGCGGCGGACCGCCGGCCGGGTGCCGGTGCCTCCGCGCGTCCCGAGCCGTGCCCACCGTCCTGCCCCGTCCGCTCCGCCTGCTCCTGCTGTGGGCCGGCCTGTTCGCCGTCTACGCGGCGGGGCTCGTCCTGCCTGCCGCCCCCGGCCGCGAGCTCTCCTCGACGGAGGCGCACCGCCTGCTCGTGGCGCACTCCCTGGTGACGGACGGCGACCTCGACCTGCTCGACGAGTACATCGCCCAGCCGTGGCGGGACTGGGGCGGCGTGCAGGGCGTGGACGAGACGCGGCCGCTCGTCTCGAACGTGGCCGTCCGCCGGGACGACGAGGGACGGGAGGGCCCGCCGCTCGCGCCGGGCGGCTACCTGGAGCCGTCGGGCCTGGGCATCGGCGCGACGCTCGCGCCCTTCTACGCGGTCGGGCGGGTGACGGGGATCGGCGGACGGCTCGCGGTGCAGCTCGGCGGCGCCGCGCTCCTGGCGCTCGCGTTCGTGCTCGCCGTCGGACTGGCGCGCCGGCTGGTGCCCGAGCCGTGGGCCACGCGCGGCGTCGTCGCCGTCGGCCTGTCGCCGCCCGCCGTCATCGGCGCCACCGAGATCGGCCCCACGGGTGCCGCCGCGCTGCTCCTGACCGGCGCCGTCGCGACCGCCCTCGCCGTCCGCGACCGGCCCCGCACCTGGGCCGCGCTGTCGTGCGCCCTGCTCTGCGCGCTGCTGCCGTGGGTGTGGCTGCCGCTCGCGCCGGTGGCCCTCGTCGTGGCGGTCGCCCTCACGCGGTGGATGCGGCGACGGCGGCGCGGGCTGACCGGCTTCCTCGCGCTCGAGCTGCTGCTGCTCTCGGCGTTCGTCTTCCTGACCGTGCACGACCGCGTCTACGGCGGGCCGACGCCGTGGTCGCCGCAGGTCGGCTGGTCGCTGCCGACGTACTTCCACGGTCCGGTCGACGTGCTGTGGCGGGCCGTGAGCGGCCCCCTGGGCGTCCTCGTCGACCGCGACTTCGGGCTGCTGCGGTGGGCCCCCGTCCTGGGCCTGGTCGGCGTCGCCGCCTGGCGCCTGTGGCGGTGGCGGCGCGCCCGCCTGTTCCGGGTCTTCGCCGACGAGGTCCACATGGAGGTGATCGCGGCCTTCCTGCTGCTCGTGGTCGGCGCCGTCGTCGTGCCCTACGCCGTCCTCTCCCCCTGGCCGACGACGAACTGGCTCGGCGGCGGCGGCGCGGCGGTCGCCCTGCCCGTGGCCGCGGCGACGGTCGGCTGGGCGTGGCAGCGCGTGCCGCGCACCGCCGGCGTGCTGACCGCGGTGACGCTCGTCGGCACGGTCTGGCTGCTCGCCGCCGGCGCGCTGAGCGGCGACGTCGGCACGGTGCCGCCCCGGGGGCCGCTGCCGTGGGGCGGCGCGGAGCGGGTGCTGCCCGAGCTGCGGCGCTGACGTTCCCGGCGCCGCCCCGCGACGCCCCCCGGCAGCCCGCGGCGGGCACGGCGAACGCCGTCCCGAGGCGCGCGCACGCGGGCCCGCGCCCGGTCTACGCTAGGGAGGTGGCGACCGACCAGAGCTCCGTCCCCGCCGAGGGCGCCGCCCGCCCGCGCCCGGCCGGCGAGACCCCCGAGGACGTGCCCACGCTCGCGCCCGAGGTGCGTCGCCCGCCCGCGCCGGCCCGCGGCGGCCTGCTCGCGCTGCTGGCGCACGCGCGCCGCCACCGGATGCTCGGCTGGCGCTACTGGGTGCTCGCCGCCCGCGCGCTGCGGTGGAAGCGCAAGTACGGCGACCGCCTGCAGTTCGACGGCCCCGCGTTCATCTGCCCGGGGGTGCACTTCGAGATCGGCCCGGACGCCGTGGTGCGCCTCGGCCGGTGGTCGTGGATCGGCGACGGCACGAAGGTCCGCTGCCACGAGGGCCGCATCGACATCGGGGCGAAGACCGTCATCGGCCAGGAGTGCACCCTCTCGACCTACGAGCGGATCTCGATCGGCCGGGAGTGCATCATCGCCGACCGCTCGATGTTCATCGACTTCGACCACTCCGTCGCGTGGGTCGACGCGCCGATCCGCACGCAGGGCATCTACACGCGCCCGGTGACCGTCGGCCACAACGTCTGGATCGGCTACGGCGGCTGCGTGCTGCGCGGCGTGACCGTCGGCGACAACGCCGTGCTCGGCACGTACGCGGTGGCCACGAAGGACGTGCCGAGCAACGGCGTGGCCGCCGGCGCCCCGGCGCGCGTGGTGCGGATGCGGCCCGCGCCGGAGCGGATGACGTGGGAGGACCCGCACGACGTGCCGCTGAGCGCGGCGGACGAGCGGCGGCTCGCCGAGCGGCGGGCGCAGCGCGAGGCGGACGCGGCGGCCGAGAAGGCCGCGCGGGGCGCCGCCCCCGGCGGCCCGTCGGCGGCCGACGACGCGGACGCGGTCTAGGCCCGTCGGCCGGCCCCACCGGGCGGGCCGCTCAGCCCGCCTTGCGGGCGGCGACCATCAGGTTGTAGAAGAGCCCCGCCGGCAGCCGACCCTCGAGCAGGCGCCGGTCGAGCTGCTGGAAGAGCAGGTAGCCGCGGAAGGCGTAGGTGCGCCAGCCCCACGGCACGTCCTCGTCGCGCGCCGTCGCCTCGAGCGCGCGGTTGAACCAGCCGAACCAGTTCGCGGCCAGCTCCTCGCCCTGGACGTCGACGCGCTCGAAGCCGGCGGCCGCGACGGGCGCCCGCAGGTCGGACGGGACGAAGGCGTGGACGTCGACCTGCGACTCGAGCTGGTTGTTCTCCTGGCCGCCGTCGTGATGGCCGTGCTCGGCCGCGCGGGCCCGGATGGCCTTGCGCCACAGCGGCGCGGCGTAGTGCGCGGCGCGCTTGGGCACCGCGGCGATCTTGTCGCCGTTGCGCGACGGCTCGCCGGCGAAGAGGACGACGCCGCCGGGCCGCAGGACGCGGTGGAACTCGCGGAACGCCTGGTCCAGATCGGGGATGTGGTGCAGGATCGCGTGACCCATGACGAGGTCGAAGCTCTCGTCCGGGAAGGGCAGCGTCTCGGCGTCGGTGACGGCCGTCTCGACCTGCAGCCCCAGGCTCTCCGCGTTCTTCTGCAGCTGGGCGATCATGCCCGGCGAGATGTCGGTCGCGGTCGCGGCCTGCACGACGCCGGCCTGCAGGAGGTGCAGGGTGAAGTAGCCGGTGCCGGCGCCGATCTCGAGCGACCGCGCGAACGTCGGCAGCGGGTCGCCGAGGAGCTTGCGCACCTTCTGGAGCACCTGGTCGCGGCCGACCTCGCCCCAGTCGATGCCCCACTTGGCGTCGTACTGCGCCGCGGCGCCGTCGTGGTACCGCGTGTTGACGTCGCGGATCCGCTCCGCGGTCTCGGGCTCTGCGGCGGCGCTACCGGTGGTCGGGAAAGGCGACATGGATCGGCGCAGTGTACGCGCCGTCCATACACTTGCGCCGCGATGACCGCCCCCGGGGAGCACTACGTCCAACGGAACCAGCCGCCCGGCGTCCCGCCGCTCGCGCTGACGGGCGAGCGCACCCTGCCGGACGTCCCCGAGGAGAACTACTGGTACCGGCGCCACCTCGTCGTCTACGAGTGGATCGCGCGCCGCGTCGCCGGCCGCCGGGTGGTCGACCTGGCGTGCGGCGAGGGCTACGGCAGCGCGGTGCTCGCGGAGCGCGCGGCGTCCGTCGTCGGCGTCGACGCCAACCCCGAGGCGTTCGAGCACGCGCGCCTGCGCTACGTGCGGGACAACCTGTCCTTCGAGCGCACGCTCGTGGAGACCTGGGACGGCGACGCCGACGCCGTCGTCTTCCTGCAGACGATCGAGCACGTGCAGGATCCGGACGCGATCCTCGAGCGCTTCAAGGCGCTCGTCGGCGCCGGCGGGGTGGCGTACGTCTCCACGCCGAACCTGCTGACCCTCGCGCCCCCCGGCGCCGAGAAGTCCGAGAACCCCTGGCACGTGAAGGAGTACCGCGCGGACGAGTACCGCGAGCTGCTCGGGCGGCACTTCCGCGACGTCGAGATCCTCGGCCTGTATCACGCCCGCAAGCTGGCGCTCCACGCCTTCGCGCTGAAGCACCTGGCGTGGGACCGCGTGCACAAGGGCCTGCGGATCACGAAGCCGTTCTACGACCGCTTCACGCCGGCGATCGCGGCGTCCGACTTCGTCCTGCGGTCCGAGCACGACGGCGCCGACCTGGACGCCGCGCTCGACTTCGTGGCCGTGCTGCGGCCCTAGGACCCGAAGGGCGTCACTCCCCCGCGGCGGCGCGGTACCGCGCCGCCGCGTGCTCGCGCTCGGCGGCGTGGTCGACGATCGGCGCCGGGTAGTCCTCGCCGATGACGCAGCCGGCCTCGGCCTGCTCGAGCGGCCCCATGCGCCACGGCTCGGCGATGCGCTCGGGCGGGACGCGGCGCAGCTCGGGCACCCAGCGGCGCACGTAGCGGCCGTCCGGGTCGAAGCGCTGCAGCTGCCGGGTCGGGTTGAAGAGCCGCTGGAAGTACGGCTTGGGGTCGACGCCGATCGACGTGACCCACTGCCAGTTGCCGTCGTTCTGCGTCGGCTCGCCGTCGAGCAGCAGCGACCAGAAGTGCCGCTCGCCGAGGCGCCAGTCGACGTGCAGGTCCTTCGTCAGGAACGAGCCCACGACGAGCCGCGCGCGGTTGTGCATCCAGCCCGTCGCCGCGAGCTGGCGCATCCCCGCGTCGACGAGCGGATAGCCCGTGCGGCCCGCCCGCCACGCCCGCAGGCCGTCCTCGTCCTCCTCCCAGGCGAGCGTCCGGTAGCGGGGCTGGTGCGCCCGTAGCCGGTCCTGCGGGTGGTGCAGGTACACGTGGGCGTAGAAGTCGCGCCAGGCGAGCTGCCGCACGAACGCCGCAGGCCCCTCGCCCTCGAGCTGCGCCGCGCGGGCCTCGAGCCAGCGCGGCGAGACCGTCCCCCACCGCAGGTGCGGGGAGAGGCCGCTCGTGCCCCCGGACGGCCGGTCGGTGCCGGGCGGGCCCGCGAGCCGGTCGTGCTCGTCGGCGTAGTCCGCGATGGGGCCGTCCAGCCACTCCCGCGCGGCGGCCAGGCCGGCGTCCTCGCCCGGCCGGTGGAAGCGCCGGGGCGCGTCGGTGCGGCCCCGGCCGCCCAGGTCGTCGGGGCCGGGCAACAGCTCGCTCCCCACGCCGGCCGGCACCGCGACGCGCTCGGGGGCGTCGACGACGCGGCGGCGATCCGCGTGGTCCCAGACGCGCGCGAACGGCGAGAAGACGGTGTAGGGCCGGCCCTGGCCGGAGCGGATCGCGCCCGGGTCGGAGACGACGTACTGGCCCGCCGTCGGCACCGCGGTGACGCCGGCCCGCTCGAGCGCGGCCGCCACGCGCCCGTCGCGGCGCACGCCGAAGGGGCTGGCGTCGGCGGTCCAGCGCACGACCCGCGCTCCCGTCTTCGCCGCGAGCGCGACGAGCGCCGCGGCCGGGTCGCCGTGGCGGACGACGAGCCGCCCGCCGCGCTCGCGCAGCGCCGCGTCGAGCGCCTCCAGGCAGCCGGCGAGGAAGTGCGCGCGCGGCCCGGACGCGGCGGGGCCGTCCGCGACCGCCGGGTCGACGACGAAGACCGGCACCACGTCGCCGCGCTCCGCGGCCGCGTGCAGCGCGGGGTGGTCGTGGACCCGCAGGTCGCGACGGAACCAGACGATCTCGGCGCTGCCCATGCCCAGCGTACGTTCGCGCACCGTCCGGCGGTTGCCTCCGGCGCCCCGTCGTGGACGGCGACGGGCGCCGGACGCGACGAACGGCCCCGGCGCCCCGTCCCCACGGGGCGCCGCCGGCCCGGGCGTAGACTCGGTGCCCATGGCCGACGTCGATCCCGACCTGCCGCTCTTCCCGCTGGGCCTCGTCGCGCTGCCCGGCGAGGAGGTGCCGCTGCACCTGTTCGAGGAGCGCTACAAGGAGCTCGGCGCGCGCTGCGTCGCCGAGGACCGCGAGTTCGGCATCGTCCTCGTCGACGAGGACGGCCCGCGCTCCGTGGGCTGCGCCATGCGGATCACCGAGGTGCTGCAGCGGTTCGAGGACGGCCGCATGGACGTCCTGACCCGCGGCACCCGCCCCTTCCGCGTCGTCGAGGAGCACCACCGCCACGCCTACGCGTCGGCCCACGTCGAGTTCCTCGCGGACGCGCCGGAGCCGCTCGACCAGGACGTCGCGGCCGCCGTGCGCCAGGCCTACGCGTCGCTGGCCAGCCAGGCGACGGAGCACCAGGTGACCCCCGCCGACCTGCTCGCGGCCGGCGCCTACGACCTGGCCGCGTCCGTCGAGTTCGCGGTCGAGGCCAAGCAGCAGCTGCTCGAGGAGCGGTCCGAGAACGCGCGCCTGCACCAGCTGCTCGCCCTCCTCCGCGCCGCGCTCAAGCGGCTGGAGTTCGCCGACCTGGCGCAGGTCCGCGGCGCCAGCAACGGCGTCGTCCGCTTCGGCTGAGGGTCAGGCGCCCGGGGCCTCGGGCGCGGTCGCGGCCGCACGCCCGCCGCCCCGCTCGCGGCCCAGGAGCGAGCCGCCGACCACGAGCACGATGCCGACGATCGCCCCGACCGTCAGGGCCTCGTCCAGGAACGCCAGCCCGTAGCCGAGCGCGAAGACCGGCGCCAGGTACGTGACGAACATCGTGCGCGAGGGGCCGATCTCGGTCACGAGCGTGAAGAAGATGAGGTAGGCGATGCCCGTGCCGACCGCGCCGAGGAAGGCGACCGCCAGGACGGTGCCCGTCGAGGGGGTCGGCAGCCCGCCCGAGGCCGCGGCCGGCACGGCGGCGATCAGCGTGGCCCACCACAGGGACGCGCCGGACACCGCGAGCGGCGGGACGCCCATGAGCGTGCGCCGCGAGAGCGTCGAGCCGATCCCGTAGCCCAGCGCCGCGAGCACGAGCGCCAGGCCGCCCACGACGAGCTCGCCGTGGCCCGCCAGGTCGGCCGCGAACAGCAGGACGACGCCGACGAAGCCGACCGCCACGCCCACCAAACCTCGCGGCCCGAGCGCCGTGTCGGGCGCGTAGCGCAGCCCGAGCAGGGCGGTGAACAGCGGCGCGGTCGCCACGAGCACCCCGGCCAGCCCCGACGGCACGTGCCGCTCGGCCCACGGGATCAGCAGGAACGGGATGCCGATCTGCGCCGCGCCGACGAGGAACGTCCAGCGCGGCCGGGCCGCGAGCGCCCGCAGGCCGACGGCGCGCGCGGCGAGCAGCGTGATGACGACGGCGCCCAGCGCGATGCGCAGGAAGGCGACCCACGCCCACGGCATCCCGTCGTCGAGCGCGACCTTGATCAGCGCGTACGAGCCGCCCCAGATCGCCGCGAGCGCGAGGAGCAGGACGGTCTGGCGACGGGTCACCGGGGCAGGATGGCAGGGGTCGCGGGCGGCGCGCCCGGACGTGCGGCGGACGGTCCGGCGTACCCACGAGCCCCTAGGCGACGGCCACCGCGCCGCCGCGCCGGGGGTCCCCCGCCCCCGACAGCGCGCCGGTCGCCGGGTCCCGGCACACGAGCTGCACCCCGCCGAAGAACAGGTTGGGCGCGCGGAACGGGACGATCGGCCGGTCGCCCCGCTCGAGCGCGCCCATGCCCTCCAGGCCCGGCTCGGCGTAGACCGTGCCGTCCTCCAGGTGCACCCGCGGCGACTCGACCGCGGCGACCGGGCCACGACGGTGGTCCACGAGGCCGACCACCGTCTGCAGCAGGGCGGAGCGGATGCGGTTGGACCCGGCCGACCCGAGGAGCGCGACGAGCTCGCCGTCCGCGTCCAGGACCGCCGTCGGGGCCATCATCGACGGCATCCGCGTCCCGGGCGCCAGCGCCGGCAGGGCGGCGCCGCCGGGCCGCAGCCGCGGGTTCAGGTCCTCCTCGCCCATGACGTTGTTCAGGTGGATGCCGGTGCCGGGGACGACGACGCCGGAGCCCTCGCCGTTCGTGCTCGTCAGCGCGCACGCGAGCCCGTCGGCGTCGACGACGGACAGGTGGGTCGTCGAACCCAGCCGCAGCGCGAGCAGCTCCTCGCCGAACCCGGTCCGCTGCAGCCCGGCCTCGAACTCCGGGGTGCGCTCGCCCTCGACCGCGTCCATCGCGGCGACCAGCGCCGCGGCGTCCGGCCGCGGCGGGTGGGGCCGCCGATCGAGACGCCCGAGGGCGAGCGCCAGCAGGATCCCGCCGGCGGACGGCGGAGGGGTGGTGACGACGGTGCGCCCGCGGTACGCGACGCGCACCGGGTCGCGCTCGATCGCGCGGTACGTCGCCAGGTCCGCGGGCGTCAGCGCGCCGCCCCGCGCCGCGACCCGGGCGGCGCAGGCCGCGGCCAGGTCGCCGTCCCGCAGCACGCCCGGGCCCTCGCGGCCCAGCCGTTCGATCGTCTCGGCCAGCTCGGGGTCGCGGAACACGTCCCCCTCCCCCAGCAGGCGGTCCCCGGGCAGCCACCGCGACCGCGACTCGGGCGTCAGCGCCAGGATCGGCGCGAGGATCGCCGCGACGTAGCCCTGGACCGCGTTGAGGGCCACGCCCTCGCGCGCGAGCGCCGCGGCGGGCATGGCGAGGTCGGCGAGGGGCAGGCGGCCCCAGCGCGCGTGCAGCCGGGCGAGGCCGTCGAACAGGCCGAACGCCGCGACGGACGCCGAGCCGGCGTGGAAGGTCTGCGTCGCGTCGCCGAAGTCGACCTCGACCGGGACGAGCGCGTCGAGCGGGTCCGCGTCGCCGCGCGCGCCGGCGCCCGGCACGGCGCAGAACGCGTCGATCGCGACGGGCGCGCCGCCGGGCGGGACGGCGAGCAGGTGGCCGCCGGCCGCTGGCCCCGTCAGGAGCGGCTCGCAGACCCAGGAGGCGAGCGCGGCGGCGACCGCGGCGTCGGCGGCGGTGCCGCCGGCGCGGAGGGCGTCCGCGCCCGCCTGTGCGGTGCGCGGATGACCGGCGGCGACGACCCCGCGGGACCCAGGCATGGCGGGCATCGTCGCCGATCGGCGGGCGGGGCGGGGAGCCGGCGCCGTGCCGGCCCGTCCGCGCCGCCCGCGGGCGGGCCTAGCGGGCCCGCGGCGTGTACTCGGGGACCGTCCAGCCCGGCGCGCCGGTGGCGCTGCGGCCGGCGGCGTGCGTCACCGGCTCCTGCGGGCGCGGCTGGCGCCGCACGACGCGCGGCTCGGCGTCGGCGGGGACGGCGGGGCGGGCGGCGACGCGCTCGACCGGCCGCTCGCGGCGCACCTGGCGCGGCTCGGCGGGCGCGGCGGCCTCGAGGTGCGGCTGGTGGTCGTAGCCGGTCGCGACGACGGTGACCCACACCTCGTCGCCGAGCTTCTCGTCGACCTGGGCGCCGAAGATGATGTTCGCGTCCGGGTGCGCCGCGGCGCCGATCGCCTCGGCCGCCTCGTTGATCTCCCACAGGGACAGGTCGCCGCCGCCGACGATCGAGAGCAGGATCGCCTTCGCGCCGTCCATCGACGTCTCCAGCAGCGGGGACGAGACCGCGCGCTCGGCGGCCTGGATCGCGCGGGACTCGCCCGTGCCGTGGCCGATGCCCAGCAGGGCCGCGCCGCGGTCCTGCATGATCGTGCGGACGTCCGCGAAGTCCAGGTTGATCAGGCCCGGCACCGTGACGAGCTCGGAGATGCCCTGCACGCCCTGGCGCAGGACGTCGTCGGCGACGCGGAACGCGTCGACCATCGACGTGTTGCGCTCGAGGACGGACAGGAGGCGGTTGTTCGGCACGACGATGAGCGTGTCGACCTCCTCCGCCAGCTCGCGGATGCCGACGTCGGCGGACTGCGCGCGGCGCTTGCCCTCGAACGCGAACGGCTTCGTGACGATGCCGACGGTCAGCGCGCCCATCTCGCGGGCGATGCGGGCCACGACCGGGGCGGCGCCCGTGCCGGTGCCGCCGCCCTCGCCGGCGGCGATGAAGACCATGTCGGAGCCGCGCAGCGCCGCCTTGATCTCGTCGTACTCCTCCATCGCCGCGTTGCGGCCGACGCCCGGGTTGGCCCCGGCGCCGAGGCCGCGGGTCGTGCCCTGGCCGATGTGGATCGTCACGTCCGCGGCGGAGTCCTGCAGGGACTGCGCGTCCGTGTTGATCGCGAGGAACTCGACGCCGGTGATGCCCGCCTCGATCATGCGGTTGACCGCGTTCGTGCCGCCGCCGCCCACGCCGATGACGCGGATGACCGGGCCGTAGCCGGCCGGGGACGGCGTGCGCCGCTCGCCCCACGCCTCGACGGTCGCCTGCGTCTCCTTCACCGGGTCGGGCATGCGCGGCGCGATCTCCTCACGGGCGGGCTCGACGTCGGCCAGGCCGAGGATCTGCTCGGGGTCGGCGTCGAGGCCGACGCGCGCCGGGTAGCGGGTGTCGTGCGCCTGCTGCGACGGCGCCGGCGCGTCGGCCGGGGCGTCGGTGCGGCGGAACAGGTCGGCCAGCGGGCCCTCTCGGAGGCTGGAGCGGTTGTTGTGCGGGGTCATGGACGGAGCACCTCCTGGGCAAGGTCTCGGTAGGCCTTGGCGGCCATGCTGTCTGGGTCGTAGCGGAGCACCGACATCCCCTTCACGGGGGCCTCGGCGAAGCGGATGGTCTTGCGGACGCGGGTGACGAACATCTCGTCGCCGAAGTGCTCCTCGAGCAGCTCCAGCGCCTCGCGGGCGTGCGTCGTCCGGGTGTCGAGGAGCGTCGGCAGGATCCCCTGGATGCGGACGCGCGGGTTGAGCTGCTCGCGCACCATCTCGACGGTGCCGCGCAGCTGCGCGAGCCCGCGGAGCGACAGGTACTCGGCCTGCACGGGCACGATCACGCTGTCCGCCGCGGCGAGCGCGTTGATCGTCAGCAGCCCGAGGCTGGGCGGCGTGTCGATGCAGACGTAGTCGTAGTCGTCGGCGACGGCCCGCAGCGCGCGCTCGAGGGCGCGCTCGCGGCCGATCATGGCGGCCATCGCGACCTCGGCCGACGCCAGGTCGATGGAGGCCGCGGCGACGTCGATCTCGGCGTGGTGCGTGACGTCGGCCAGCGGCCGGCCCTGCACGAGCACGTGGTACATCGACGGGTCGACGTGGTCGGGGTCGAGCCCCTGCGACATCGTCAGGTTGCCCTGCGGGTCCAGGTCGATCGCCAGGACGCGGTGGCCCTGCTCGGCGAGCGCCACGGCCAGGTTGAGCGTCGTCGTGGTCTTGGCCACGCCGCCCTTCTGGTTGGCCATGACGATGACGGTGGGTGGGGTGGGCATCTGCGGGACGGATCCGGAGTCGGCCACGGGGTTCCCGCGGCCTGGACGGGGTGTTCGCCCCGTCCTGCCGCGTTCCTTCCCGCCGGCGGCGCGGATTTCGGGCGGCGCGGCGGCGCGCCGGCGCGGCGGTCGCGCGGTGGCCCCGGGGGCGCACGGGGCCGCTCGCGTAGGATCGCCCCGGATGCCCGTCGCCGACCTGCTCTCCCAGCGCCTGCTCGTCGTCACCGGCAAGGGCGGCGTGGGCAAGTCGACGGTCGCGGCCGCCCTGGCGGTGCTCGGCGCCCGCGCCGGCAAGCGCACGGTGCTGGCCGAGGTCGGCCGTCGCGGCGACGTCCCGGCGCTGCTGCGCGGCGCGGCCGGCGACGCGTTCGCGGCCCCGCCGCCCGAGGACGACCGCTTCCACGAGGAGCCGCTCCCGCTCGACCTGGGCCCCGGGGCCGCCGAGCTGCGCCACGTCTCCGTCTCGCCCGAGGCGGCGCTGCGCGAGTACCTGCGCGACCAGCTGCCCGTCGGGGCGGTCGCCGACCTGCTGCTCTCCGGCCGCGTCTTCACCGCGTTCACCGCCGCCACGCCGGGGATGCGCGAGCTGCTGGCGATGGGCAAGGTGTGGGAGCTCTCCCAGCCCACGCGGCGCACCCCCGGCGCCGAGCCGTACGACCTGTGCGTGATGGACGCGCCGGCCAGCGGCCACGCGCTGACGATCCTGGGCGCCCCGGCGCAGTTCGCCCGGACCGCGCGCGTGGGGCCGATCGCGCGGCAGGGCGGGCAGATCGGCGGGACGATCGCCGACCCGGCGCAGACCGCCGCCGTCGTCGTCGCCACCGGCGAGGAGCTGCCCGTCGCCGAGGCGCTCGAGCTGGCGCCCGCGCTGGCCGAGCGGGTCGGCGTGCACGTGGCGCTCGGCGTCGCGAACGGCCTGCTCGCCGACCGCTTCTCCGCCGCCGACCGCGAGGCGCTGCGGGCCGGCGCGGCCGGCGACCCCGCCCTGCGCGTCGCCGCGGTCCACGCCGCGCGCGCCGCGGACCAGGCGCGGCAGCTCGCCCGGCTGCGGGCGGGCTTCCCGGCTCCCGTCGTCGCGCTGCCGGCGTCGGCGGAGCGGCGGCTCGGCGCGCAGACCGTGCTGGCGCTCGCCGACGTGCTGGCCGCCGCGCTCGACGCGCCGGCCGCCGGCGGGGAGCGGGCGGCGTGAGCGTCCCGCTGATCGAGCGGCTGGACGGCGCGCGCGTCGTGGTCTGCGCCGGCCCGGGCGGCGTCGGCAAGACGACGACGGCGGCCGCGCTGGGCCTGGCGCTCGCGGGCCGCGGCCTGCGGGTGGCGGTCGTGACCATCGACCCGGCGCGCCGCCTGGCCGACGCGCTCGGCCTGGGGGCGCTCGGCAACGAGCCCGAGCGCGTCAGCGCCGACGCCCTCGCGGCGCTCGGCGTCGCCCCGCCGGGTGAGCTGTGGGCGTCGATGCTGGATCCGCAGCGCACGTTCGACGGCCTGATCGCGGCGGTCAGCCCGGACGACGCGGCCCGGGACCGCGTGCTGGCCAACCCGCTCTACCGGCAGATCTCGAGCGCGGCGGGCGGCTCGCACGAGTTCACGGCCGTCGCGCGGCTGCACGACCTCGTCGCCGACCCGCGCTTCGACGTCGTGGTCCTCGACACCCCGCCGTCGCGGAACGCGCTCGACTTCCTCGACGCCCCCGACCGCATCGCGGGCTTCCTCGAGGGACGGGCGATGCAGGCGCTGCTCGGGCAGGGCAAGGGCGGCTTCGCGGCCCGGCTGGCCCGCCGCGGCACCGGCCTGGCGCTGACCGCGCTCCAGCGCCTGACGGGCGTGGACCTGCTGCGCGACCTGTCGACGTTCTTCGAGGCGCTCGGCCCCCTCACGGACGGGCTGTCGGCGCGCGCCGTCGCGGTCCGCGCGCTGCTGCGCGACCCCGCCACGCGCTTCGTCGTCGTCGCGAGCCCCGAGCCGGTGCCGGCCGCGGAGGCGGTGTTCTTCCGTCGGCACCTGGACGGGGCCGCCATGCCCTTCACCGGGCTCGTCGTCAACCGCGCCGAGGTCGTTGCGGCGGGCGAGCACGACCGCGACGGCGCCGCGGTCGCCGACGCGCTCGCGGCAGACCTGGGCGAGGACCTGGCCGCCCGCGTGGGCCGTACCTGGGACGAGCACCGCGCCCGCGCGGCGCACGACCGCACCGTCGTCGCCGCGCTCGCGCGCGCCACCGGGGACGACCGGCCCGTCGTCGTCCCGCTGCTGCCCGGCGAGGTCTTCGACCTGCCGGCGCTCGCCGCGGTGCGCGACGGCCTGGTGGCCGACGCGCCCGCGGGCTGAGCTCAGCCGGCCTCGGGCACCGGCCAGGGGCCGGTCGAATCGTCGTCGTCGCGCGGGTCCCGCAGCTGCGGCTCGTCCCACGTGACGTCCAGCCACAGGTCGGGCCGCGGCCGCGGCGTCAGGCGGCGGGCGACGATCTCGCCCGCCGGGTCGACGGGCCGGATCCGCGGGGGCAGGTCGTAGACCGGCACGTCCGGCTCGAGCACGTCGTCGTCCGCGGCGAAGGCGAAGCGGGCGGCCGGGTCGCGCCGGGGCACCTCGTCGCCTTCGGGCTCCGCGGCGTCCGCGCCGGCGACGGGAGAGGCCGGCGCGTCGCCCTCCGCCCGGCGCGGCGTGGCGTTGGCGTCGCCGGCGTCGGGGTCGCCTGCGTCGGCGGCATCCGCGACGCCGGCGGCGTCGGGCGCCGACGGACCGGCGTCGACGGGGGCGTCGACCGCCGGCACGGCCTCCGACGGTGCGGACGCGCCGGCCGCCGGCCGGTCGGCGTCGCGCGACGCCGAGAGCGCGGTGCCCGCGGCCTCCTCCTCCAGCTGCGCGGCCTCCTGCAGCGCCCATCGCAGGCGCGCGTCCCACGCCTCGTCGGTGACCGGCGAGGCCGCGGCCGGGGCGGGCGTGGCGTCGTCGGCCGTCCCCGGGCGTCCCGCGCCCGGGGCGGCGCGGCCCGCCCCGCGCGGCGCGGCCACGGGGCCGGTGCCTGCGTCGACGTCGAGCGCGGAGGTCTCGGGGGCCGGCGCACCGGGGGCTGACGCGTCCGCGGTCGGCGCGGCGCCCGCGTCGGTCCCGGCGAGCGCGGTCGCGCCGGCGGGGTCGCCGGACGGCGCCTCCGCCGCGGGGTCGTCGGTCCAGTCCCACTCGGGCTCCCCGTCGGCGTCCGCCACCGCCGCGACGTCGTCGTCCCAGTCCTCGTCCGTCCAGCCGTCGTCCAGGTCGACGCGCGGCCGCGCCGCCGGCCGGCCGTCGCCGTGCCCGCGCGGCCGCGGGTGCACGGTCCACGCCGGCAGCCGCAGGCCGGCGAGGGCGCCCCGGCGGCGCGGGGTCGCCGCGGCCGGCTCCTCGACCGCGGCGTCGAGCAGCAGCCCCTCCGCCAGCTCGACGAGATCCCCGCGCAGGTGGCCGCAGACGCAGTCGCGCAGGACGGCCCGCAGGCACTCCGCCAGCTCGTCGACGCCGTCGGGCAGGTCGCGGTCGACGCGCCGCGAGCCGGCGACCACCTCCTGCTCCTGCAGCGCCAGTCGCGCCAGGCGCCCGGCCAGCGCGGCGCGCTCGTCGTCGGCCGCGACGAGGGCCGCCAGGCGGCCGGCCAGGCGGCCGCTGCGCGGGCCCTCCGGCTCGAGCAGCCCGCGGGCGGCCAGGAGCAGGTCGCTCAGCGCCTCCTCGGGGCGGTCGCGGTCGAGCGCCAGGGTCCAGCGCCGCAGCGCCCACGCGACCTCGCCCTGCTGCGGCAGCCGCCGGGCGACGAGGTCCACGAAGGTCCGCAGGTCGGGCACGTCCTCGGCGTCGACCACGGCCAGGCCGCGGGCGCTGAACGTGCCCCCGAGCGCCATCGCCCGCCAGGACGACCCGGCGGTGCGGACCCACAGCAGCGGGCCCGCGGCCGGCGCGGCGCCCGGCACGTGCAGCCGCAGCGCGGTCACCAGGCGCCGCGCGGCCTCGCGCGCCCGCCGCGGCGTCTCGGGCGCGTCGGGGCGCGCAGACCAGCGCAGGGTCGCCACGGCGTCGGCGGGCGTGCCGTCCGGCCCGGCGAGCGCCGCGTCGGGGGCCTCGCCGCGGAGGGTCTCGGGTCGCTGCAGCGCGACGCCGCGCGTGATCGCGACCGTCGCCATCGCCGGCTCGATCCCCGCGAGCGGGATCGCCACGACGGTCTCGGTGGCGTTCACCGTCAGGACGGCGTCGAGCTCGGCGAACGCGCGGTCGAAGTGCTCGTCGACGAACGCGAAGTCGGGGGCGTCCTCGAAGAGCCGCTCCAGGAACTGCCGCACGGCGAGCGCCGCGCGGGCGTGCGGGTCGGCCGGCGGGCGGGCCACGCCGCGGGCCTGCAGGTACGCCTCGACCCCCCACGCCGCCACCATCGTGTGCTCCGCCTCGGCGACGGCCGGCAGCGCGTCCAGGTCGGCGGCGTGCCGCTCGACGTACAGGCCGACGAGCGGCCGGTACGAGTACAGGGTGGGCCCGGCGCCGGAGCGGCGGCCGCGGCCGGCGTGCTCGACGAGCTCGAAGGGCACCTCGTCGCCCTCGGCGACGCAGGCCGCCAGCTCGCGGGCGGCGTGGAGACCGGCCGAGCGCAGGGCGGCGTGGAGCTGCGGGTGGCGCATGCCCCGCGCCTTCTCCCCCGCCCCGGGCGCTCCTCGCGCCTGCACGCCGTCGTGCATCCGGCGTCGCCGAGCCGGCCGGCGTCGCCCCTCCGGCGCGCGTGGCCTCGCCCCGCGGCGCGGGGGCTACGATGGAGGGGTGAGCACGACCGATCGCAGCTCGTCGTGGCGGCGCCGGGCGGAGGAGCGCCTGTCCGACGCCGGCTACCGGCGCGGCGGCGCCCGCACCGTGCTGCTCGACCTGCTCGACGAGCAGCGGTGCGCCCGCACCGTCCTCGAGATGGAGGACGACCTGCGCGCCAGCGACCGGGCCGTCGGGCGCGCCAGCATCTACCGGGTGCTCGACGAGCTCGAGCAGCTGCACCTCGTCCAGCGCATCGAGGTCGGCCAGGGGATCGCCCGCTACGAGCGGATCGCGCCGGACCACCATCACCACCACCTCGTCTGTCAGCGCTGCGGCGCCGTCGTGCCGTTCACCGACGAGGGCCTCGAGCAGGCCATCCACCGCCTGAGCGACGGCGCCGGCTTCGAGGTGACGGGGCACGACGTCGTGCTGCACGGCGCGTGCGCCGCCTGCCGCGAGGCCGCGGCCACCGGCGCGTAGGCGGCCCCGCGCCGCGCCCGGACCCGAGCGCGCAGGATCCGGGGCGCCCGCGGCGAACGCCGCCCGGATGCCCGCCGCCTCGCCCGTCCGGTCGCTCCTCCGCAGCCCCGCCGGGCGCGTGCTCGTCGGCGCCGTCGCCGGCGTCGGCCTGCTGACGGTCGTCGGCCTGCTGCTCCTGTGGCCGACGGGCGAGCACCCGAAGCCGCAGGGCGGCGCCACGCGGACGGTCGGCGCCACCGTCACCCGGGTGGCGCTCGCCCCGTGCGGGGGCCCGTCGGACCAGCGCTGCGTCACCGCCCGCACCCGCGTCGACGACGGGTCCGACCGCGGCCGCACGGTCCAGGTCGTCCTGGGCCCGCGCGAGGTCAGCCCGGACCTGGACGAGGGCGACGCCGTCCGGCTCGTCGACCAGACCCCGCCGGGACAGCGCGGCGGCGAGCCCGTCTACGCGTTCTCGGGCGTCGATCGCACGCTGCCCGTCGGCGTGCTCGCCGCCGTCTTCGCGCTGCTCGGCGCCGTCGTGGCCCGCGGCCGCGGCCTGCTGGCGCTCGTCGGCACGGCGGCGAGCCTGTCGCTCGTCGTCCTGTGGCTCGTCCCCGCCATCCTCGACGGCCGGCCGCCGCTGCTCGTCGCGGTCGTCGGCGCGCTCGCGGTGATGTTCGTGACGACGGGGCTGACGTACGGGGTGACGACCCAGAGCCTGGCCGCCGTCACCGGGATCGGCGTCTCGCTGCTCGTCGCCGCGCTGCTCGGCACCCTGTGGACGTCGCTCGCCGGGCTCGACGGGACGGACGGCGACCTGGGCGCGTTCGCCCTGCAGAGCGGCGGCAGCCTGCCGCTCCAGGGGATCGTGCTCGCGGGGATGGTGATCGGCGCGCTCGGCGTGCTGACGGACACCGTCGTCTCGCAGGTCTCCACGGTCGCGGCGCTGCACCGGACCAGCCCGACGCTGCCGGTGGCGCGCCTGTACCGCGAGGCGTTCGCGGTCGGTCGCGACCACCTGGCCGCCACGATCCACACGCTCGTGCTCGCCTACGCGGGCGCGACGCTGCCGCTGCTACTCGTGGCGTCGGCGAACGGCGTCGGGCTGCGCGACGCGGTCAACGACGCGTCGCTCGCCGAGCCGATCGTCTCCACGCTGGTGGGCAGCATCGCGCTCGTGCTGTCGGTGCCGCTGTCGACGCTCCTGGCGGCCGTGCTCGTCGGCCGCGTGCCCGAGGCGGCGCTCGGCGAGGGCGGCCACGGCCACGCCCACTGACCCCGGCGCCCGGGCGCCGGGGTCAGCTGGCGCGGACGTAGCGGCGCGGCGTGGTGAACGTGCGCCCGGAGCGCGCGCTGACCGAGACGTTGTGCAGGCCGCTCCGGCGCACCGGCAGGGTGCCGGAGTAGCGGCCGCCGCGGACCTTGACGGTCTTCGACGAGACGACGACGTACCGCCCGCCCTGCTTGCGGCGCAGCGTGATCTTCACCTCGGAGACGCCGCGCGCGCGGCCGCGGGCCCGGACGGTGCCGCCGCGGCGCGCGCGGCGGGCGGGCTGCGACAGGGTCAGTCCGGGGTCGAGCGCCGGGGTGACCGCGTTGGAGGTCGTGCCCGCCGCGGTCGCGCGGATCTGCGTGGCGGAGCGGAACGGGATGCCGATGGACCACGTGCCGTCCGCGCCCGTCGTGCCCGTGGCCATCGGCACCCAGGCGCCCTTCGGGCTCTTCTTCTGCAGCGTCACCCGCGCGCCGCCGACCGGTGCGCCCCCGACGGTCAGGACGCCGGACGCCGTCAGCGTCGTGCCGTACCCGACGGCCGACTCGGGCGCGGTGATCGACAGGACCGGCCCGGCGGCGGCCGGCGCCGGGCTGACGTCGCCCACGCGGGCGCGCAGGGCCGGCAGCTGCCCGTACAGCGTCGTGCCGGGGCAGTCCGTCGAGCAGCCGTCCTGGTGGCCGCTGATGCGGCTCATCTGCACGGTGCGGCCGGCGGGCCAGCGGTTCCCCGAGCCGCCGGACGACACGAGCGCCACGGCGCCGGCGGTCGGCACGCCGTGCAGCGGCAGCTTCCAGCCGATGAGCGACGCGACGGCGTCGAGGGCGGCGTCCGGCGCGGCCTCGCCCTCGAAGGTGCCGATGATCGCGATGCCGGTGGAGACGCTGTTCCAGCCGACGGCCTGGGCGCCGATCACGGGGCGGTCGACGCCGCCCTCGCGGCCCTCGAAGATCTGCCCGTAGCGGTCGACGAGGAAGTTGTAGCCGATGTCGTTCCAGCCGTTCGAGCCGATGTGGTACTCGGCGATGGCCCGCACGATGCCGGCGCTGTCGCCGGGCCCGTAGTCGTTGCCGTTCACCGTGTGGTGGACGAACGCGACCTGCACCGCGCCGTAGGACGGCGAGCCCTTCGTCCGCACCCCGGTCGCCCACGCCGTGCGCGGGATGATCGTCGGCGCCGCCCGGCTGGCCGCCTGGGCGCCGGACGCCCGGACCGCGGCGCGCGGGAGCGCCAGCCCGCCGGCGGCGGCGGCGCGCGCGGCGGCGCGGCCGGCCCGGGCCTTCTCCCCCGGCGGCACGGCCACCAGGTCCAGGCGCACGTCGCGGGCGGGGCGCCGGCGCACGCGCAGGGCCACCTCGTCGGCGTCGCCGAACCACAGCGGGTCGCTCATCGCGGCCCGGCGGCCGTCGGGGGCGTGCCCGTCGTGCCCGTCGACCGCGCGCCACGCGCTCCAGCGGCCGCCGCGCCGTCGGGCGCGCACCTGCAGCCCGATCCCGGCGACCGTCGTGGCCGGGGCGCCGAGCAGGTCGAAGCGGTGTGGCGCCGTCAGGACGACGGTCCGCCCCGGCGCGAGGGCGGAGCGGCGGACGACCAGTCGCCCGGGCCCGCGGGCGGCGACCGCCTCGGAGGCGAGCGCGCCGCCGCCCAGCCACGCCGCGGCGCCGAGGACGGCACCGCCGCGCACGACCCGGCGGCGGGTCAGCGCGGGGACGGCGGGAAGGACGCGCCGGGCGCCGGCGGAGCCGGGCACGTCGGGACGGTCGGGGTGCTGCTGCTCGCTCGCCATCGTCCTCCCCAACCCGGGGAGAGCCTCAGGGTTTCGGTGTTCGCCCGATCCGGCAAGCCGTGCAACGGCCGGCCCGGGGCGTCGGATGGCCGCGCTCAGGCGGTCGCGACGCCGGCGACCACGGGGGCGCAGTCGCCCTCGGCGCCGAGCCAGCGCGTGCCGTACTCGCGCATGCCGTCGATGATCGGCAGCAGCGCCTGCCCCTTCTCCGTCAGCGCGTACTCGACGCGCGGCGGCACCTCGGGGAACGTCTGGCGCGCGACGATGCCCTCCTCCTCCAGTGCGCGCAGGCGCAGGGAGAGCGTGCGTGGGCTGATGCCGCCGAGCGACCGCTCGAGCTCGCAGAAGCGGGTGTTGCCCTCGGCGAGATCGCGGATCAGGAGCAGCGTCCACTTGCCGCAGATGATGTCCGCGGTGCGGCACACCGGGCAGGTGGGGTCGACGGCCATGCCCAACACTTTACCGAATGAAGTCTCGGCGTCGGCAGGGCGTTCGCGCCCCGGAACGACGAAGGGCGCCCCGTGGGGCGCCCTTCGCACGGGTGCGGTCGCCCGGCTAGGCGACGTCGCGCAGCTTCTGGGCCTCGGCGAGGCTCTGGAGCTTCTTCAGCGACTGGTTCTCGATCTGGCGGATGCGCTCGCGCGTGACGTTGAAGCGGTGCCCGACCTCGTCGAGGGTGCACGGCTTCTCGCCGCCGAGCCCGTAGCGCAGCTCGAGGACGCGGCGCTCGCGGTAGCTCAGGTTCTCGAGGGCCTCGCGCAGGTGCTCCTTCGTGAGGATCTCCGCGGCCCGCTCGTACGGCGACTCGGCGCGCTCGTCGGCGATGAACTGGCCGAACTCGGACTCCTCCTCGTCACCGACCGGCTTCTCGAGCGAGACCGGGGCCTGCGCGGAGCGCTTGATCGACTCGACCTCCTCGGGGTCGATGCCGGTGACCTCGGCGATCTCCTCGGCGGAGGGCTCGCGACCGAGCTCCGTCACGAGCTTGCGCTCGGCACGGCCGATCTTGTTGAGCTTCTCGACGACGTGGACCGGGATGCGGATCGTGCGCGCCTTGTCGGCCAGGGCGCGGGCGATCGCCTGACGGATCCACCACGTGGCGTACGTGGAGAACTTGAAGCCCTTGCGGTAGTCGAACTTCTCCGCCGCGCGGACGAGGCCGAGCGTCCCCTCCTGGATCAGGTCGAGGAACGGCAGGCCCTGGTTGCGGTAGTTCTTCGCGATCGAGACGACGAGTCGCAGGTTCGACTCGACCATCTTCTGCTTCGCGTCGAGGTCGCCGCGCTCGATGCGCTTGGCCAGGTCGACCTCCTCGGCGGCCGTCAGCAGGCGGACCTTGCCGATGTCCTTGAGGAACAGCTGCAGGCTGTCCGTCGTCATGTCGGGACGGAGGTCCAGCGGCGTCGCGGCGCGCTTCTTGCGCGTGCGCTTGTCCGGCGCGCGCTCGACCTGGGTCGCCGCGTGCGCGGGATCGATCTCCTCGACGAGCTCGATCTCGCTCTTCTCGAGGTAGTTGTTGAGCTCCTCGACGTCCGACTCGTCGAAGTCCAGCTCGGCGATCGCCTTCTGGACCTCGGCGTGGGTCAGGACGCCCAGCGACTGGCCACGGTGGACCAGACCCTTGACCTCTTCGAGTTCCTGGAATTCGACTACAGACATATTGCGGAGGTGCCCCTTCGTGACCACGCCGGCAGGCGGCGGTGGCGAACAGCAGAAAAGAGAGGGGTGCGCGTCGGTCAGATCAGGTGGGGGGCCAGAAGTGGCCAAGCTACCGACAGCGTCTCCCGAGAGTACCACGTCGTGGCCGGACCGCAACCCGCGTGCGCGAGGGGCGGTCCGCCGACGAGCGGCCACACCCCTACGTACACCGCTCGGCCCGAAAAGGTGCGCCCGCCGGGGCGCCGATCGCCGCCCAGGGGCCCTCGCGTGACGGATCGCACACGGCAGCCCGCCCGCGCCGCGTTCACCGTCCCCCGCGGGTCCTCGTGGCGGCCGACCAGCGGCCACCACGCCGCCCGTCGCCGCGCCCCCGAGACCCCCCGGCCGGGTGTGCCATACTGCCCGTCGCCGAGCCCGGCCGACCTCATCGGTCCGGGGCGGGGGACCCACTGCGACCGGCCTGCGAAGGCCGTCGCCGGGGCGAATCGGACCGTCCTCGGTCCGTAGCGCACTCGTTCAGCGCGAGCCCGACAGCTCACCCCGTAGGCGCAGAACGAGACCCCAGGTACCCCTTGATCGCACCCCGCCCCGTGCGCCGCGCGGCCGTCCTCGGCCTGCTGGCGCTCACCGCCCTGCCCACCGCCGCGCGCGCCGCCGACCCCGTCCCCGCCACCGGCGGGCTGACCGCCGGCGCCACCGCCCCGTCCGCCGCCCCCGCCGCGGACGCCCCCGCCGCCGGCACGACGGCCGCGGCCGAGACCCCGGTGCCCGCCGCCGACGTCCCGGGCGTGGGCTCGTGGCGCGCCACGTCGTCCACCGTCGTGGGCCGGCCCGTGCGGATCTCGGGCACGCTCCGCACCGACCTGGCGGGCGCGCGCGTCACGATCGAGCGCCGCACCCCGTCGGGCCGCTGGTCCCGCGCCACCACCGCGCGCGTGCGCAGCACGGGCCGCTTCGCCGCCGCGTGGCGCACCACGTCGACCCGCTACCACGAGCTGCGGCTGGTGCTGCCCTCCACGGCGGCGCACGCCGCCGGCGCCGCCGAGCGGGCCGCGGCCGACGCCGGCACGCTCCGCGTCGCGGTCGTCGAGCGCGGCCGCGCGACGTGGTACGGCCCCGGCTTCTACGGCAAGAAGACCGCGTGCGGCGTGACCCTCGGCCCGGACACGGTGGGCGTCGCGCACCGCACGCTGCCCTGCGGCACGCAGGTCGAGATCCAGATGGGCGGCAAGACGGTGGTCGCGCCCGTCATCGACCGCGGCCCGTTCGCCAACGGCGCCGTCCTCGACCTGACGAAGCCCGCCGCCGAGGCCCTCGGCGTCGACGGCGTGCACCAGGTCCGCTTCCTGCGCCGCGACGACGTCGCGCGGCTGCAGACGCCGGGCCGCGCCCCGGCGATGCGCCGCTGAGGGCGCCGCCGCGTCGCCGCCGCGGCCGTCGGCCCTCCTCCGGGACCAGTCCATAAGCTCCCCGCCACGCCACCGCCCGGACCGCGCGCCCGCGGGCGCCCCGGGCGGGTCCCTACGTCCGATCCCGAGAGCATGACCACGACGCCCGACCGCACCCTCGCCCTGGAGCTCGTCCGCACGACGGAGGCCGCCGCCCTGGCCGCCTCGCGCCTCGCGGGACGCGGCGACAAGAACGCCGCCGACCAGCTCGCCGTGGACGGCATGCGCTACGTCCTGGACACCGTCGCGATGGACGGCGTCGTCGTCATCGGCGAGGGCGAGAAGGACGAGGCGCCGATGCTCTACAACGGCGAGCGCGTCGGCAACGGCGAGGGCCCGCAGGTCGACATCGCCGTCGACCCGCTCGAGGGCACGACGCTGACGGCGAAGGGCCAGCCCAACGCCCTCGCGGTCATCGCGATCGCGCCGCGCGGGTCGATGTTCAACCCCGGCCCCATCGTCTACATGGAGAAGATGGCCGGCGGCCGCGACATCGCCGACCTCCTCGACCTCGACCGCCCGGTCACCGAGACGCTCGGCCTGATCGCCGAGCGCCGCCAGAAGCCGATCTCGGACGTCCTCGTCATCACGCTGGACCGCCCGCGCCACGCCGAGCAGATCGAGGCGATCCGCGAGGCCGGCGCCAAGGTCCGCCTGATCACCGACGGCGACGTCGCCGGCTCGCTGATGGCCGTCATGAGCGACTCCCCCGTCGACGTGCTCTGGGGCATCGGCGGCACGCCGGAGGGCGTCATCGCCGCGGCGGCCGTCAAGTGCCTGGGCGGCACGCTCATCGGCCGGCTCTACCCCCGCAACGAGGAGGAGCGCCAGGCGGCGCTCGACGGCGGCTACGACCTGGACCAGCAGCTCACCCAGGACACCCTCGTGCGGGCGGAGCAGTGCCTGTTCTCCGCCACCGGCGTGACCGACGGCGAGCTGCTGCAGGGCGTGCGCCGCGCGCCGCGCGGCGGCGCGACGACGGAGTCGCTCGTCATGCGCGCCGGCTCGGACACCATCCGCCGCGTGCACGCGCGGCACCGCCCCGAGAAGCTCGAGGAGATGCCCGGCTACGGCATCTCGTAGGCGCGGGCCCCGCGCCGCGGCCCGCCGGGCCGTCAGTCGCGCTCGCGCACGGGCCGGCGCCGCGAGAACCCCCGCGGCGCCATCCCCTCCGTCGCGGCCCGGCGGTCCCGCCGCCGGTCGCCGCGCGGGATCCGCTCCGGGGACGGCGGCGCGTCGACGGCCTCGAGCGCCGTGCCGAAGCGGCCGATCCGCGACGGCGCCAGCTCGGCGCTCGCCAGGGAGCGGATGAAGCCGTACGCCAGGAGCACGTGGTAGCGCGACTGGGTCTGCTTGTAGACCCAGTAGGCGAGCCCGGACGACATCGTCGGGAAGAACCCCGACACCTCGAGCTCGATGTACGCCCGGCTCATCGGCCGGTCCTCGTCGCCCACGTCGTCGCGGCGGTGCACCTCGATCTCGAGGAACCCGCGGCCGCGCCCCTTGCGCGAGATCAGCAGGCCCCGGTCGATCGGCCAGCGCACGATCCCGTGGGACGGCCCGAACTCGTACTCCGGCTCGCTGAAGCCCAGGAGCGGGAAGCGCCGGGAGAGGAAGCAGACGTAGCGGCCGCGCGTGTCGTAGTGCACCCGCACGAGCCCGAGCGAGAACTTCTCCATGTAGAGCCAGTACGAGCGGGCCAGGCGCTCCAGGTACTCCGTGGACCAGATCTCGTCCAGCCGCTCCGTCGGCGTCGTGATCGACGCCGTCTGGATGGAGTAGACGGCGCCCGACGCCTGGTCCAGGCCGGTGTGGTCGACGAGCCGGCCGACGCGGATCTGGGTGCGGGCGGCCTCGCGGCGCAGGCGCAGGCGGGCGACCCGCACGGCCACGCACGTCGTGACCATCATCACGAGCGCGACGATCGCGGCGAAGGGCATGGCGCGATTCAAGCAGCCGTCGCGGGCGCGAGCGCCTCGCGCACGGCGGCGTCGAAGCCGAGCGGGCGGTCGTTCACCCCGGGCGGGGGCGGGACCGTGACGAGCATCTCGGCCTTCAGGCCCTCGACGAGCGGCCGCACCAGCGGGTACTCCACGCCCCCGAACAGGCTGACCCACAGCGACGACAGGCGGGGCGTCATGAACGGCACCGGCACGGTCGGCGGGCGTCGCCGCCCGAGCGCCTCGGCGGTCCGCAGCATCATCTCGCGGTACGTCAGGACGTCCGCCCCGCCGAGCTGCACCTCGGCGGGCACGCCCGCGACCTCGCCAAGGGCGCGCAGGGCGGCGGTCACGTCGCGGGCCGCGATCGGCTGGCTGCGCGTCGACACCCACTGCGGGCAGACCATCACGGGCAGCCGCTCGACGAGGCGACGGAGGATCAGGAACGACTGGCTCTCGGGCGCGATCACCATCGCCGCGCGCGCGTGCACGGGCTCGGGGACGTGGCGCGCGAGGATGTCCGCCACCTCGGCGCGGCTCTGCAGGTGGTGCGAGTCCGCCGCCCCGGATCCGTCGAGCCCGCCCAGGTAGACGACCCGGCGCACGCCGGCCCGCTCGGCGGCGGCGCCGAACGCGGCGGCGCCCCGGCGGTCGAGCTCGGCGAAGTCCCCGCGGTTGCCCCGGCCCATCGCGTGCACGAGGTAGTACGCCACGTCGACGTCCGCGAGCGCCGCGTCCAGCCCGCGGTCGGCGAAGACGTCGCCGGACACGACCTCGACGGCGTCGGGCAGCCGCGCCCGCTCGGGCCGCCGCACCAGGGCGCGCACCGGCGCGCCGCCCTCCAGCAGCGCGGGGAGCAGCCGGCCGCCGATGGCGCCGGTCGCGCCGGTGAGCAGGATCCTGCCGGGGGCCATCACCCCACCCTACGGTGCGCGCGGACCCGTGGATGCGCGTGGCCGACGGGGTGGGCGTTCACGCCCGGGCACCGGGGACGCGGGGGGAATGTGCGAACCTCGCGAGGATGGATCGCGCAGTCCGCACCGCCGGGGTCGACGTCGGCGGCACGAAGGTCGCCGTCGGCCTCCTCGACGGCACCTCGTTCACGCCCGTCGGCCTCGAGCCCACGGAGGTGGACGACCCGGAGCGCCTGCTCGACCAGATCGCCCGGCTCGTGCGCGAGCTGGGCGACGTCGAGGCGCTCGGGGTCGGCGTGCCGTCCGTCGTGCGGCTGTCCGACGGCCGCGTGATGAGCTCGGTGAACATCGACGCGTTCCGCGACGTCGCGCTGCGCGACGAGCTCGCCGCCCGCCTGGGCATCCCCGTCCGCGTCGACAACGACGCCAACCTCGCGGCGCTGTCCGAGGCCTGGGACGACGACCTGCAGCTGCGCCACCGCTCGCTCGTCTGCGTGACGGTCGGGACCGGCATCGGGGGCGGCGCCGTCATCGGCGGCCACCCGCTGCACGGGTCGCGCACCTCCGCGTTCGAGCTGGGCCACCTGACCGTGGCCGCCGACCTGACGGACGGCGGCCCGCCGCACGGCGACGCGCCCCTTCCGTCGTCGCTCGAGCACTGGGCGAGCGGCCGCGCGCTCGACCGCCTGGCGCGCGAGCGCGGGTTCGCCGACGGCCCCGCCGTGACGGTCGCCGCGCTCGCCGGCGACGCCACCGCGGTGGACGCCCTGCGCATCCTGGGCGAGCGCCTCGGCGTCGGCATCGCGGCCGTCGTCACGCTGCTCGAGCCCGAGGTCGTCGTCATCGGCGGCGGCGTCTCGACCGCCGGCGACCTGCTCGCCCGCCCCGCCGCCGAGGCAGCTCGACGTTTGCTCCTGCCCGGTCTGGGTGAGAAGACCGACATCCGCGTCGCGCAGCACGGCCCCCACGCCGGCGTGCGCGGCGCCGCCCTACTGGCCCGACTCGAGGAGAGCACGACCCGATGAGCACGCCCCCCGCCCTGCGCCTGCGCCTGAGCGACGAGCAGCAGCGGGCGGTCGACGAGCTGCTCGCGCGCGCCGCCGAGGAGCGCGTCCCCGACCGCCTGTGGGAGCGCGACGACACGCTCTGGGGCCCGGCCGGCCAGCCCGAGGTGGCCGACCGCCTGGGCTGGCTCGACGCCCCGTACCGCGGGCTCGAGGAGCAGACGCGCCTGGAGGAGCTGGCGGCCGAGTGCGCCCGCGACGGCTTCACCGACCTGGTCCTCGTCGGCATGGGCGGCTCGTCGCTCGCCCCCGAGGTGATCTGGCAGTGGACCGGGCCGCGCAAGGAGCGCCTGCGCCTGCGGATGCTCGACTCCACCGACCCGGACGCGATCGCCACGGTCGACGCCGCGACCGAGCCCGAGCGCACGCTCGTCCTCGTCTCGACGAAGTCGGGCGGCACGCTCGAGACCGTCTCCCTCTTCCGCCACTTCTGGGAGCGCCATCCGGACGGCCGCGCGTTCGTGGCCGTGACCGACCCGGGGTCGGGCCTGGAGACGATGGCGAAGGCCCACGGCTTCCGCGCCATCCTGCACGGCGATC
Organism: Patulibacter sp. SYSU D01012; assembly: GCF_017916475.1. Lineage (GTDB taxonomy): Bacteria > Actinomycetota > Thermoleophilia > Solirubrobacterales > Solirubrobacteraceae > Patulibacter. The sequence goes on from NZ_JAFMTB010000002.1 coordinate 965,277, forward strand.
CCGAGATCGGCGGCCGCTACAGCGCCCTCTCCCCCTTCGGCACCGTGCCGGCCGCGTTCGTCGGCGCCGACCTGGGCGCGCTGCTCCACGGCGGCGCCCGCGCCCTCGACGCGTCGAAGGCGCCGGTCGAGGAGAACGCCGCGGTGCGGCTGGGCGTGGCGATGGCCGCGCTCGCCGGCCAGGGCCGCGACAAGCTCGTGCTGCGGGTGCAGGACGAGCGCCTGGGCGCGTTCGGCCTGTGGCTCGAGCAGCTCGTCGCCGAGTCGACCGGCAAGCACGGCCACGGGCTGCTGCCCGTCGTCGCCGACCCCGAGTCCGACAAGGCCCTCGGCCGCACGACGAGCGCCGACCGCCAGCTGCTCGTGCTGCGCGGGCCCGGCGAGGACGCCGAGCTCGACGCCGACCTGCAGGCGTCGCGCGACGCCGGCGTGCCCGTGCTCGAGCTCGTCGTCGAGGGCGCCGAGGCCCTCGGTGCCGCGTTCGCGACGACCGAGGTCGCCGTCGCGGTCGCCGGCTGGGGCCTGGGCATCAACCCCTTCGACCAGCCCGACGTGCAGGCCGCGAAGGACGCCACGAAGGCCGTGCTGTCCGACGTGTCCGCGGGCACGAAGATCCCGCCGGCCCCCGAGGCCGACGCGGACGCCCTGCGCGCGTTCGTCGCCGGGCTCGCCGCCCCCGAGTACCTGGCGATCCTGGCCTACCTGCCGCCGAGCCGCGACGCCGCCCGCCAGGTCGGCCGGCTGCGCCACGCGCTCGCCGGCCGCACGGACGCGGCGATCACCACGGGCTTCGGCCCCCGCTACCTGCACTCCACGGGGCAGCTGCACAAGGGCGGCGCCGACGGCGGCCGCTTCCTCATCCTCGAGCACGACCCGCGCGCCGAGCGCAGCGTGCCGGCGCCCGCCATCGACGGCGAGGGCGGCGGCGACCCGGCGCCCACCACGTCCTTCCGGACCCTCTTCCACGCGCAGTCGCAGGGCGACGCGCGCACCCTCGAGTCGCGCGGCCGCCAGGTCCTCCGCGTGAGCCTGGGCAGCGACTGGCTCGAGACCCTCAGCTCCCTCACCACCGCCATCGAGGAGACCTCCTGATGCAGATCGCCTTCGTCGGACTCGGCAAGATGGGCGGCAACATGGTCCGCCGCCTGCGCCGCGAGGACCACGACATCGTCGCGTTCGACCGCGACCCCGACCTGGCCCGCGCCCTGGGCGAGGAGACCGGCGCCCGCGCGGTCGGCACCCTCGAGGAGCTCGTCGACGCGCTCGAGGCGCCGCGCCACGTGTGGGTCATGGTCCCCCACGGCGAGCCGACCGAGTCGACCGTGAACGCGCTCGGCGAGCTGCTCTCCGCCGGCGACGTGATCGTCGACGGCGGCAACAGCCGCTGGACGGACGACGCGGTCCGCGCGGACCGCCTGCGCGAGAAGGGCGTCCACTACCTCGACGTCGGCACCTCGGGCGGCGTGTGGGGCCTCGACGTCGGCTACTGCATGATGGTCGGCGGCGACGCCGAGGCCGTCCGCACCCTCGCCCCCGTCCTCGACTCGCTCGCGCCCGAGACCAGCGAGGAGTCCCGCCACGCCATCGGAGAGCGCGGCTGGGAGCACGTCGGCGGCTCCGGGTCCGGCCACTTCGTGAAGATGGTCCACAACGGCATCGAGTACGGCGTGATGCAGGCGTTCGCCGAGGGCTACGCGCTGCTGCACAAGAACAACCCCGAGCTCGACCTCGCCCGCGTCGCCCACCTGTGGGAGCAGGGCTCCGTCGTCCGCTCGTGGCTCAACTCGCTCGCGGCCCGGGCCTTCGAGGCCGAGGGCACCGGCCTGGACGCCCTGCAGCCGTGGGTCGACGACTCCGGCGAGGGTCGCTGGACGATCGAGGCCGCCATCGACCACAGCGTGCCGGTCCCGGCGATCACCGCGTCGCTCTTCGCGCGCTTCGGCTCGCGGGGCGAGGACGAGTACGAGAGCAAGGTCCTCGCGGCGCTGCGCAACCAGTTCGGCGGCCACGCCGTCAAGCGCAACGCGTAGCCCCGCCTCCCGCCCCCCCCCCCCCCCCCGAGCCCCCGCCGTCCGCCCGTCTCCATGAGCACCGAAACGACGATCCCCGACGACGCCCTCGCCGTCGGCCTCGACCAGCTGCCGCCGCCCTCGTCGGTCCTCGTCATCTTCGGTGCCACCGGCGACCTGGCCCGGCGCAAGCTGCTGCCGGCGCTCTACAACCTGGCGCACGAGGGCTCGCTGCCCGAGCGCTTCGCCCTCGTCGGCGTGGCGCGCACCGAGAACGCGGACGCGGCGTACCGCGCCGAGGTGCGGGCCGCGGTCGAGCGCTTCTCGCGGCGCCCGCCCGACCCCACGGTGCTCGACGCGTTCGTGCAGAACGTCGGGTACGTGTCGGGCGGCTTCGCCGAGGACGACGCGTACGTCGCGCTCGCGCAGCGCCTCGACGCGCTCGACCAGGAGGTCGGGCAGCCGCTCAACCGCATCTTCTACCTGTCGACCGCCCCGACGTTCTTCGGCACGATCGTCGAGCAGCTCGGCAAGCACGGGCTCTCCGACCGCGACGAGTCCGACGTCCGCGTCGTCATCGAGAAGCCGTTCGGCACGACGCAGGACGAGGCGAACGAGCTCAACCGCCGCGTCCTGGACGTGCTGCGCGAGGAGCAGGTCTTCCGCATCGACCACTACCTGGGCAAGGAGACGGTCCAGAACCTGCTGGCGCTGCGCTTCGCGAACGGCCTGTTCGAGCCGATCTGGAACCGCAACCACATCCAGTCGGTCCAGATCACCGCGGGCGAGTCCGTCGGCCTGGAGGGCCGCGCGGGCTACTACGACCACGCCGGCGCGCTGCGCGACCTGGTGCAGAACCACCTGCTGCAGCTCCTCTGTCACCTGGCGATGGAGCCGCCGACGGCGTTCAGCGCGGACGACCTGCGCACGGAGAAGGTCAAGGTCCTGCGCGCGATCTCGCCCATCGACCCCGAGCGGATCGAGGAGGTCGCGGTGCGCGGGCGCTACGGGCCCGGCGCGGTCGGCGGCGAGGACGTGCCCGGCTACACGGACGAGCCGGACGTGCCGGAGGACTCGACGACGGAGACGTTCGTCGCGCTCCGCCTGGACGTGCAGACCTGGCGCTGGGCGGGCGTCCCGTTCTACATCCGCACCGGCAAGCGCCTGCGCCGCAAGCTCACCGAGATCGCGGTGACGCTCAAGCCCGTGCCGCACATGGCCTTCCAGGGCAACGCCGTCGAGCCCAACCAGATCGTCTTCTCGATCCAGCCGGACGAGCACGTGTCGATCAAGATGGCCGCGAAGGTCCCCGGATCGGGCATGCACCTGCGCCCCGTCACGCTCGACTTCTCGTACGGCACCGCGTTCCTGTCGACGTCGCCCGAGGCGTACGAGCGGCTCATCACCGACGCGATGCGCGGCGACGCGACGCTCTTCACCCGCGCGGACGAGGTCGAGGCCCAGTGGGCCGTGATGGACCCGATCCTGCGCGCCTGGGAGGGCTCGCACGCGGCGCCGGACGAGTACCCGGCCGGGTCGGACGGCCCGAAGACGCAGCGGCGGATCCTCATGCCCGGCGACCGCTGGCGCGCCATCTAGGGACGGCCGTGAGCACCGCGATCGAGCACACCGTCTGGCAGCAGGACGACGTCGACCCGGCCGCCGTCGAGGGCGCGATGCGCGCCCTCGAGCGCGAGCGCTTCCAGCGCGCCGGCGGCGGTGCCCTCCCGGCCCGCGCGCTCAACCTGGTCGCCATCGTCGACGCCGCCTACGCCGGCGAGATCAGCCGGCGCCTGGAGAGCATCGGCCGCAACACCCCCTCGCGCACCGTCCTCGTTCGCGTGTCGCCCCGGCGCGCCACGCTGTCGGCGCGCGTGACGCTGACGGGCGACCCCGACCCGGGCAGCCGGCAGGCGCTGTCCGAGCTCGTCGAGCTGGACGTCGCCGAGCGGCACCTGCTGTGGCTCGAGTCCATCGTCGACCCGATGGTGATGACCGACGTGCCGACGATCGTGTGGGCGCCCCACGGCCACACGGACGCGCTCGAGTCGATCGGCGAGCTCGCGCAGACCGTCATGCTCGACACCGCGGACGCCGCCGAGGTGGCGGGCGGGTTCGAGGACGCCTGGGACCTGCTCGAGCGGCGCCGGATCGCCGTCGTCGACCTGTCGTGGCTGCGGGCCACGCCCTGGCGGCAGCGCCTGGCGGCCCACTACGCGGGCGGCTCGCGGGCCGGCGAGCTGCACGAGATCGTCGCCGTCGAGGTGCGGCACGAGCGCCGCTCGGCCGCCGCGGCCTGGCTCATGCTCGGCTGGCTCGGCGACCGCCTGGGCTGGCGGTGCGAGGGCGGCACGGTGCGCGACGCCGCGGGCCTGCCGATCACCCTGCGGCTGACGCCCGTCGACGACACGCCGCCCGGCCTGGCCGGCACCACCGTGTCGTCGCGCTCGGGCTCGAGCTTCGCCCTCGACCGCAACCCCGGCGGCCTGCGCGCCCGGCGCATGGACGTCGTCCGCGGGACCGGGGACGCCACGACCACCACCGAGCGCCACTGGACCGTCATGGGCGCGTCGCGGGGCGAGGCCGGCGTGCTCGGCACCGCGCTGCGCCGCACCCTCGTGCCCGACGACGGCTACCACGGGGCGCTCGCGACCGCCCGGAGGCTGCACTCGTGCATCTGAGTCCCGTCGAGCGCCCGAACCCGCACTCGGCCTACCCCCCGATCGCGGACTACGGGTTCCTCTCGGACTGCGAGGTCAACGCGCTCGTCGCGCCCTCCGGCAGCGTCGAGTGGATGTGCGTGCCGCGCCACGACAGCCCGTCCGTCTTCGGCGCGGTGCTGGACCGCGGCGCCGGCCAGTTCCGCGTCGCCCCGGTCGGGCAGACCGTGCCGGCCGGCCGCCGGTACCTGCCCGGCACGATGATCCTGGAGACGACCTGGGCCACCCGCACGGGCTGGGTCGTCGTGCGCGACTGCCTGCTCGTCGGGCCGTGGCACCACGAGGGCGAGCGCTCGCAGAGCCACCGCCGCTCCCCCACCGACGACGACGCCGACCACGTGCTGCTGCGGACGATCCGCTGCGTCAACGGCTACGTCGAGATGTACATGGAGTGCGAGCCGGTCTTCGACTACGGTCGCCGGCCCGGCCACTGGCGCTACGGGTCGGAGGGCTACGGCATCGGCATCGTCGGCGACCCCGAGGGCACGACCGAGCTGACGCTCACGACGGACCTGCGCCTGGGCTTCGAGGGCCAGCGCGCCCGCGCCCGCACCACCGTCCGCGCGGGCGACACGCACTTCATCGCGCTGTCCTGGTCGACGCACGGCGGCCCGCAGACGTACGAGGACGCGCACGCGCGCCTGAACTACACGTCGGACTTCTGGCACGAGTGGCTCAGCCACGGGGAGTTCCCCGACCACCCGTGGCGCACGCACCTGCAGCGCTCCGCGATCACGCTCAAGGGCCTGACGTTCGCCCCCACGGGCGCCATGCTCGCGGCCGCCACGACCTCGCTGCCGGAGACGCCGCACGGCGAGCGCAACTGGGACTACCGCTACTCCTGGATCCGCGACTCCACGTTCATGCTCTGGGGGCTGTACACCCTGGGCTTCGACGAGGAGGCCAACGACTTCTTCTACTTCATCCAGGACGTCGCCGGTGGCGAGAAGCCGCTGCAGATCATGTACGGCATCGGTGGCGAGCGGCAGCTCGACGAGTACGAGCTCGACCACCTGGAGGGCTACGACGGCGCCCGCCCGGTGCGCATCGGCAACGGCGCGTACCACCAGAACCAGCACGACGTCTGGGGTGCGATGCTGGACTCGATCTACCTGCACACGCGGTCCCGCGACCAGCTGCCCGAGGCGATCTGGCCGATCCTGAAGAAGCAGGTCGCCGAGGCCATCGCCCACTGGCGCGAGCGCGACGCGGGCATCTGGGAGGTCCGCGGGCAGCTCCAGCACTTCACGTCGTCGAAGGTCATGTGCTGGGTGGCGCTCGACCGGGGCGCCCGGCTGGCCGAGCTGCGCGGCGACTTCGCGATCGCGAAGGAGTGGCAGGCGATCGCGGACGAGATCCACGCCGACGTGTGCGAGAACGGCGTCGACGAGCGCGGCGTCTTCTGCCAGCACTACGAGACGGACGCCCTCGACGCGTCGCTGCTGCTCATGCCGCTCTTCCGGTTCCTGCCGCCGGACGACCCGCGCATCCGCGCGACGGTCCTGGCGATCGCGGACGAGCTGACGGAGGAGGGCCTCGTCCTGCGCTACAAGGTCGACGAGACCGACGACGGCCTCTCGGGCGAGGAGGGCACGTTCACGATCTGCTCGTTCTGGCTCGTCTCGGCGCTCGTCGAGATCGGCGAGCTCGACCGCGGCCGCGAGCTGTGCGAGCGGCTGCTGTCGTTCGCCTCCGACCTGCAGCTCTACGCCGAGGAGCTCGACCCGCGCACGGGCCGGCACCTGGGCAACTTCCCGCAGGCGTTCACGCACCTGGCGCTCATCAACGCCGTCATGCACGTCATCCGCGCCGACGCCTCGAGCGTCTCGCTGGGCGGCGCCGGCGCGGCGGGAGGCATCTCGTGACCGCCCCCACGCTGCTCGCCGTCGCCGACGCGCAGGCCGCCGCAGAGCGCGCGGCCACCCTGCTGGCCGACGCCGTCGCGCGGGCCACCGCGGGCGGCGGACGCGCTGCCCTGGCGCTGTCGGGCGGCACGACGCCCGTGGCGGCGTACGAGCTGCTCGGCCCGCGCGTGGACGCCCCCGAGCGGGTCGACGTCTTCCTCGCCGACGAGCGGTGCGTGCCGTACGAGTCGCCCGACAGCAACGCGCGCCTGGTGGACGAGGCCCTGGGCCGCGACCGCGGCTACGCCCTGCACCGCCTGACGGGCGTCGGCACCCCGGCGGACCAGGCGACGGCCTACGCGCACGACCTGCAGGGCCGGCCGCTCGACGCCGTCCTGCTGGGCCTGGGCGAGGACGGCCACACGGCGTCGCTCTTCCCCCGCCACCCCGGCCTGGAGGCGGGCGGCACGACCGTCGCGGTGCTCGACTCGCCGAAGCCGCCGCCCGAGCGCGTGTCGCTGACCCTGCCCGCCCTGGCGGAGGCCCGCGAGCTCGTGCTGCTCGTCACCGGCGCCGGCAAGGCCGACGCGCTGGCGCGGACGCTCGGCGAGCCCGGGATCCACGCGCCGGCCAGCCTCCTCCCCCGCGACCGCCTGACGGTGATCGCGGACGAGGCGGCCCTCGGCCCCGCCCGGGCCGCCGGGCTGGTGCCGGCGTGAGCGGCGCCGCCGTCCCGACGGGCCTGCGCGTCTGGCTGGCCCGCCACGGCGAGACGGAGTGGTCGAAGGCGATGCGCCACACGGGCCGCACCGACCTGCCGCTGACGTCGGAGGGCCGCCGTCAGGCCCGGGCGCTGGCCCCGCAGCTGGCCGGCATCGACTTCGCCCACGTCCTCTGCTCGCCGCTGCTGCGCGCGCGGCAGACGCTCGAGCTGGCGCTGCCCGGCGTCGCGGCGCCCGAGCTGGACGACGACCTGATGGAGCGGGACTACGGCGCCGCGGAGGGCATCACGACCGTCGCGATGCGCGAGCGGACCGGCGACCCCACGTGGGAGTCGTGGACGGCCGACATCGAGGGCGCCGAGACCATCGACGACGTCGGGGCCCGCACGGACCGCGTCATCGCGCGCGTGCTGCGCTGCCAGGTGCCCGAGGACGGCGGCGCGGACGTGCTGATCGTCGCCCACGGCCACCTGCTGCGGGTGCTGGCCGCGCGCTGGCTGGAGCAGCCCGCCGTCTTCGGGCAGCGGCTGACCCTGGCGACGTCCGCGCTCGGCGTGCTCGGCTTCGAGCGGGAGCGGCGCGTGCTGCGCCGCTGGAACCTGACGGGCTAGGCGCCGCCGACCGCCGCCGGCGGCGCCGTGCCGTCCGCTCAGGACGCCTCGGTCGCGACCGGCCGGTCCGGGGTCGCCGGCGTCTCCACCGGCCGCCGCGCCGGCGTGCTGCTCCGCCCGAGCAGCGCCACGGCGACGACGATGCCGGCCGCGAAGCACCCCGCGCCCAGGACGAAGGCCAGGCGGTAGCCGGCGACGAGCGCGTTGCGGAGCTCCTCGCCGTCCGCGACCAGCCCGCTCGTGCGGGTCGCCGCCAGCGTGCTGAGCACGGCGAGCCCGAGGGCGCCGCCGACCTGCTGCGCGACCGTGATGACGCCGGAGCCGAGGCCGCGGTCCGCCGGCGCGACGTCGCTCATCGCGACGTGCAGCAGCGGCATCATCGTCAGCCCGACGCCGGTGCCGATCGCCAGGTTGGCCAGGGCGATGGTCGGGAAGTACGCCGTGCCGATGCCGGCGCTGCGGAAGAGCAGCATGCCGACGATCGAGATCAGCATCCCGGCGACCATGACCGGCATCGCCCCGAAGCGGGCGATCAGCCGCGCCGTCACGCCGAGCGAGAGCACGCCCAGGCTCAGGAACCACGGCAGGAACGCGAGCCCCGTCTGCACCGGGCCGTAGCCGAGGACGTTCTCGAAGTAGAGCGTGCCGAGGAAGAACGTCGCGAAGAGGCCGGTCCCGATCAGCGCGCGCACGACGCTCGCGCCCATCAGCCCGCGCTGGCGCAGGATTCGCAGCGGCAGCACCGGATCGGCGACCCGCAGCTCCGTCAGGACGAAGGCGCCGGCAAGGAGCAGCGCCGCGGCGCCGGAGCCGAGCACCCGGGTCGAGCCCCAGCCGTGGTCCACCGCGCCGACGACCGCGAACACCCCGACCATGACGGCCAGCGTGATCAGGACCGAGCCGAGCCAGTCGAGCCCGTCGCCGAGCCCGAGACCCTCGTCCGCGTCGACCAGCAGCCGCGAGACGACGATCGTGCCGACGCCGATCGGGACGTTGACGAGGAAGATCCACCGCCAGCTGATGCCCTCGGTCAGGAGGCCGCCCGCGAGCAGGCCGAGGGCGGCGCCGGCGACCGCGACGAACACGTAGGCGCTCATGGCACGGGCGCGCTCCTGGGGCTCGGGGAAGCCGGTGGCGATGATCGCCAGGATGGCCGCGCCCTGCAGCGCCGCGCCGACGCCCTGCAGGAGTCGGGCGCCGATCAGCATGCCCTGGCTCTCGGCGAGCCCGCAGAGCGCCGACGCGACGGTGAAGACGACGAGCCCCACCAGGTAGACGCGCCGGCGGCCGAGCAGGTCGCCCAGGCGGCCGGCGAGCAGGAGGAAGCCGCCGAACGTCACGAGGAACGCGTTGACGACCCACGACAGGTCGGCGTCGCTGAAGTCGAGGTGCTCCTGGATCGCCGGCAGGGCGACGTTCACGATCGTCGTGTCCAGGGTGATCATCAGCTGGGCGAAGCAGAGGACGACGAGGGCGCGCCACCGGCGGCGGTCGTGGTCCGGGGTGGGCGAGGCGGTGGTGTGCATGAGGTTCCCGACGGTCGGGGGCGGAGGCGGTGCTAGATTCGTGAGACCGCCCGGGCCTAAGTGGAGGCTGCCTCCGGATCATACGGAGGCGACCTCCGGTTCGTCAACCCGGTGACGGAGCGCTGCGCCATGACCCGGGACACCGCCGACCCCCTCGCCCCGCCCCGCCCCCGTCGGGCGGACGCCCGCCGCAACTACGAGCGGCTCGTCGAGGCCGCCCGCGAGGCGTTCGCCGAGGGCGGCGCCGACACGCCGCTGGAGGAGGTCGCCCGCCGCGCCGGCGTGGGCATCGGCACCCTCTACCGCAACTTCCCGCAGCGCGCGGCGCTGCTCGAGGCCGTCTACCTCGAGGAGGTCCAGGCGCTGTGCGACTCGGCCGCCGACCTGGCCGACTTGCCGCCCTGGGAGGCCTTCGCCGGCTGGCTGCGGCGACTGACCGCCTACCTCGTCGCCAAGCAGGCCCTGGCGCCCGCGCTGCTCGGCACGTTCGAGCGCGACGCCGACGTCTTCCAGCGCAGCCGCGCCGCGCTGCTCGCCGTCGGGGACCCGCTGCTCCGCCGCGCCCAGGAGGCCGGAGTCGTGCGCCCCGACACCGACGTCGCCGAGGTGCTGAAGCTCGCCGGCGGCATCGCCAAGATCCCCGTCGAGGACCCCGCCCAGAACGGGCACATCCTCGAGATGGCGCTCGACGGCCTGCGCTACGTCGCTCCCGACCAGGGCCGCTGACCCTCGCCCGCGGGACGCGCGGGACGGCGGCCCACCCGCGCCGGGCGCTGCCTCGGCCTCGTCGCCGACCGTCCGGCGAGGACGCCCCTAGGCGCCGCCGAACGCGCGCTCGAGCGCCGCGACGACCCGCTCCCCCGCGCGGCCGTCGCCGTACAGCGGCGGGCGCTCCGCGGGGACGGGGCGGTCCAGCGCCGCCCGCGCCGCGCCGGCGTCCAGGTCGACGAGGACGTTCCAGCCGGCGTCGACCGTCTCGGTCCACTCCGTCGTGTCGCGCAGCGTCACGCACGGGACGCCGGCCAGGTACGCCTCCTTCTGCACGCCCCCCGAGTCCGTGAGGACGCCGGCGGCGCCGACGAGCAGCGTGGCGAAGTCGAGCGGGCCGACCGGATCGAGCAGCCGCACGCCCGGCGCGGCGCGCAAGCGCTCCTCCAGCCCGTGCTCGCGCAGGCGAGCGGCGGTCCGCGGGTGCACGGGCAGCACGAGCGGACGCTCGGGCGTCGCGCACGCCTCGAGCACGCCGACGAGCGCGGTCAGCCGCGCGGGGTCGTCGACGTTGCCGGCCCGGTGGGCGGTCGCCAGCAGGTAGCCGCCCGGCGCCAGGTCGCGCGCGCCCAGCCAGGCCCCGGCGCGCTCGCGGGCGCGCGGATGCACGTGCAGCGTCACGTCGGTCACCACGTCGCCGACGTCGACGACCTTGTCGCCCAGCCCCTCGCGCGTCAGGTTCGCGGTGGCCGTCGGCGTCGGGACCAGGAGCAGCGTCGACAGGTGGTCGCAGACGACGCGGTTGCGCTCCTCGGGCATCCGGCGATCGAACGACCGCATCCCGGCCTCGACGTGCGCCAGCGGCACGCCCAGGTCGGCGGCGACGAGCGACGCGGCGAGCGTCGTGTTCGTGTCGCCGTAGACGAGCACCGCGTCGACCGGGCCGTCGGCGCGGGCGGCGCCGAGCAGCGCCTCGAGCTCGGTCAGCATCCGGGCCGTCTGGGCCAGGTTGGTGCCGCCGCCCAGCCGCAGCTCGTGGTCCGGGGCCGGCAGATCGAGCTCGCGGAAGAAGACCGCCGACAGCGCGTCGTCGTGGTGCTGCCCCGTGTGGATCAGCACCTCGTCGTGGCGCTCCCGCAGCGGCCGGGAGACCGCGGCGGCCTTCACGAACTGGGGCCGGTTGCCGACGACGGTGACGATCCGCATCGCGCGGGATCGTCGCACGCGCGGCGGCGCGGCGCGGCCGCCGCGGCGCTAGAAGAACGTGCGCGCGAGCTCGGCCAGGCGCAGGTCGACGCCCTTCACGCCCTCGACCTCGCTCAGCGGCACCCGGACGATCTCCTGGCCCTTCAGCGCGACCATCGTGCCGAAGGCGCCGTCGAGCACCGCCTCGGCCGCGGCGACGCCGTACCGGGTGGCCAGCACGCGGTCGAAGGCCGTCGGCGTCCCGCCGCGCTGGACGTGGCCCAGGACGACCACGCGGGTCTCGTAGCCCGTCTCGCGCTCGAGCTCCTGCGCGATCGCCGCGCCGATGCCGCCCAGGCGCTCGTACCCGTACTCGTCGGTGTCGTCGCTCGCGCGCACCTTCTGCGACGAGCCGTCGGCGAACGCCAGGCGCGCGCCCTCCGAGACGACGATGATCGAGAAGTCCTTGCCGCGCTCGTGGCGCTGGCGGATCGTGGCGGCCAGGTCCTCCACCGGCACGTCGCGCTCGGGGATGAGGATGCCGTCCGCGCCGCCCGCGATCCCGGACTCGACCGCGATCCACCCGGCGTTGCGCCCCATGACCTCGACGACCATGACGCGGTCGTGCGACTGGGCCGTGGAGTGCAGGCGGTCGATGGCGTCGACCGCCACCTGCACGGCGGTGTCGAAGCCGAAGGTGCGGTCCGTGCCGACGATGTCGTTGTCGATCGTCTTCGGCACCCCGACGACCGGCAGCCCCAGCCCCTCGTGCAGGCGACGCGTGATGTCCATCGTGTGCTCGCCGCCGATCGCGACGACCGCGTCGACGTCGCCGCGCTCCATCGCCGCCCGCACCTTGTCCGGGCCGTCGTCGTGTCGGTAGGGGTCGTAGCTCGAGGTCGACAGGATCGTGCCGCCCAGGTGCAGGATCCCGGACATCGAGCGGTGGTCGAGCGCCAGGTGGTCCGCCTCGGCCAGCCCGCGGTAGCCGCGGCGCAGGCCGACGGGCTCGTGGCCCTCGCGCAGGAGCTTGCGGCCGACGCCGCGGATGACGGCGTTGAGGCCGGGGCAGTCGCCGCCGGCGGTCAGGATCCCGATGCGCATGGCCTCGGAGCCTAGGGGCCCGGACGGCGCCTGGCGAGGCCCGGCCGTGAACTCCCGGGCGCCGCCCGGGCGGCGTGCGCGCCGGGCGCCGCGGCCGGGGCGCCGGGACGGGGCCGGCGCGCGCGCCGGCCCCGTCCCGTCAGATCCGCTCGATCAGCGCGGCCATGCCCATGCCGCCGGCCACGCACATCGACTCGATGCCGTAGCGCCCGCCCGTGGTCTCCAGGCCGTTGATGAGCGTCGTCATGATGCGCGCGCCGGTCATGCCGAACGGGTGGCCCAGCGCGATCGCGCCGCCGAACGGGTTGAGCTGCTCGTCGCTGATCCCCAGCTCGTCCTTGCACGGCACGATCTGGGCGGCGAACGCCTCGTTGATCTCGACGATGTCGATGTCCTCGATGCTCTTGCCCGTCGCCGCCAGCAGCTTCTGGATGGCGGGGATCGGGCCGACGCCCATGATCTCGGGGCGGATCGCGGCGACGGACGTCGCGATGATCCGGGCGCGCGGGGTCAGGCCGAGCTTCTCGGCCTTCTCGGCGCTCATGATGAGCGTCGCGGCGCCGCCGTCGTTGAGCGGGCAGGCGTTGCCCGCGGTGACCGTGCCGTTCTCGGGGTCGAAGACCGGCTTCAGCTGCGCGAGCTTCTCGACCGTCGTGCCGGGGCGCGGACCGTCGTCCTTCGACACGACGGTGCCGTCGGGCAGCGTGACGGGGACGATCTCCTTGTCGAAGTGGCCGTCCTCCTGCGCCTTCACGGCGCGCTGCTGGCTCTTCGCGGCCCACGCGTCCTGCGCCTCGCGCGAGACGTTCCACTGCTTGGCGACGTTCTCCGCCGTCAGGCCCATCGGCAGGTAGACGTTGCAGATCGAGCCCTCGGAGCCGTCGAGCTGCGGGTGGAACTGCCACTCCCCGCCCTGCACGGTGCGGGACACGGCCTCGACGCCGGCGGCGATGTACTGGTCGCCCTCCCCCGCCTTGATCGCGTGGAAGGCGGTGCGGATCGTGTGCAGGGACGACGCGCAGAAGCGGTTCGTCGTCACGCCGGGGACCTCGAACGGCAGGCCCGCCAGCAGCGCCGCGTTGCGGGCGATGTTGTAGCTCTGCTCGCCCTCGCCGGACGCGGCGCCCATCAGGACGTCGACGGTCTCGGACCAGTCGACGCCCGGGTTGCGCTCGATGAGCGCCTTGATCGGCAGGGCGGCGAGGTCGTCGGCGCGGACGTCCTTCAGCGACCCCTTGACGGCGCGCCCGATGGGCGTGCGGATGGCATCGACGATGACGGCTTCGGGCACGGCACTAGCTCCTCGAGAGGGGGGTGTCCGGCCATGGTACGCCCATTGACTGACGAGTCAATCGGGCCGGTGGGACGCGCGGCGCCGCCGCGGTCGACGGGGTGGCGCGGCGGGCTACAGCCCCAGCTCGCGGACGCCGAGCTCGTCGAAGCCGACGTGGTGCGCGAGCTCGTGGCGGACGGTGATCGTCACCTGCTCGCGCAGCAGGTCCGGGTCGTGCCCGAACGCGCGGCGCAGCGTGTCGCGGAAGATGATGATCCGGTCGGAGTGCTCGTCCCGCGTGGCGCCGTCGCCGACGTACAGGCCGTAGGCGTGGTGCTTGTGCCCGTCGTCCGAGATGACGACCGCGACGTTCGTGTCGAGCACCCGCTGCAGCAGGTCGGGCAGGTCGTCCAGCGCATCGCGCACGAGCGACGCGAACCCCTCGTCGTCGTACGGGTCGGCGGCGAGGAACTCGGCCTCGTCGGGGTCGACGGCCAGGCCCTGCGCGGCCAGGTACTCCGAGCGCTCGACGACGCGCTCGAACTCCTCGTCGGACGCGGGCTCGCGGTAGTCGGCGAGGTGGCCGGTGATCGCGGCCAGGATCGCGACCGCGACGCCGACGCCGGCGCCGACGACGCCGATCGTCTGGACCGTGCGCACCCAGCCCTCCGTGGCCCAGCCCGCGAGCACGAGCCCCAGGACGCACGCGACGCAGAACCCCGCGATCAGGACGAGAGCGGGCGACCGGCGGACCATGGAGGGACCATACGCCACCCGTGGCGGCGCCCGGTCCGGGTGGGGCGTCAGGCGTCCGCGGCGCAGCCGGCGCACACGCCGGTGACCACCACGGTGGCCGACGCGACGCGGTGGCCGGCGGCCTCGGCGGCGCGCGTGGCGGCCGCGCGTCCGGCGCTCGTGTCCAGGTCGAGCAGCGTGCCGCACCGGGTGCACGTGAAGTGGTCGTGCGGCGTGGGGTCCGTGTCGTAGCGGGCCGCGCCCGGGGCGGCCACCCGGCGCACGACGCCGAGCTCGGCGAACAGCTCGAGCGTGGAGTAGACCGTCGGCAGCGCCAGACCGGGCAGGTCGGCCGTGGCCTCGCGCAGCAGGGCCTCGGCGGTCACGTGGCGCGGCGTCGCGGCCACGATCCGGTGCAGCGCCAGGCGCTGCGGCGTCACGCGCAGGCCCGCGCCCCGCAGGCGGGCGACGAGCCGGGCGTCCACCTCTGCGGTCGGGGCGACGGCGTCCATGCGCCCATTCTACGGGGTATCGCCCCGGAACCGCCCCGCCGGAGCGGGACGCCCGGCCGCGCGCGGTACCGTGGCGGGATGGCCGAGCGCATCTTCGATCACCCCGGGCTCGAGGTCGACGGCGAGCAGCTGGCGCGCGAGCTGGAGCGCGGCACCGTCCAGCTCGTCGACGTCCGCGAGCAGGACGAGTGGGACGCCGGCCGCATCGACGGGGCGGTCCACATCCCGCTCTCGCAGCTCGGCGCGCGGACGGGCGAGCTGGACCGGGAGCGGCCCGTCGTGTTCCAGTGCCGCGTCGGCGGCCGCTCGGGGTACGCCGCCCAGGCGCTGCGCGAGCAGGGCCTGGACGCGTGGTCGCTGCGCGGCGGCCTGCTGCAGTGGGACGCCGAGGGCCGGCCGCTCGTGCCCGAGGGCGGCGTCGTCGCCGACCACTGAGCGGCCGCCGGCGCACCGCACCCGAAGCCGTGGCGGGCGGCTCAGTCGCCCAGGTACCCGTGCTGGCGGCGGCAGGCGTCGGCGCAGATCGCGACGATCTCCTCCATGTCGTCCGTGACGACGAACAGGTCCTCGTCGCCGGGCGAGATCAGCCCGTCGGCGAGCAGGCGCTCGCGGAGCCAGGCCACCAGGCCGCCCCAGAACGCGGTGCCGTACAGGACCACCGGGTAGCGGCGGATCTTCTTCGTCTGGACGAGGCACAGCACCTCGAAGAGCTCGTCGAGCGTGCCGTAGCCCCCCGGCATCGCGACGAAGGCGTTCGAGTAGCGGACGAACGAGACCTTCCGCGTGAAGAAGTAGTGGAACGGCACCTCGACGTCCAGGTAGCCGTTCGACCCGGTCTCGAACGGCAGGTCGATGAGCAGGCCGACGGCCCGGCCGCCGCCCTCGCGGGCCCCGCGGTTGGCGGCCTCCATCACCCCGGGGCCGCCGCCCGTGATCACCGTCGCCCCCGCGTCGGCCGCCAGGCGGCGCGCCAGCTCGCGCGCCGCCTCGTACTCGGGGCTGCCCGGACCCGTCCGCGCCGAGCCGAAGACCGTGATCCCGTCGCGGACGTCGCGCAGGGCGTCGAACGCCCGCGTCAGCTCGGCGCCGATGCGCTCGACGCGCTCGGGGTCCGTCAGCTCGGTGCGGACGTCGGGCCACTCGGCGCTGAGGATCTCCTCGTCGGGCGAGGCGGGGCGGCGCGGCGTGCTGGTCACCCTCCGACCCTACCCCGGGACCGGGCGGCGGACGCCACCGGGCCGTGAACGTCCCCGCACGGCCGGCCCTGCGGCGCGCGGGCGAGCGGGCCGCGCGGCTCAGGCGGGGGCGAGGACGGCGCCGAGCACGGCCAGGGCGACGGCGGCGCGGTCGCCCAGCGTCGCGCCGTCCACGTGCTCGTCGTCCGCGTGCGCGCCGCCGCCGAGCGGCCCCAGGCCGTCGATCGCCACCCGCACCCACGGCGCCAGGTGGCTCGCGTCGGACGCGCCGCCCCGGGCGGCGCCGTGGACCGGACGGCCGAGCAGCGCGCCCGCCCGCTCCAGCACGGGCGCGGCCTGGCGCCGGTGGTCCATCCCCGGCCACACGCGCCCGAAGCGCGCCGCGACCGCCACCCCGTCGACCTCGGTCGGCAGGCCCGCGAGGACCCGCTCGATCGGCGCCACGTCGTCGGCCCGCAGGTCGCAGACGAGCTCGCCGGCGTCGGGCACGACGTTGATCGCCGCGCCGCTGCGCAGGATCGTCGGCACCGCGCTCAGCCGGTCCGGCCCGGACGGGTCGTGGTGGGCGGCGATCTCCCGCGCGATCGCGGCGAGGGCGAGCAGGGCGTTGCGGCCGTCGTCCGGCCGCGAGCCGGCGTGCGCGGCGCGGCCGCGGGCGTCCACGCGGATCGCCGCCGCGGCCTTGCGGCGGACGACGACGGCCTCCTCCCCCGCGGCCGTGCGCTCGCCGCCCTCGAAGCACAGGCAGGCGTCCCAGTCGCGGAAGAGCGGGCCGTGGGCGAAGGGCTCCGACCGCCACTCCTCGTCGGCGACGAGGAGCAGGGCCACCTCGGCGAACAGCGTCGACGCCCCCGGCACGTCGGCCAGCGCGCGCAGGACGCCGACCGCGAGCGCGTCGCCGCCCTTCATGTCGAAGGTGCCGGAGCCGTTCCAGCGGTCGCCGTCGCGCTCGAGCGGCCGGTGGCGCTCGTGCGACACCACGGTGTCGAGGTGCCCCAGCAGCACGACCCGCGCCGTGCCGGTGCCGCGCAGGCGCACGAGCAGGTCGGGGGCGTCGCCGGTCGTCGAGCACGGCAGCCGCTCGACGACGGCGGCCGGCGGCAGGGCGTCGCGGACGAGCGCCACGCACACCTCGTGCCCCGCCACGTCGCCCGACGGGGAGGAGACCCCGACGAGCGGCCCGAGCAGCGCGCCCGCGTCGTCCGCCACGCGCGGCGCGGCGTCGAGGAGGGCCTGCAGGGTCGCCGACGGGCTCATGCGTCCAGCCTACGGGCCGGGGCGGGCCCTCCCGCGGCGGGGGTCGTAGGGTGGGGCGCATGAGCTCCGCACCCCGGCCGGGCGAGCAGGCCCCCGACTTCACCCTCGAGGGGACGGACGGCCCGTTCACCCTCTCCGCGCACCGCGGGCGGCCCGTCGTCGTGGCGTTCTACCCCGGCGACGACACGCCGGTCTGCACGAAGCAGTTCTGCTCGTACCGCGACCGCGCGGACGACCTGGCGGCGCTCGACGCGGTGGTCGTCGGCGTCTCCGGGAAGGACGTGGCGAGCAAGGAGGCGTTCGCCGGCCGGCACGGCCTGACGGTGCCGCTGCTCGCCGACCCCGACGGCGCCGTGGCGGCGCGGTACGGCGTCACCTCGCGCCTGACGGGGACGAAGCGCGCGACGTTCGTGATCGACGCCGACGGCCGCGTGGCGTGGGCGAAGGTGCACGCCGTCGGCCTGACGTTCGTCACCGTCGACGAGCTCGCGACGGTGCTGGCGGGGCTGCCGTCCCGCCCCGCCGCCTGACGGTCAGCTCACCGGGGCGCCGACGGTCACCCGCAGGTCGACCTCGCGCCCGGCCGGCAGCGTCACGACGGCGACCCGGCGCACCGTCGGGTCGCGGTCGTCGCGCGGGACGCCGGCCAGGCGGACGGTGCCGCGCCCGCGCAGCGTGGCGGTCCACCGGCGGCCGGCCGCGGGCGTGACGTGCACGACGGTCGCCCCGCCGCGCCGCTCCCACCGCGCCCGCGCGCCGACCGGCACCGGCAGCCGCCACCGCCGCGGCGCCGCGCGGTCCAGGCGGCCACGCAGCCGGAATCCCGCGTCGGCGAACGTCGTCCGCACCGTGGCCGTCCGCCCGCCGCGCCGGACCGTGGCGTGCAGCGTCGAACGCCCCGCGAGCGGCCCGGACCCGCCCCGGGCCCGCAGGCGGACGGTCGTGCCCGCCTGGGCGGCGCCGCCCAGGCGCAGCGCGCCGGCGCGCAGGTCGAAGGCGGAGCGGCGGCCGCCGAGGCCGCCGACCGGCAGCCCGTGGTCGTCGACCAGGCGCACGGGCAGCACGCCCGCCGCGGTGTCCCGCGCCCACGCCACGACCGACGTCGTGTACCGCTGCGTCGTCACGGCGTAGCGGCCCTGGTCGCGGTCGAAGCTGGCGGCGGACGCGGGGTCGCGGGCGCCCTGCGGATCCGGGCACCTCGTGGCGGCGGAGAGCACCCGGAGCGTGCCGATCGCGCGGTCCCGCCCGGCCTCGGCGAACGCGGAGTGCGTGCCGTAGAGCGTCTTCGGCAGCACGCCGTCCGCGTCCGCCACCTCCAGGTACCGCCGCGCGACCCGGGCGCACAGGTCGCGGGCGCGCAGGCGGTCGGCGCGGGGCAGGAACCCCGGCATGCGCGCCAGGTCGGACAGCTGCACCGCCGCCCACCCCCAGTACTGCGCCAGGTAGCGGCGGCGCGCGCCCCAGCCCGTGTCCCAGTTCAGCCCGCCGTCGTTGCCGAAGGCGCCCCAGATCACGCGCCGCAACCACGCCCGGTAGCGCGCGCGCTCCGCGGCGCCCACCGGCATCCCGGCCCGCAGGGCCTGCGGCAGCCACTGCGCGCCGCCGAGCGCGATGAGCGAGTACTCGGGCGTGTCCATCCGGTTGATCACGGCGGCGGGATCGCCCGGCGTGTAGCGGTAGCCGGCGTCGCGGGTGAGCAGGCGCGGCAGCAGCGCGCGCTGGGTGTCGAGCGCCCGCCGGTAGTCACGACGCCAGGCGGCGACGTCGCCGTCGACCAGCCGCTTGGCCCACAGCATCTCGGCGGTCCACAGCAGCTGCCCGATCCGGACCTCGCGCGGGGAGAACATGCGGTGCGCGGCGACGCGCAGGACGACGTGGCGGATCCGGCGGCGCAGGTCGTCGGGCAGGTGCACGACGTCGGCGGCGCGGTAGGTCTCCGCCAGCGCGAGCGCCACCTCGGGGTCGAGCGAGACGTGCTGCGCGCCGCCCGCCGTGCGCGAGGAGCCCGCGACCGCGGTGAAGCCGGGGCGGTGGCGCTGGTCGGGATCGTCGCGGCGGTAGCGCGTGTAGGCGCCGTCCCGGAACGCGGGCGGCCGGGTGAGCATGCCGACCAGGTCGGCGACGCGCCGGTCGTCGACGAACGACCGCGGGCCGTCGCCCTGGGCCGCGCGGACGTGCAGCCGCAGCAGGGCGGCGTTCGTGCGCGTCGTCGGCGGCCCCGGCAGGCTGCCGTACGCGTCGGCCGGCGGGTTCCAGCGGGCGTCGAGCGTGTCGTAGATCGGGGCGTCGCGGGCGATCAGGCCGGGCACCACCTCGTCCGGCAACGGGTCGCCGGCGTCCGGTGCCTCGTCGGCCGCGGCCCCGGGGGCGACGGCCAGCAGCACCGCGAGCGCGACCGCCGCCGCCCGTCGCTCGGCGCGGGGCCCGGGCGCGGACGCGGCGGGACGGCAGGGGCGGTCGGGGACGGGACGGTGCGGCACGGCGGGCTCCTCGGGACGACGCCGCCCCGCGGGACGTCGGGGCGGCAGCGCACACTCTGCCGGGCCGGCCGCGCCGGCGCATCCGGGAGACGCCCCAGTCCTCCCCCGGGGAGTCACGCCCGACGGCGCCGGCCGCGTCGGCCGGCGCCCCGGGCGGGCCCGCTCAGCCTGCCTGCGCGGCGATCGCCTGGCGCAGGTCGGCGACGAGGTCCTCGGGATCCTCGACGCCGCAGGACAGCCGCACCAGGTCGGCGGGAACCGCGGCGTCGGACCCGGCGACGGACTGGTGCGTCATCGCGGCGGGCACCTCGATCAGGGACTCCACGCCACCGAGCGACTCGGCGAGCGAGAAGATCCGCGTGGCGGTGGTGATCGCCGCCGCGGCGGGGTGCCGGAACGACACCATCCCCCCGAAGCCCGGCCAGCGGACGTCGGTGACGCCCTCGGCCGTGCGCAGGAACGCGGCGACGGCCTCGCCGTTGCGGCCGTGCTGCGCCACCCGCAGGTGCAGCGTGCGCAGGCCGCGGTGCAGCAGGAAGCAGTCGAACGGCCCGGGGATCGCGCCGATCGAGTTCTGCACGTGCCGGACGGCGGCGTGCAGCGCCTTCTCGCGCACGATCACGGCACCGCCGACGACGTCGGAGTGGCCGCCCAGGTACTTCGTCGCGGAGTGCACGACGGCGTCGGCGCCCCACTCGAGCGGCCGCTGGTTGATCGGCGTGGCGAACGTGTTGTCGACGACGACGATGGGCGACGCCCCGACCTCCGTCGCGCGGGCGCGCACCCGCTCGATCAGGGCGGGGACGTCGACGACGTTCAGCAGCGGGTTCGTCGGGCTCTCGACCCACACGATCGCCGTCTCGGGGCGGATCGTCGCCACGGTGGCGTCGAGGTCGCGCTGGTCGACGAGGTCGTACGCCAGGCCCCACCGGGAGAGCACGGAGTCGACCAGGCGGTAGGTGCCGCCGTAGAGGTCGTTGGGCAGCACGACGTGGCCGCCGCTCTGGGCCACCGCGGTGATCAGCGCGTGCTCGCCGGCCAGGCCGCTGGAGAACGTCGTCGCCAGGCCGCCCTCGAGCTGGCCGAGCGCCGTCTCGAGCGCGGCGCGCGTCGGGTTGCCGGAGCGCGCGTAGTCGAAGTCGCCGACGTACTCGCCCGGCGAGGGCTGCACGAAGGTCGACGTCTGGTGGATCGGCGGGACGATCGACCCGTACGTGGGGTCGGGCTCCAGGCCGGCATGGACCGCGCGGGTGGCCATCCGCGCGTCGTCGGGCAGGTGCGCGCTCATGCGGGCACCACGAGGGACTCGAGCAGGTCGGAGCGCGTCACCAGGCCGACGGGGCGGCCGCCCTCGATGACGGCGAGCGCCTGCTGGTCGCCCGACAGCAGCTCGACGGCCTCGCGGACGGGGCCGTCCGCGGAGACGGCCGGGAACGGCAGCTCCATGACGTCGGAGATGTCGGCGTCGAGGACGGCCGGGTCCTTCGCGGCGCGGCGCAGCAGGCCGCGCTCGCCGATCGAGCCGACGAGGGCGTCCGCGTCGTGCGGCGAGACGACCGGCAGCTGCGAGACGCCGTGCTCGTGCATGACGGCGATCGCCTGGCGCACCTTGTGGGTCGGGCGCACGGCGACCATCTGCGGCACGCCGCCCTCCTGCTCCTTCGTCCGCAGCACGTCGCCGACGGTGCGCTCCGGCGGACGCTCGAGGAACCCGTGCTCGCGCATCCAGGTGTCGTTGTAGATCTTCGACAGGTAGGAGCGGCCGCCGTCGGGCAGGATCACGACGACCACGGCGTCCGGGTCGGTGATCTCGCGCGCGACCGTGAGCGCGGCCACCATCGCGGTGCCGCACGAGCCGCCGGAGAGGATGCCCTCGACGAGCGAGAGCTGCCGGGCGGACAGGAACGCGTCCTTGTCGGAGACCGTGACGTAGCGGTCGACGACGGACGGGTCGAACGTCGTGGGCCAGAAGTCCTCGCCGACGCCCTCGGTCAGGTACGGGCGGACCTCGTCCGAGGAGTAGATCGAGCCCTCGGGGTCGGCGCCGATGACCTGGATGTCGGGGTTCTGCGCCTTGAGGTAGCGCGCGATGCCGGTGATCGTGCCGCCCGTGCCGACGCCCGCGACCAGGTGGGTGATGCGGCCGCCGGTCTGGCGCCAGATCTCGGGCCCCGTCCAGTCGACGTGCGTCTGGGGGTTGGCCGGGTTGGCGTACTGGTTGGGGTTGAAGGCGCCCGGGATCTCCTCCGTCAGGCGCTTCGAGACGCTGTAGTACGAGCGCGGCGAGTCCGGGTCGACGTCGGTCGGGGTGACGACGACCTCGGCGCCCAGGGCGCGCAGCAGGTCGATCTTCTCCTGCGACATCTTGTCCGGCATGACCGCGATGACGCGGTAGCCCTTGATGCGGGCGGCCATCGCCAGGCCGGTGCCGGTGTTGCCGGACGTCGGCTCGACGATCGTGCCGCCGGGGCGCAGCAGGCCGTCGCGCTCGGCGGCCTCGATCATGCGCAGGGCGACGCGGTCCTTGATGGAGCCGCCGGGGTTCAGCGCCTCGACCTTGGCGAACACCTGCGGGGTGAGGCCCGCGGCGATCCGCGACAGGCGGACGAGGGGCGTCGCGCCGATCGCGTCGAGGATGGAGTCGTGGGCGACGATCGTTCCGGGAGCCGCGCCGGCTACGGCGGGGTCGGGGGACGTGGGCGGGGAGGGATCGCTCATGTCCCCACTGTAGATCCCCGCGCACGCGTGCCCCGTGCGACCGGGCCGCATGCGCCGCCGCGTGGCGCGGAGCGGTCGCCGGCGCGTCGGCGGCGGGCGAGCGGGCGAGCCGTCGGACCGACGGGGCGCGCCCGGGCGCGCGGGCCGCGGACGGCCGGCGCGCCGGGCGGGGTCGCGCCCGCCCGCCGGTGGCGGGTCGGGCGCGGCGGGCGGCTCAGGCCAGGACGGCGTCCATGCGGCGCTGGAGGATCTCGCCGAGCGCCTCGCGCACGGGGCCCTCCTCGAACCGGGTCACGAGCTCGGCCAGGAAGCCCTCGATGACCATGCGGCGCGAGCGCTGCAGGTCCAGGCCGCGGGAGCGCAGGTAGAACAGCTGCTCCGGGTCGATCTGGGCGATCGCGGCGGCGTGCGTGCAGCGCACGTCGTTCGCGGCGATCTCCAGGCCCGGGATGGCGTCGGCGTGCGCCTTGCGGCCCAGGAGCAGGTTGCGCGACTCCTGGAAGGCGTCGGTCTGCTGCGCGTCCTCGTCGACCTTGATCATGCCGCGCCAGACGGCGTGGCTCTTCTCGGCGAGGACGCCGCGGAAGGCGAGGTCGGAGGTCGTGTTCGGCGCCGCGTGCGTCTGCAGCGTGTCGAAGTCGAGGTGCTGCTTGCCGTGCGACGCGTAGCCGCCGGTGACGCGGCCGTGGGCGCCGGGGCCGTCGAGCGACGTCTCCTGGAAGACCTTGCCCTTCGCCGAGCCGAGGCCCAGGGTGATCCAGTCCATCCAGCCGTCGCGCTCGATCGTCGCGCGCTGCGCGCCGAAGATCCACGTCTTCTCGGACAGGTCCTGCACGTCGACGAAGCGCAGGCGCGCGTTCTGGCCGACGTGGATCTCGACGACGCCGTTGACGAGCGCGTCCAGGTCGGGCGACGCGGACGTCGTCTGCGACCAGACCTCGGCCGAGGCGCCCTCCTCGACGACGATCAGCACGCGCGGCGAGACCGTGCGGCCGGCCTGCTCCTGGATCTGCGTCAGGAGGACGGGCGCGTCGAGCTGCAGCCCGCGCGGGACGTGGACGAAGAAGCCGCCGGTCCAGTCGCGGTCGTTGCGGACCGTGAAGGGCGTGCGAGCCGTCTCGATCCTGCCGAGGTACGGCTCGACGAGCTCGGGGTGCTCGGCGGCGGCGACCTCGAGCGGCAGGACCAGGGCCTGGCGCTCGCCGGGCGCCGGCACCTGCACCGGCTCGTCGACGACGGCGTGGTCGACCTGCGTCAGGCGGAGGGTGCCCTCGGGCAGGTGGTCGAAGATCCGCGGGGCCGTCTCGGCCGTCCCCACGGTGCCGCCCTGGGCGGTCGGGTACGCGTCGAGGTCGAGCTCGGGGATCTCGGTGAACTCCCACCCCGGGGTGCCGCGGAAGGCGGGCATCTCGACGGTGGGCAGCTCCTCGGCGGCGCCGCTGCGGAGCGCGGTGAGCCAGACGGGAGCGGGAGCGGTGGTCGTGGTCATGAAGTCTTCGGGTCGAGGCGGTCGGGGCGGCGGGGCCTCCGGACGCGGGGCGGCGTCCGGAGGCGGGGGCCCTAGCCGATCGACCCCTCCATCTGCAGCTCGATGAGGCGGTTCATCTCGACCGCGTACTCCATCGGCAGCTCCTTGACGATCGGCTCGACGAAGCCGTTGACGATCAGCTTCGCGGCCTCCTCCTCGTCGATGCCGTGCGACTGCAGGTAGAAGAGCTGCTCCTCGCCGACCTTCGAGACCGTGGCCTCGTGGCCGATGTCGACCTGGTCCTCGTCGATGCGGATCGTCGGCCAGGTGTCCGTCTTCGAGCGCTCGTCCAGCAGGAGCGCGTCGCAGACGACCTTCGACTTCGCGCCGACGGCGCCCTTGCCGACCTCGAGCAGGCCGCGGTAGCTCGAGCGCCCGCCGTCCTTCGAGATCGACTTGGCGAAGATGTTCGACGTCGTGTTCGGCGCGGCGTGGACGATCTTCGCGCCCGCGTCCTGGTGCTGGCCGTTGCCGGCGAACGCGATCGAGAGCACCTCGCCGTGAGCCTTCTCGCCCATCAGGTAGACGGCGGGGTACTTCATCGTCAGCTTCGAGCCGAGGTTGCAGTCGACCCACTCGACCGTGGCGTTCTCCTCGGCCACGGCGCGCTTCGTCACGAGGTTGAAGACGTTCTGCGACCAGTTCTGGACGGTCGTGTAGCGGATGCGCGCGCCCGGCTTGGCGATGAGCTCCACCACGGCGGAGTGCAGCGACGAGCTGGAGTACGTCGGGGCGGTGCAGCCCTCGACGTAGTGCACGTAGCTGCCCTCGTCGGCGATGATGAGCGTCCGCTCGAACTGGCCCATGTTCTCCGTGTTGATGCGGAAGTAGGCCTGCAGCGGCATCTCGACGTGGACGCCCGGCGGGACGTAGACGAACGAGCCGCCCGACCACACGGAGCTGTTCAGCGCGGCGAGCTTGTTGTCGTTCGGCGGGATCACCGTGGCGAAGTACTCGCGGACGAGGTCCTCGTGCTCGCGGAGCGCGGTGTCCATGTCCATGAAGATGACGCCCTGCTTCTCGAGCTCCTCGTTCACCTGGTGGTAGACGACCTCGGACTCGTACTGGGCGCCGACGCCCGACAGGAACTTGCGCTCCGCCTCCGGGATGCCGAGGCGGTCGAACGTCTTCTTCACGTCCTCGGGGACGTCGTCCCAGGAGCGCTCGGCGCGCTCGGACGCGCGGACGAAGTAGTGGATGTCGTCGTAGTCGACCTCGGCGAGCATCGGGCTGCCCCAGGTCGGCTGGGGGCGCGCCTCGAAGTACTCGTACGCCTTCAGCCGGAAGTCCCGCATCCACTGCGGCTCCTGCTTGAACTCCGAGATCTTGGCGACGATCTCGGGGTTGATCCCCTTCGGCGCCTTGTAGAGGTAGTTCTCGGCGTCGTGGAAGCCGTACTTCGCCGTGTAGTCCGCGTTCAGGTCGACGAGCGAGGCCTCCTCCTCGTTCAGGAGGGACGCGCTGGTGTCAGGGGGCGTGGGCATCTCAGTCCACCTCCAACTTGATGGTGTCCCCGTCGATCCGGACGGGAAAGGTGTCGACCGGCTCGTAGGCCGGGAGGGTCTTGGGGCGACCCGTGCGCAGGTCGAAGAGCGCCCCGTGCCGCGGGCACTCGATCGTGCAGGCCACGGGGTCCAGCGCCCCCTCGGAGAGGTCGCCGTCGTCGTGGCTGCAGCGGTCCTCCATCGCCAGGATCGTGCCGCCGCAGTTCACGACGACGATCTCGACGTCGTCGTGCTCCAGGGTCACGCGGCTCCCCTCGGGGAGGTCGGACACGGGGCAGACGTCGATCAGGGGCACGGGCAGGCGCGAAGGTCAGCGGTGGACCGGACGGCCGGACCGGGGCGGTCCCCGGCGGCGATGTCCGATGCCGATAGGCGGAATTGTATCGCGCCGGGCCGCGTTTCCCTAGACCGACTTCGGCGGTCGGATATAGGGCGCCCTAAGCGGATTCGCCCGTGGCGACGGGCGATGCGCCGCTCCGGCGCTGGTGTGCGCCGTCTCGCAGATCTTCGGCGCTTGCGACAACGAGCGCCGAGCACCTGCGAGGGCACCCCGATCAGCCCGCCGCGCGGGGCGCCAGCTCCTCGTCGCCGTCCTGGGCGAACCGCAGCAGGCGGCCGTCGTCGGCGACCTCGTAGGCCCCGGTGCGCCGGAGGGGCGGCGAGTACGCGTGGACCGAGACGGCCGGCGCGTCGCCCGCGTGGTGGATGCGGTGGATCTCGGCCGGCTCGACCGTCGTCGCCTGCCCGACGCCGAGACGCCGGCGGACGGGCTCGCCGCGCAGCGCGAGCCGCTCGTCGACGATCTCCCCCGCCGCCACCGCGATGCCCGCGGACGAGCGGTCGTGGTCGTGGAAGCCCGTGTCGTGGCCGGGGCTCCAGCAGATGAGCCAGACCGTCACGGACGCGTCGTCCCGCAGCAGCGCGTACGTGCGGCGATCGGCGCGGTGCTCGACCGCCGACGCCCAGGCCGCCGGGTCCGCGGCCACCTCGCGCGCGAGCGCCTCGAGCTCGGCGGCGCCGAGGACCCGCGCGGCGACGCCCGGCGCGCTCACGCCGCCACCTCCAGCGGTGCCGCGGGCGCGGCCGCGGCCGGCGACTCGCCCAGCAGGGTGGAGGCCGCCACCGTCGCCAGGCGCCCGGCGCCCACGCCCGCGACGACGGGGACGTGGCCGTGGGCCGGGGCGACGACGGGCAGGTCGGACCCGAACGCGAGGCGGTCCGCGCCGACGGCCTGCGCGGCGGCGGCCAGGGTGCGGGTCCCGAAGGACGACGTGTCGTACGCGAGCAGCGGGGAGCGCGCCAGGTCGACCGGGCCGCCGCGGGCCGCCAGGCGCTCGAGCAGCAGCGCCCCGCCGCCGGCGAGCGCGGCGAAGAGGACCCGCAGCGTCGGGTGCGCGCGGTGGCCGCGGTCGAGCCACGTCGCCCACGCGCGCAGCAGCTGCCCGGTGTAGTCGCCGACCGCCGGCCACCACGCCGCGTCGTCCGGACGCCCGTCGGGGACGCCCGGGTGCACGAACAGCGGACGGTCGTGGCGGCCGAGCTCCTCGAGCACCGGCCCCAGACGGTCGAGGGCGGCGGGGTCGGCCACGGCCGCCGCCGGGACGACCAGCCCGACCGCGCCCCGCGCCAGGGCGGCGCGCAGGTCGGCGGGGCGCGGGTCGCGCGCGGCCACCGCCGCCCACGCGCCGAACGGTCCGCCCGCCGCCAGCGCCCCGTCGAGCCAGACGGTCAGCAGCTCGCGCGCCTCGTCGGCCGGCAGCGCGTCGATCCCGATCGCCACCGGCGGCACGAGCAGCGCCCGGTCCAGCCCGGCCGCCAGCAGACCGCCGGCCCGCCGGTGCAGGTCGGTCTGGCGCTCGTCGAGGACGCACGGGGCCTCGGCCGGCAGCTCCAGGCACCAGGCGCCGTCCGCGGTCCGGTGGGTCCGCGGACCGTCCCGCCGCGCAGAGAGCGCGGCCAGGAACGGCGCGGGCCAGGCGTGCTGGTGCAGGTCGGTGGCGAGGCTCACGCCTCAAATATACAAAACCTGACCTGATTTAGGACTTTTATGCCGGGGAGGGCTCGCCGGCCCAGGGCGAGAGCGCGTGACGGAGCGCCGCCACGACGACGTCGCGGTCGGGCGGGTCGTGGGCGAGGCGATCGAGCAGGAGCCCGTCCACCCAGGACGCCAGCGCGCGGGCGTCGCGTTCGGGCACGGCGGAGCCGAGCGCCACGACGAGCGGCTCGCAGAGCCGCCAGAACGGGCGCGCCGCGGCCGTCATCCGGACCCGGACGTCCGGGTCGCGGGCGCCCGCGAGCTCGAGCTCGAGGCGCGCCAGATGCCCACCCCGCTCGTCGTCCATCCAGGCGATGAGCCGGTCGGCCACCGCCTCGTAGGGGATCTCGCGGTCGCGCGGCGCGAGCGCGAGCGCGAGGTCGTGCGCGATCGCGGTGACCTGCGCCTCCGAGATGGCGCAGACGCGCTCGATCATCGCGCCCAGCAGCTCGGCCCGGCCCCCCAGGTGGTAGGTCACCGAGCCGTGCGGCACGCCCGCGGCGCGCTCGATCGCCCGGTGGGTCACCGCGGGCACGCCCCCGTCGGCGAGCAGCCGCAGGGCTTCGGCGAGCAGGACCTCGCGACGGTCGGGCTGATCGGCGCGGCGAGCCACGACCCGAGTATCGCACCGGCGCTTGACGCCCGGAGCACGTTCTTCTACAACTGGAGAACTTCTCCACCTGGAGAAGAACGATCGCCACCATCCGAAAGCCGGTCCTCCGTGCCCGCCACCCCCGCCCCGACGCCGCCACGCGCGGCCGTCCTCGTCGTCGCGCTCGCGTGCGTCGCCCAGTTCATGCTCGTCCTCGACGACACGATCGTGAACGTGGCCCTGCCGACCCTCGGCGCCGAGCTCGGCTTCTCCGAGCGCACGCTCTCGTGGGTCGTCAACGCGTACCTGCTGACCTTCGGCGGCTTCCTGCTCGTCGGCGGCCGGGTCGCCGACCTCGTCGGCCCGCGGCGCATGTTCGTGCTCAGCCTGGGCGCCTTCGCGGCCGCGTCCGCCGCCTGCGGCGCGGCGGGCTCGGCCGAGGTGCTCGTGGCCGCGCGCGCCGTCCAGGGGATCGCCGCGGCGCTCCTCTCCCCCGCCGCCCTGGCCCTGCTGCTGCGGGCGACGCCCGACGCGCCGGCCCGCGGGCGGGCGCTCGGGGCGTGGGCCAGCCTGATCGGCCTGGGGGCCGCCACGGGCGTGCTGCTCGGCGGCGCGATCGTCGAGCTCGTCGACTGGCGCTGGATCTTTCTGATCAACCTGCCGGTCGCGGCCGTCGCGCTGGCGCTCGTGCCGCGCCTGGTGCCGGCCGACGCACGGGACCGGGCGGCGACGCCGCCGAACGTCCTGGGCGCCGCCCTCGGCACCCTCGCGCTGCTGCTGCTCGTCTTCACCGTCGTCGAGACGGAGCACGCGGGCTGGGCGTCGGCGCGGACGCTGGGCGGGTTCGCGCTCGTGGTGCTCCTGGCCCTGGCCTTCCGGGCCGGCGAACGCCGCGCCGCGTCGCCGCTGCTGCCGCCGGCCCTGCTGCGGCGCCGCCGGGCGATGCGCGCGAACGGCCTGGTCCTCGTCGCCGCCGCCGGCCTGCTCGCGATGTTCTTCTTCATGACGCTGTACCTGCAGCGCGTGCTGGGCTGGGGGCCGTTCGCGACGGGCGCGGCGTTCGTGCCGTTCAGCCTGTCCATGGGCCTGGCGAGCGCCGTGGCCGGCCGCGCCGCGCGGCGGCTGCCGCCCCGCGTGCCGGTGGCCGTCGGCCTGCTCGCCGCCGCCGGCGGCCTGGCGCTGCTCTCGCGCCTGGAGCCCGGCAGCTCGTACGTCGGCGCCGTCGTGCCCGGCCTGGTCCTGACCGCCCTCGGCATCGGCGCGGCGCTCGTCGTCGTGATGGGGCTGGCGACCGACGGGGCCGGCGAGCACAGCGGCGGCCTGGCCTCGGCGCTCCTGACGACGGCGCAGCAGGTCGGCGGCGCGATCGGCATCGCGGTGATGGTGACCGTGGCGTCCGACCGCACCGCGGACGCGCTGGCCACGGGCGCCGCGCCGCCCGCCGCGCTCGCCGACGGCTTCTCGGCGGCCTTCGTGGTCATGGCCGCCGTCCTGGCCGTCGCCGCGGTGCTCGCGGCCGTGGGCCTGCGCGGCGACGGCGGGCCGGCCGGGGCGCCGGCGGGGCGCACCGCGCCCGGCGCCGCGGACTGAGGCCGACGGGGCGGCCGAGGCGACCGGTCCGGCGGGCCGCGGGACGGCCGGCCGCCCCGCGCCGCCGCCGCCCGGACGGGTCGGCCGCGGGCCGGCGGCCCAGGCCCCTAGAAGCCGGCGGCGCTGCCGGTGCCGCCGGGCGGCGGGACGGCGTCGCCCGCCTCGTCCTCCCAGTCGACCGCCGCGCCGATCGCCGCGGACTTGATGATCTTGAGCGACAGCAGGGCGCACTTCGTGCGCGTGGCCGAGATCTCGATCCCGAGCAGGTCCATGATGAAGTCCTGGTCGAGGCGCGCGAGATCGTCGACGCGCATCCCGACGAGCTCCTCCGACGCCATCGACGCCGCCGACTGCGAGATCGCGCAGCCGTGGCCGTCGAAGCGGACCTCGGTGACCTTGCGGTCGTCGTCGATCCGCATCATGACCTTCAGCTGGTCGCCGCACGAGGGGTTCTTGTCCTCGAACTCCAGGTCGGCCGGATCGAGCACGCCCCAGTTCCGCGGGCGCTTGTAGTGGTCGAGGATGTTCTCGCGATAGAGCTCGTCCATGGCTCCGTCCATCGTCGCACGTCGGCGCGCGCGCCCCGGCGGCAGGGCGGCCCCGCCGGCGGTCGGGGCGTCGCGCCCCGTGCGGCGGGCGCGCCGCGGCCGCCGCGTACCGTGACGGCATGCCCCGGCGCCGCGTCGCGATCCCCGTCCGCCCCCTCCTGCTCGCCGGGGCGCTCGCGACCGGCGCGTCGGCCCCCGCGTCCGCCGCGCCCGACCCGCTCGTCGCCGCCGGCCTGCCCGCCGGCGCCGCGTGGCGGGGCGCCGTCGGGGACACCGCGCGGTGGGCGGAGCGACAGCCGCAGCGGATCCGCTTCGCCCTGCGCGTCGAGGGGCGGGCGTGGAGCCACCAGGGCGCGGTGCAGGAGGACTCCAACAGCCTGCTCAAGCCGACGGTGATGGTCGCGTACCTGCGGCGCCCCAGCGTGCGGGGCCGCGCGCTGACGCCGGGCGAGCGGCGGCTGCTCGAGCCGATGATCCGGCGGTCGGCCAACGCGCCCGTCGGCGAGCTGCTGGACCGCCTGGGCGGGCTGCAGCCGCTGCGCCGCGTCGGGCGCCTGGCGGGCATGCGGCGCTTCGCCCCGGTGCGCGTGGTCTGGGGTCGGTCCCAGATCACCGCCACGGACGAGGCGCGGATGTTCGCCCGCTTGCCGGCGCTGCTGCCCCCGCGCCACCGCGACTACGCGCTGGACCTGTTGCGCACCGTCGTCCCCGAGCAGCGGTGGGGCGTGCGCCGGGCGGCGCCGACGGGCTGGGACGCCGTGTTCAAGAGCGGCTGGAACGGCCGCGGGCACGTCACGCAGGCGATGCGGCTGACGTGCCGGGGCCGTGTCGTGACCGTGGCCGTGCTCGTCACGGGGCGCAGCCACCACGACGCGACCGCCGCCGCCGAGCGCGCCGGCCGCCGGCTGCTGCAGCCCCTGCGCCGGCGCGGCGCCGAGGCGTGCCGCGCCGTCGTCCCGGCGTGACGCCGCTACGGCGCCGGGCCCGGCCGCGGGGTTCACCGGCCGGTGACACCGCACGGCGCCGCGGCGGGCACGGTGCCAGGCGATGCGCATCCCCCGCCTGATCCCCCTCCTCGCGGCCGCCTCGGCGCTCGCGGCCCCCAGCGCGGCCGCCGCCCACGGCGGCCCCCACCGCCCCCGGCCGCCGAAGCCGGCGGCCGCGCCCACCCTCGTCGCCCGGGCGACGCTGCCCGCGACGACGTACCTGCCCGGCCCCGCGTCCGGCGCCGCCCTGGCGCCCACGCCGGTCAACGGCGTGACGCCCCCGTTCCCCGGCCAGCCCGTCCCGGGCTTCTCCGGCCTGCTGACCGAGCGCGACGGCACGATCCTCGGCCTGCCCGACAACGGCTACGGCGCGAAGACGAACTCGGCCGACTTCCTGCTCGCGATCCACCGCGTCGACGCCGACTGGCGCACGGCCCGGGGCGGCGCCGGCGCCCTGCGCGTCCGCGGCACGATCGCGCTGCGCGACCCGCGGCGCCGCGTCCCCTTCCCGCTCACCCGCGAGGACCGACGCCTGACGGGCGCCGACTTCGACGTCGAGTCGATCCAGCGCGGCCCCGACGACACGTTCTGGATCGGCGACGAGTTCGGTCCCTTCCTGCTGCACGTCGACCGCGACGGCGTCGTCCTCGACCCGCCGGTGCCGCTGCCCGGCGTCAAGAGCCCGCAGAGCCCGGACCTGGCCGCCGGCGAGACGCCGAACCTGCCCGCGTCGGGCGGGTTCGAGGCCACCGCCGCGCTGCGCGGCGGCCGGATCCTGCTGCCGTTCACCGAGAAGGCGCTGACGACGGACGCCGACCAGACCCGGCACCTGGTCAGCGCGTTCGACACGCGCCGCGGCCGCTACACCGGCCAGACGTGGACCTACCGCACCGAGCGCCCGGACACGTACCCCGCCGACGCGCAGGCGCTCGACGCCCACCGCCTGCTCGTCCTCGAGCGCGACAACCTCGACGGGCCCGACGCGCAGGTCAAGCGCCTGTACGTCGTGGACCTGCGCCGCACGGCCCCGGACGGCAGCCTGGTCAAGCGACAGGTCGCCGACCTGCTCGACCTGCGCAACCCGGGCGTGACGCAGGAGCTGCCGGGCACCTACGGCCTGGGCCAGCCGTTCCGCTTCGCGTTCGTGTCCGTCGAGTCGGTGCTGCCCGTCGGCGGCGACCGCGTGCTCGTCGCCAACGACAACAACTTCCCGAACGACGACGGACGGCAGCCCGGCAAGGCGGACGACACCGAGATCGTCGCCGTCGACGTTCCGGGCCTGCGCCGCGTGCGTCCCTAGACGCCCGTCCGGCCGTGCCGCGGCGGCGCCCGCGGCACGGCGCGGCGGGGTCGCGGTCGCGACCGAAACGCCGCCTACGACCACAACGACCACAAGCGTGACCGTCGTCACAGACGCTTCTACGGTCGACGCCTGATCCCGCCGCGTCCGACGACGCGGCGTCCCCAGGCACGACGGAGAGCAGACGAGATGGAGCGCACGAGCAGCACCGCAGCCGGCACGGCCCCCGCCGCGTCGCCACCGCCCCGCGTCCCGTGGCGCCGGCGGCTCTACACCTGGGTCATCGTGGGCATCGTGCTGGGCGGCGCGCTCGGGGCCGCCGCCCCGGGCTTCGCCGCGAGCCTCGAGCCGCTCGGCTCGTCCTTCGTGAGCCTGATCAAGATGGTGATCGCCCCGATCATCTTCTGCACCGTCGTCGCCGGCATCGGGTCGCTCGACGGCCTGCGCAAGGTCGGCCGGATCGGCGGCAAGGCGCTCCTCTACTTCGAGGTCGTCACCACGGTCGCCCTGATCCTGGGCCTCGTCGTGATGAACGTCCTGAAGCCGGGCGCCGGCCTGCACGCCGACCCGGACAAGATCCAGGTGAGCGGCGCCGTCTCGGAGTACATCGGCGAGGGCGAGAGCCAGCGCTGGTACGAGGTGATCACGCACATGATCCCCGACAGCGTCGTGGGCGCCCTCGCCGACGGCGAGATCCTGCAGGTCCTGTTCTTCGCCGTCCTCTTCGGCATCGCCCTGAACCTGCTCGGCCCGACGGGCAAGCCGATCGCGGCGGGCGTGGACAAGCTCGCGCAGGTCTTCTTCAAGATCGTGAAGCTCGTCATGTACGCCGCGCCGGTCGGCGCGTTCGGCG
Source organism: Patulibacter sp. SYSU D01012 (assembly GCF_017916475.1). Taxonomy (GTDB): domain Bacteria; phylum Actinomycetota; class Thermoleophilia; order Solirubrobacterales; family Solirubrobacteraceae; genus Patulibacter. The sequence goes on from NZ_JAFMTB010000002.1 coordinate 998,813, forward strand.
CGATGGCCTACACGGTGGGCGAGTACGGCACGGAGGCGCTGACGAACCTCCTCAAGCTGATCCTGATCTTCTACGGCACGTCGCTGTTCTTCGTGCTCGTAGTGCTCGGCGCGATCTGCTGGCGCAACGGGGTGAACGTCCTCAAGCTGCTGCGCTACATGAAGGACGAGCTGCTGATCGTCCTGGGCACGAGCTCGTCCGAGTCGGTGCTGCCGAACGTCATGCGCAAGCTCGAGCACCTCGGCGCCTCGAAGCAGGTCGTGGGCCTGACCGTCCCGACGGGCTACTCGTTCAACCTCGACGGCACGGCGATCTACCTGACGCTCGCCGCCCTCTTCGTGGCGCAGGCGCAGGACGTCAGCCTGTCGCTCGGCGCGCAGCTCGGCCTCGTCGGCATCCTGCTGCTGACCTCGAAGGGCGCCGCCGGCGTGACGGGCTCGGGCTTCATCGTCCTGGCGGCGACCCTGTCGTCCCTGGGGACCGTCCCGGTCGCCGGCATCATGCTGATCTTCGGCATCGACAAGTTCATGTCGGAGTGCCGCGCGCTGACGAACGTCGTCGGCAACAGCGTCGCCAGCATCGTCGTCGCGCGCTCCGAGGGGCAGTTCGACGACGCCCGCGCCCGCCGCGTGCTCGACGGCGAGCTGCCGTACATCGCGGCCGACGAGACCGCCGACGCCCCGGCCGTCCCCGCTCCCGCTCCGCGCGCCGGCCACGGCGAGCGGCCGGCCGCGGCCCCCGGCCTGGTCCCCGGGGCGGGCGTCGCCTGAGCGCGCCCGCCCGGCGGCGGCCCGCGGCGTGGCAGCATGGCGCCATGCCGCGGGTGCCGTCCCTCGACCGCAGCCTCGCCGGCCGGCTGCTGGCGCTGCAGCTCGTCGTCGTCGCCGTCGTCGTGGCCCTGGGCGCGACGATCGCCATCGTGACCGCGCGGCGCGCGACGTTCGACCGGCACCGCGACGAGACCCGCGCCGTGGCGCGGGTCCTGGCGATCGAGCCGTCCGTCCCGGCCGCGCTCGCCCGGCCCGACGCGAGCGCCGTCCTGCAGCCGCTGGCGGAGCGGCTGCGCCGCGCGACGGGCACGTCGTTCATCACGATCATGCGCCCCGACCGCACGCGCCTGACGCACCCCGACCCGCGCCGGATCGGCCGGCCGTTCGTGGGCCGCATCGGTCCGGCGCTCGCCGGTCGCACGTTCACGGAGCGCTACACGGGGACGCTCGGGCCGTCCGTGCGCACCGTCGCCCCGCTGCGCGACGCGCGCGGCCGGATCGTCGGGCTCGTCGCGGTCGGCGTCACGCTGGACCGCATCGGGGCGCTCGCGGCGCAGCAGGTGCCGGGGCTGCTGCTCCTGGCCGTCGGCGCGTTCGTGGTCGGCGGCACCCTGTCGCTGCTGCTGGCGCGCCGGATCAAGCGGCAGACGCTCGGCCTGGAGCCCGACCGCATCGCCGCGCTCTACCAGCACCACGACGCGACGCTCCACGGCATCCGCGAGGGCGTGCTCGTGACCGACCGCGACGGCCGGCTGGTGCTCGTCAACGACGAGGCGCGGCGGCTGCTGGGCCTGCGGGCCGAGGACGAGGGCCGGGCGGTGGACGCGCTGGGCCTGCCCGACGCCGTCGCCGGCCTGCTCGCGTCGCCGAACGCCCGCCGCGACGTGACCGTGGTGGTCGGCGACCGCGTGCTCGTGGCCAGCCACACCCCCACCGAGGTGGACGGCGCCGCGGTCGGCACGGTGACCACGCTGCGCGACCGCACCGAGCTGGACGCGCTCGGCCGCGAGCTCGACGCCGTCCGCGGCATGACGGACGCGCTGCGCGCCCAGGCCCACGAGGCCGCCAACCGGCTGCACACGATCGTCGGCCTCGTCGAGCTGGGCCGGACCGAGGACGCCGTGCGCTTCGGCTCCGACGAGGCGTCGTTCGCCTCGGACCTGCTGGGGTCGCTCGAGGCGCGGATCGACGAGCCGGCGCTCGTGGCGCTGCTGCTCGGCAAGGTCGCGGTGGCGCGCGAGCGCGGCGTCGCGCTCGTGGTCGACGACGACGCCGAACTGCCCGCCACCGGCGTGCCGGCGGCCGACCTGGTGACCGTCGTGGGCAACCTCGTCGACAACGCGATCGACGCCGCCGCGGCCGGGGCGCCCGGCGGCGGCGGCCGCGTCGAGGTGCTGCTCGGCGTCGTGGACGGCGAGGTCGTCATCGAGGTGCGCGACGACGGCCCCGGCCTGCCGCCCGGGCCGCCCGAGCGGCTCTTCCGCCCCGGCGTCTCGACGAAGCCGGCGGGCCCGGGCGGCCGCGGCGTCGGGCTGGCGCTCGTCGCCGGGGCCGCCGCCCGGCTCGGGGGCACGGCGACCGCGGAGGACCGGCCGGGCGGCGGCGCGCTCGTGCGCGTCCTGCTGCCGGTCCGGACGGGCGTCGCGTCGGGGAGCATGGAGGCATGAGCATCCGCACCCTCGTCGTCGACGACGACGCGCACGTCGCGGACGTCCACCGCGCGTACGTCGCGCGGATCGACGGCTTCGCGCCCGTCGGCGTGGTGCACCGGGGCGCGGAGGCGCTGGCCGCGGTCGCGGCCGGCGGGGTCGACCTGGTGCTTCTGGACCTGTACCTGCCCGACGGCCACGGCCTGGACGTCTGCCGCGCCCTGCGGCCGCCGGCCGGCGCCCGGACGGACGTGATCGCGGTCACCGCCGCGCGGGACGTCGCCACGGTGCACCGGGCGGTCGGCCAGGGCGTCGTGCAGTACCTGGTCAAGCCGTTCCCGTTCGCGACGTTCCGCGACAAGCTCGAGCGGTACGCGGCGTTCCGCGCCGGCGTGACGGGCCGACGCGAGGCCGACCAGGCCGAGGTCGACGCGCTGCTCGGCGAGCTGCGGGCTCCCTCGGCGGCGCCGGCGCTGCCGAAGGGCCTCTCGCGCCCCACGTACGACCTGGTCGCCGGGGCGCTGCAGGCCGCCGACGGGGAGCGCTCCGCCGTCGAGATCGCCGAGGCCTGCGGCGTCTCGCGCGTCACCGCGCGGCGCTACCTGGAGCACCTCGTCGGCGAGGGCCGCGCCGAGCTGTCCATGCGCTACGGCAGCTCGGGGCGCCCCGAGCACCGCTACGCCTGGACGCGCTGAACGGCGCGCTCAGCCGAAGATGCGCTGCGCCTCGGCCAGCGCGTCGGCGAGCGCGTCGATCTCCTCGCGCGTCGTGTGCGCGGCGTAGCTGGCGCGCGTCGTCGCCGGGATGCCGATCGCGCGGTGCAGCGGCTCGGCGCAGTGCTGGCCGGCGCGCACGCAGACCTCGCGGCGGGCGACGATCTCGGCGACGTCGTGCGGGTGCACCCCGTCGACGACGAACGCCGTCAGCGCGCCCCGCTCCGCGGCGTCCCGCGGACCCACCAGGCGGATCCCGTCCATCGCGCCCAGGCGGTCCAGGGCGTAGGCGGTGATGGCCTCCTCGTGGGCGTGGATCGCGGCCATGCCGCCGACCGCGTCCACCCAGTCGCAGGCGGCGGCCAGGCCGACGGCCTCGATGATCGGCGGCGTGCCGGCCTCGAAGCGCTGGACGCCCGTGGCGAACGACGTCTCGTGGAAGTCGACGATGTTGATCATGTCGCCGCCCGTCAGGAACGGCGGCATGTCGGCGAGCAGCTCGGCGCGCACGTGCAGCACGCCGATGCCGGTCGGGCCGTAGAGCTTGTGGCCCGTCCAGCCGTAGAAGTCGGCGCCGAGCGCCCCCACGTCGACCGGCTGCTGCGGGACGGCCTGCGCGCCGTCCACGAGGACGCGCGCGCCCTGCGCGTGGGCCCGGCGCACGACCTCCTCGACGGGGTTGCGGGTGCCGAGCACGTTCGAGACGTGCGCGATCGCGACCAGCTTGACGCGGCCGCCGGCCAGGAAGCCGTCGAGCTGGTCCAGGTCGATGCGGCCCTGCTCGTCGACCTCGAGGTAGCGCAGCGTGGCGCCGACGCGTCGGCACAGCTGCTGCCACGGCACGAGGTTGGCGTGGTGCTCCATCTGCGAGATGACGATCTCGTCGCCCGCGCCCACGTTCTGGGCCGCCCACGAGTGCGCCACCAGGTTGATCGCCTCGGTGACGCTCTTCGTGATGATCGTCTCGCGCGGCGTCGAGCCGACGAACGCGGCGATCCGCGCGCGGGCGGCGTTGTACGCCGTGTCCGCCTCGACCGCGAGCCGGTGCACGCCGCGGTGGACGTTGGCGAAGTGCAGGCCGCCGAACTCGTGCATCGCGTCGAGCACGGGCCGCGGCTTCTGCGCGCTGGCGCCGCTGTCCAGGTAGACGATCCCCTCGGGCCGGTCGAGGTACGCGAACTGGGCGCGGACCGCGGCGACGTCGAGCGTGGCGGGACTGCTGGGAGCGGCGACGTCGGACATCTCCCGAAATCCTACTCCGCCGGACGGAGAACCCCGGGGAGCGCGGTCACAGGCGCAGCGCTCCCAGCGCGCGCGGTCGGCCCCAGGGCGGCCGGCCGTGGCGGGCGCGCTACGTGGCGGAGATCGCGCCCGTGCCGACGAGCACGAGCACGGCGGTGCCGAGCGCCAGGCGGTAGCCGATGAAGACGCCCAGGCCGTGCCGCGCGACGAACTTCAGCAGCCACGCGACGGCGACGTAGCCGACGACGAAGCTGACGAAGGTGGCGACGAGCGTCGGCCCCCAGCCCACGCCGTTGGCGATGTTGTCGAACTCGGAGACCGCCTGGAGCAGCGTCGCGCCGGCGAGCGCCGGGATCGCCAGGAAGAACGACAGGCGGGTGGCCGCGACGCGGTCGATGCCCAGCAGGAGTCCGGCGGAGATCGTCGCGCCCGACCGCGAGATGCCCGGGATCAGCGCCAGGCACTGCGCCAGGCCGATCGTGAGCGTGTCCCGCAGCCGGACGTCGCCCTCGGGACGCCGCTGGGTGCCGACCCGGTCGGCGAACCACATCACGCCCGACCACAGGATGAGCGCGCACCCGACGAACCACAGGCTGCGGAGCGTCGTCTCGATCTGGTCCTTGAACGCCAGGCCGATGATCCCGATGGGGATCGAGCCGGCCAGGATCGCGAGGGCGAAGCGGAAGTCCGCCGTGCGCCGCTCCCCCGGCGACCGCAGGCCGCGGAGGAACGCGCCGACGAGCCGGGCGATGTCCTTGCGCAGGTACAGGACGGTCGCCAGGACCGCCCCGATCTGGATGATGGCCGTGAAGGCCGTCACGTCCGGGTCGTCGATGGAGTAGCCGAGGAGCTTCTCCGTGATCGTCAGGTGCCCGGTGCTCGAGACGGGGAGGAACTCGGTGAGCCCCTCGATCGCCCCGAGCAGGATGGCCTCCCACAGGTGCATGCCGGCAGTCACGCCCCGGGATGCTGCCGGGTCGGCCGGCGGCGCGCGCCGCGGGTGCGGACGCGCCAGCCGGGCCGGGCGGGGTCAGACGCCGGCGGTCGAGGCGCCGGCGGCCGCGGCCTCCTCGCGGATGGCCTTGTAGCCGTGCTCCTCGATCTCGGTGACGAGCTCCGGGCCCGCCTCCTTGACGATCCGGCCGTCGACCAGGATCGACACGCGGTCCGGCTTGATCAGGTGCAGGATGCGCTGGTAGTGCGTGATGATGAGCGCGCCCATGCCGGTCTCCGCCTTCACGGCGTTGACGGCCTCCGAGACGATGTTGAGGGCGTCGACGTCGAGGCCGGAGTCGGTCTCGTCCAGGATCGCGACGTCGGGCCGCTGGAGCGCGAGCTGCAGCATCTCCAGGCGCTTCTTCTCGCCGCCCGAGAAGCCGTCGTTGAGGTAGCGCGAGCCGAACTCCTTGGGCACGTTCGTGCGCGCCATCTCGCCCTCGACGAGCTTGCGGAAGTCCTTGAGCGAGATCTCGCCCTCGCCGCGCTCCTCGCGGTGCGCGTTGAGCACCATGCGCAGGTACTTCACGATCGTCACGCCCGGGATGGCGACGGGGTACTGGAAGGCCATGAAGAGGCCCTTGCGCGCCCGCTCGTCCGGGTCGAGCTCGGTGATGTCCTCGCCCTTCCAGAAGATCTGCCCCTCGGTCACCTCGAGCTGCGGGTTGCCCATGATGACGTTCGCGAGCGTCGACTTGCCGGAGCCGTTCGGGCCCATGAGCGCGTGGATCTCGCCGCGGTTCACGGTCAGGTCGAGGCCCTTGAGGATCTGCTTCTCCCCGACTCGGGCGTGCAGGTTCTTGATCTCGAGGTCAGCCATGGAGGGTTCCGGGGTCGTGGTGGGAGTTCGGGGGACGGCGCCGGCGGGCCGCCGAGGGCTCGGCGGACGCGCGGCGGCGTCTAGACCGCGGCGGGGCGGCGCTCGGCGGCGCCGGTCCCGACCGGGTCGGGCGGGGTCTGGAAGGTGACGAGCTCGGCGAGCGTCGTCTGCTGCAGGGCGCGGTGCACGCCGCCCTGGACGCGAGTCCACAGGAGCTTCGTGGCGCAGCCCGTGCCGCTGTCCTCCAGGTGGGAGCACAGCACGCGGTCGCCGTCCGCCTCGCGGTCGTCGACGAAGCAGGACATCGGGGCGACGGCGCCCTCGAGCGCCAGGATGACCTCGTCCATGCGGATCTGGTCCGCCGGACGCGCCAGGCGGTAGCCGCCGTGGGCGCCGCGCGTGCTGGCGACGAGCCCGGCGCGGCGGAGGAGCGCGACGATGCGCTCCAGGTACGCGAGCGGCAGCCGCTCCGTCTCGGCCACGGACTTCAGGGAGACGGGCTCGTCCCCCGGCAGCTCGCCCAGCCGGACCATCAGCCGGACGCCGTACTCGGCCTTGGTCGTGAAGATCACGGCCTCAAAGCCTACCAGCGCGGTCGGAGTGGCCGGTCGGCGTCGCGCGGGCGGGCCGGGGCGCGTCCCCGCGAGCGGCTATGCTGGACGGGTCATGACCCTGCTCGCCGCCGCCACCAGCGCCTCGACCTACACGTTCTGGCTCCTGTTCCTCTGGGTCGTGATCATCCCGCTGTTCGCGGTCGTCCCGATCTGGTTCGCGATCGCGCAGACCCGGGGCGAGCACCGCGAGAACCTGGCCTACCAGCGCGGCGAGCGCGTCGACGCCAACGACGCCGACGTCCCGGTCGTCGACGCCTGAGCGGACGCCGCTCCCCCCTGCCCCGCCGCCGCGCGGGGCACCGCCACGGGCCCCGTTCGGGGCCCGTCGTCGTTCGGGGCGCGCGGCCGGGCGGCGCGGACGTCGGGCCGCGCTCGGGCGCCGGCGCTCCCCGTCGGCGTCGGGACGCCCCCGGCCGTCGGGGCGCGGACGCCGTCCCGCCCCGTGGCGGCGACCCCGGGCGGCGCGAGGCGACGCTAGCGGCGCGGGGTGCGCCGCACGAGCGGGCGTCCGCCGCGCTCGGTGACGAACGCCGCGGCGCGCTGCGGGGCGCCCAGGTACCAGCCCTGCCCGATCGGCACGCCCAGGTCCCGCACGATCTCGAGCTGGCTCTGCCGCTCGATGCCCTCGGCGACGATCTCCAGCTCGAGCTGCTCGGCGATCGAGACGAGCGCCTTGACCATGACGCGGTCGTCGCCGCCCCGCTCGCCGTCGATGTTCTCGAGGAACGAGCGGTCGATCTTCACCACCGCGCCCGGGATGCGGCGCAGCTGCCGCAGCGACGACGCGCCGATGCCGAAGTCGTCGATGGCCACCCGCACGCCCAGGCCCTGGATGTTCTCGAGGACGGTGATCGTGCGGTCGTCGACGAGGATGTCCTCGGTGACCTCCAGGCACAGCCGAGCGGGCGCGAGCCCCTGGGTCTCCAGCGTCTGCCGGACCGTCGCCACGAGCTTGGAGTCGTGGATCTGCCGCGGCGACAGGTTCACCGACACGATCAGGCCGGGGATCGCCACCGCCGCGGCACACGCCTCGGCCAGGATGACGTCGCCGAGCGGCACGATCATGCCGCTCTCCTCGGCCACCGGCAGGAAGCGTCCGGGCAGCACCATCCCCTTCTCGGGATGGCGCCAGCGGACGAGCGCCTCGGCGCCCCACAGGCGGTCCTCGTCGAGCAGCGCGAGCGGCTGCAGGTGGACCTCGAACTGCGAGTCCGGCGCCGCGAGCGCGCGCCGCAGGTCCTGCTCGACCTCCATGCGCACCTCGGACCGCTGCCGCAGGTCCTCCTCGAAGACCTCGATGCGCGCCCGTCCGCCCGACTTCGCCTCGAACATCGCGATGTCGGCCTCGCGCACCATCGCCTCGCCGACGTCCAGCCGGGTCGCGATCGTGACGCCGGCCGACGCCGTGACGACGATCTCGCCGCCGTCGTCGAGCGGGATCGGGCGCTCGATGGCGTCCAGGGCGTCCTGGGCCCGGGCGAGCACCCCGGCCGGCTCGCCGACGCCGGGGAGCAGCAGCACGAACTCGTCGCCGGCGAACCGCGCGGCGTCGGCGCCGTCGGCGGCCACCACCGTGCGCAGGCGTTCAGCGACCGCCCGCAGGACCGCGTCGCCGGCGGCGTGGCCGAGGGTGTCGTTGACGCCCTTGAAGCGGTCGACGTCGATGAAGACGAGGCCCACGGAGCACAGGCGGCCCTCCTCCTGCTGCGCCCGCATGCCGTCGAGGCGACGGATCAGGCCCGTGCGGTTGAGGAGGCCGGTCAGCTCGTCGTGCGCGGCACGGTGCTCGAGGCCCCGCACCGTCGCGGTCAGGCGGTCCGTCAGGGCGACGTTCTCGCTCAGCGTGAGCACGTGGCGCAGGCCGAGCAGGGCGATGATGACCGCGGCGCCGACGACCACCTCGGGCTCGAGGTCGCCGCGGACGGCCGCGCTGACGAGCACCGCCGCGACCGGGATGACGAAGAAGTACGGCATCGCGCTCCACCACCACCAGGTGTGGCGCGGACGCTCCTCGGTCGCGCCGCCGACCGGGATCCACACCGCGGCCGCCAGCGAGGCGATGCCCAGCGCCCAGCACGCCTCGCTCGCCGAGAGCTCGGGGATGCCGGGCGGCAGGAACTCGAACCCGCGCAGCGCGTCGCCGACCATCAGCCAGCAGAGCCCGACGACCGCCGCGAGCACGTTCCGCCGCAGCGGCACGGAGACGCGGAGCATCGCCATCAGCCCGAGCGCGATGGCGATCGTGTCGAGCGCCAGGTACGCGATCGCCATCGACGGCGCGCCCTGCGGACCGTAGTGCGCCTCGCTCAGCGGCTGGAGCGCCAGGTACCAGACCACGACGGACACGCCGCAGCCGATCAGCACGCCGTCGAGGACCAGGCGGGTGCCCTCGACGAACCCGCGCACCGGTCGCGAGAGCAGCAGCACCCCGCACGCCGCGAGCGGCCCCGCCAGCAGCTGCGGCAGGTTCTGCGCGACGTCGCCCTTGAAGTGCCCGGCGAGGGCGGGGTCGTCGGTCAGGAGGACCAGCGAGCCGACGGCCATGACGCCGGCCGCCCCGAGGAACGAGAACGCCGCCCACTCCCGTCGGGCCGTCGCGACCCGGACCGTGAAGCGCAGGCCGACGAAGCCGACCACGACGAGGAGCCCCTCGAAGACCCGCAGCCAGGGCCCGGTCACCGCGCCCTGGGCGTCGACGGGCTCGACCGCGACGGCGGCCACGGCCGCGGCCGCCAGGACCGCGACGAGGACGAGCCCGATCGTCGACCGGCGGACCGTCCCGACGACGGGATCGTGCTGCGGCGTGGAAGGGGCGGAGCGCTCGGTCGGCACGCTGCCCGCATCGTACGGGCTGGAGCGGCCCGCGAGGGCGGCGTGGACGGATCGGTCCGGCCGGCGCCCGCGCGCGCCGCGTGCCGACGCGGCCGGCCCTCCCGCGGCGCCGCGGATCAGACGCTCGGCAGCGCCTCGCCGGCGGGCGCCTCGGCGACCGGCATCCGCAGGCCTTCCTCGGCGAACGCCTTCAGCATCGCCTCGCGCAGCTGGCGCGTCACGCGCCACTGCTGGGACGGCGTCGTCTTGATGACGAGCCGGATCGTGACGCCGTTGGCGTTCAGGGCCTGCACGCCCCACACCTCCGGCGGCTCGAGCACGCTGGGGTCGTGCTCGCGGATCTTCTCGGCCACCCGCGCGATCACGGCCTTGGCCTTCGCCACGTCCGTGTCGTGCGTGATCGGCACGTCGAGCACCGCCCGGGACCAGTGCTGGCTCTGGTTGCCGACGGCGCGCATCTCGCCATTGGGTACGTGCCAGACCGTGCCGTCGAGCGCGCGCAGGCGGGTGTTGCGCAGGCTGAGCGCCTCCACCGTGCCGAGCACCGGCTCGCCCGCCGCGGACTTCGGCCGGAACGTGATCTCGTCGCCGACGCCGTACTGGTCCTCGACGAGGATGAAGATGCCGGAGAGGAAGTCCGCGACGAGGGTCTGCGCGCCGAAGCCGAGCGCGACGCCGAGCACGCCGGCGCCGGCGAGCAGCGGACCGACGTCGACGCCGATCTGGCCGAGGGCCATGAACACCGCCGTCGTGTAGACGAAGACGGAGACCAGGCTCTTCATGATCCCCAGCACCGCCTCGCGGCGCTGGGTCCCGCGGACGCTGATCTCCTGCGTCTCGAGCAGCGCGGCCGGGGTGATCCGCCGGACCGCCGACAGGCCCCGCGAGATCCGGCTCGTGCCGACGCGCCGGCCGAGCTTGACGACGAGGCGCCGCAGCAGGCGGTTGACGATCCAGGCGACGACGAAGATCAGCAGGATCGACAGGCCGCCGGTGAGGAGCCAGTGGACCGCCTCGGCCGCGTAGCGGTTCCACGTGTCCTGCGTGGAGCCGACCGTGCCGTCGTAGATGCTGCGGCAGGCGCTGGACTGCCAGGTGCCCTCGTCGCCGCACACCCGGTCGAGGCGGTTGGCCGCGCTGCGCGCGATGCGGGCCTTCTCCTCGTCGGTCAGGTTCTCGGCGGCCGCGGCCAGGACGGGCGCGAAGGTCGAAGCGAGACTCACGGTCTCGACCGTAACGAAGCCGCCGCGCGAAGCGCTCCCGTGGCCATGCGCACGCACGGACGCCGTCGCCCCGGTAGACTCCATCGACGGTGTCGCTTCCGGCGCCGCGGGCCGTGCGTCCGCGTCCCCGGTCCGCACCACGTTCCTGCGTTCTCTCTCGCGCGACCCCGCCCCTCGTCGGACGGGTCCTCGCGGCCGGAAGCTGAGCGCTCCCCCGGCCGCCTGCCTCCCCGAGAGGTCGAGCGCCACGACCTCCCCGAGGAGTTCCATGACCCAGAAGACCTTCGCCGAGCTCGGCGTGTCGAACGCCGTCGTCACCGCGCTGCAGGAGAACGGGATGGAGTCGCCGTTCGCCGTCCAGGAGCTCGCGCTCCCCGACGCGCTGGCCGGCCGCGACATCCTCGTGTCCTCCCCCACCGGCTCCGGCAAGACGATCGCCTTCGGCGTCGCGCTCGTCGAGGGCGTCGAGGCGACGGACCCGCGCCCGAGCGCGCTCGTCCTCGTCCCGACCCGCGAGCTCGCGACGCAGATCGTCGACGAGATCCGCGAGCTGGCGCACTCCCGCGCGCTCGCCATCACCGCCGTCTTCGGCGGCGCCGGCATCGAGAAGCAGGCCAAGCTGGCCTCGCGCTCGCACATCCTCGTCGCGACCCCCGGCCGCCTGGAGGACCTGCTGCAGCGCGGCTCCGTCTCGCTGGCCGAGGTGAAGATGCTCGTCCTGGACGAGGCCGACCGCATGCTCGACATGGGCTTCCAGCCCGCCGTGAAGCGCATCGTGTCGCGCACCCGCAGCGACCGCCAGACCCTCTTCCTGTCCGCCACGCTCGACGGCCGCGTCGGCGAGATCGCCCGCGCCTACACGCGCGACCCGAAGCTCATCGAGTACACGCCGCCCCAGCAGGACCAGGGCAAGATCGTCCACCACTTCCGCCGCGTCACCCGCGACGAGAAGATCGAGCACCTCGTCGAGCACCTGCGCGACGCGGAGCGCGGCCTGACCGTCGTCTTCGTGAAGACGAAGTTCGGCGCCGACAAGGTCGTCCGCAAGCTGAAGGCCGCCAGCGTCGACGCCGTCGCGCTGCACGGCAACCGCTCGCAGGCCCAGCGCCGCAAGGCCCTCGCCGCCTTCGAGCAGGGCGAGGTCACCACGCTCGTCGCCACCGACGTCGCGGCGCGCGGCCTGGACGTCGAGGGCGTCACGCACGTCCTGCAGTACGACATCCCGGTCGACATGGAGACGTACACGCACCGCGTCGGCCGCACCGGCCGCGCAGGCCGCTCGGGCATCGGCGTCACGTTCGTCGAGCCCGAGGAGGAGCTGGACATGGGCGTCATGGGCCGCGACCTCGAGCTGCACGAGGAGCTGGGCCGCGCCGGCCTGCGCGTCGCGCAGCCGGGCGAGAAGGGCCCCGGCGTCCAGCGCAAGCAGGCGCCGCGCCAGCCGCGCCCGGGCCGCGAGGGCGGTCAGGGCGGCGGCGGCCGCGGGCCCCAGGGCGGCGGCCGCCGCGCCGGCCAGAGCCGCTCGGACCACCCGGGCGGCGGCCGCGGCGACGGCCAGGGCGGCCGCGGCCGATCCCGCGGCGAGGGCGGCCGCGGCGGCCACGGCCAGGGCGGGCGCTCCGGCGGCCGGTCCGGCGGCCGCCAGGGCGGCCGCGGCGGGCGGTAGGGCGGCCGCGGCGGGCGGTAGGGCGGCTGGGCGGCGCGGGCGGGCGGGCCGACGGCGCCGGCCGCGGGGCCTGCGGCAGGGCGGTGGGGCCGGCGGCACGGCCGAGAGGCCAGCGGCGCCCCACGCCGCACGAGGGAGACGCGCGAACGGCGCGGCGCAGCGCGCCGCGCCGTTCGCGTTCTGGGGTGGGGTCGTGTTCCGGATCGCCACGCTGGGGCCGTGGTGATCCGGGGCGCGTTGACGGAGGGGTGCGCGGGGCGGCTCGCGGGAGCGTCGTGTTCCGGATCACCGCCGTCTGGCCGGGGTTATCCGGGCGAGGTCGGCGGGTGGTGCGCGGCCCGCGTCGTGTTCCGGATCGCCACCGTCTGGCCGGGGTGATCCGGGCGGGGGTGGCGAGCCGGGCGACCGACATCGCGTTCCGGATCGCCACCTTCTCCCTCTGGCCGGGGTGATCCGGGTCAGGTTGGCGGGGTGATGTCCAGCCCGCATGGTGTTCCGGACCACCATCCTTTCGCCGGGGTGATCCCGACAGCGCCGACGGGTTGGTGCCGCAGCTTCGGGGCCGCGTTCCCCATCCGCGCTCCGATGCGGCGCCACCTCCACGAACCTCCCGCCGCGGGCGGCCGGCTGGCGACGAGTTCGCTGCTGAACCCGCACACGATCGGCACAGTCGGACTCCCACGCTCCACGCCGAGCCCCGCAGACTCGTCGCCATGTCCTCGCCCCCGCACGCCACGCCGTTCCTGGCGGCGGCCGCGCAGTCCGGAGCCACCGTTCTCCCGCGCGACTGGGATCGCGTGGTGGCTGATCTGGCGGGGGCGCAGCACGGCGTCGTAGCGCGTCGGCAGCTTCTCGACCTCGGGATGAGCCATGCGGCCATCGACCACCGGATTCGTCGTGGCCGCCTGCACGTCCTCTTCCCCGGCGTCTACGCGGTCGGGCACACCCGCCTCGCGCCGGCCGGTCGCACCATGGCCGCCGTGCTCGCCGGCGGCCCCGGCGCCGCGGCGAGCCATCGCTCGGCGGCCGCGCTCTGGGGGCTGCTCGACGGCGAGCAGCAACGAGTGTCCGTGGCCGTGCTCCGGACCGGAACACCGCGCGCCGGGGTGCGGTGGCACCGGGTGCGGCAATGGGACGAGCGCGACCGGGCCACCGTCGCCGGCATCCCCGTGACGTCGCCCGCGCGCACGGCGCTCGACCTGGCGCCCCGGTCGAGCGACCGCACGCTCGACCGTCTGCTCCGACGGATGGAAGATCTGCGGCTCTTCGATCTGCGTGAGCTCGAGCGGGTCATGCGACGCCGCGCGCCCGGGGTCGGCCGGCTGCGGCAGGCGGTCGCGGCCATGACCATCGGCCCCGCCGCAGCCCTGCGCACGAAGGCCGAGCTGGAGCGGCGCTTCCTCGAGCTGCTGGTCGGCGAGGCCTTGGCGCTGCCGGCCACCAACGTCCTGGTCGCGACGCCGTGGGCGACGCACGAGGTCGACGCGTTCTGGGCCGCGCAACGGCTCGTCATCGAGCTCGACGGGTGGGAGACGCACCGCGACCGCGAGGCGTTCCGCCGGGACCACCGGCGCACGGCCGACCTGACGGCGGCCGGCTTCCGCGAGGTGCGCCTGACGTGGGAGCAGGTCGTGGACCAGCCGGCCGGCACGGCGGAGCGCCTGCGGCAGCTCGTCCCGCCGGCGGCCGCCAACTCGACGGCCACGCGTGGGGCGGTCGGTGGGCAGGACGACGCGGTCGGCCGGTCCGCCCCGCGACGTGCCCGATCCTCGCCGCGCTGACCACTGCATCGCGGTCGCGCCCACGCGAACGTGCTCGGTGACTCGGAGGACGCACCGCACGGCTCTTCTCGTCGCCGTCCGCCGGAGGCCGCGACGGCTGCGAACGCCTCCCGCTGCCTGGTCGTGCTCCGGATCACCTGGGCGCTGTCGAGGCGATCCGGGATCGAATGGCTGGTCGGTTGGCGGCCTGGTCGTGCTCCGGATCAGCTCGGCGCTGCCGGGGTGATCCGGGAGCGGTTGGCTGGTCGGCGGGGGGCGTCGTGCGCCGGATCGCCCGCCTCCTGCCGCGGCGATCCGGCAAGCGACGCCGGGGGCGTTCGGCACGCGATGCCGACGGCGGGCCGCGTCCCGCCGCGCGCCGCCCGCTCCTCTGCTGCCGCCGCGCGAGCCGGGCGGCGGCGCCACCCGGCGCCGGCCGCCCGCCCCCTCCCTCAGTCCTCCTCGCCGAACACCAGCTTCCGCCCGTCCCGGCGCCCGCGCAGGCGGGCCACGATCGCCGGCAGGTACGGCATCAGCAGCGCCACGACCGCCACGAGCAGCAGCACGATCGTCAGCGGGCGCGAGACGAAGACGGACAGGTCGCCGCCCGAGCCGACGAGGGCGCGGCGGCCCTGGACCTCCATCACCGGGCCAAGGATGACGCCCAGGATCACCGGGGCGACGGGGAAGTCGTAGCGGCGCATGAAGAACCCGAGGACGCCGATGACGTACATCACCAGCACCTCGACCGTGCTGCCCGACAGCGAGTAGACGCCGAGGGTGGCGAAGGCCAGGATCCCGGCGTAGAGCAGCGGCCGCGGCACCTCGAGGACCTTCACCCACACGCGGATCAGCGGCAGGTTGAGGAGCAGGAGCAGCACGTTGCCGACGTAGAGCGACGCGATCAGCGTCCACACGAGATCGCTGTTGGTGTCGAAGAGCTCCGGCCCCGGCTGCAGGTTGAAGATCTGGAACGCCGCGAGCATGATCGCCGCCGTCGCCGACGTCGGGATGCCCAGCGTCAGCAGCGGCACGAGGGTGCCGGAGAAGGAGGCGTTGTTCGCGGCCTCCGGCCCGGCGACGCCCTCGATGGCGCCCTTGCCGAACTCGTCGGGGTGCTTCGTCAGCCGCTTCTCCGTCGCGTACGAGAGGAACGTCGGCACCTCGGCGCCGCCCGCCGGCAGGGCGCCGAACGGGAAGCCGATCGCCGCGCCGCGCAGCCACGGCTTCCACGACCGGCGCACGTCCTGGCGCGTCATCCAGGGGTTGCGGCGGCGTCGACCGGCGCGCCCCCTGGCGGACGGCCCTGTGCCGTCGTCGGCCGCGTCGCGCGCATCGCCGTCCCCGGCCTGGCCGTCGGCCCCCGGGTCGATGATCTCCTCCTCGTCGGCCCCGCCCGACCGCAGCTTCGCCGCCATGTGGAGCGCCTCGCCGACGGCGAACAGGCCGACGGCGACGATCACGATGTCGACGCCGTTGCCGAGCTGGTCGACGCCGAACGTCAGACGCGACTGGCCCGTGAGCTGGTCGATGCCGACGACGCCGATGAGGATGCCGAGGGCGAGCGAGATCAGGCCGCGGATCATCGACCGCGCGACGAGGGTGGTGACGGACGCGAACGCGATCAGCGCCAGCGCGAAGTAGTCCTCCGGCCGGAACTTCACCGCCAGGTCCGCCACGGGGCGCGCGACGAGGGTCAGCAGGACGATGCCGATCGTGCCGGCGACGAACGAGCCGATCGCGGCGGTGGCCAGCGCCGCCCGTGCGCGGCCTCTCCGGGCCATCTGGTGGCCCTCGATCGCGGTGGCGACCGACGAGCTCTCGCCCGGGGTGTTCAGCAGGATCGACGTCGTCGACCCGCCGTACATGCCGCCGGCGTAGATCCCCGCGAAGAGGATGAACGCGCCGGTCGGGTCGGAGAAGTTGAAGGTCAGCGGCAGCAGCAGCGCGATGGTCAGCGCCGGACCGATGCCCGGGAGCACGCCGACGAGGGTGCCCAGGGTGACGCCGGCCGCCGCGAGCAGCAGGTTCTGGACGGTCAGGACGTTGCCGAAGCCGTCGAGCAGGTTGGCGGCCAGGACCGGGTCGGTCAGGCCGTGCAGGAGCGCGAGGTCCATCTCAGATCCCCCACGGGCCGGCCGGCAGGCGGACGCCGAGCCAGCGCGAGAACGCGTAGCCCACGCCGACGCCCAGGGCGACGGCGACGATGGCGTCGCGGCCCGGGCTGCGGCTGCCGAGCAGCCACGAGACGAGCCAGACGAAGACGGTCGTCGCGAGCGCGTAGCCGAGCGTGCCGAGCAGCAGCGCGTAGCCGACGAGCGCCGCGAGCAGCGCGCCGGGCGTGGGCCAGTGCGTGGCCTCGGCCTCGTTCGCGGCGAAGCGGGCCAGGTCGACGTCGGGCCGCCAGACCGTCCGCAGCAGGTAGAGCAGCGACAGGACGATGAGCGCGACGGAGCCGATGAGCGGCGCCATGCGCGGCCCCTCGAGCGACCAGCCGAGCTCGGCGGAGTGGATCGCGGTCGTCGCCACGAGCGACGCGACGCCGAGCGCCAGCAGGACGACGCCCACGAGGCGCGGCCCTGCCCACGGGACGTGCCGCTCGTGGACCACGCCGCGCGCCGGCTCCGTGGTGGTGGTGTGCAGGCCGTCGGTGCTCATCTACTCCCCCAGTCCGAGGTCGGAGACGACCTGGTGCACGCGCGCACCCTCGGTCGCGAAGAAGCGGTCCAGCTGCGGACCGGTGCGCACGAACGGCGCCCAGTCGAAGCGCTTCAGGTTCGCCCGCCACGCCGGCGTGCCCAGCACGCGGCGCACGTACGCCGTGACCTTCGCGCGCTGCTCGGCGCTGATCCCCGGCGGCGCGACGATGCCGCGCCAGTTCGTCAGCTCCAGGTCGATGCCCTGCTGCCTGAGCGTCCGCGGGCGCTTCCCGTCGACCGTCACGTTCGACGGCGACGACACGGCCAGCAGCCGCATCTTCCCCGCCTCGACCTGCGCGGTGAACTCCGAGATGCCGGAGACGCCGACGTCGACGGCGCCCGAGAGGATCGCGGTGTTGGCCTCGCCGCCGCCGGAGTGCGCGATGTACTTCGTGCGCTTCGGGTCCGCGCCGATCGTGCGGGCGAGCTCGCCCACGAGCAGCTGGTCGGTGCCGCCCGCCGAGCCGCCGGCCCAGCGGATCGAGCCCGGATCCCGCTTGAGCCGGGCGACCAGGTCGTCGAGCGTGCGGATCGGCGAGCTGGCCGGCACCACGATCGCCTCGGTCTCCGTCGTCAGGGTCGCGATCGGCGTGACGTCGTCGAGCGTCGCCGCGGAGCGGTTCGTCTCGATCGCGCCCATCATCACCAGGCCCATGACCATGAGCTGGTACGGGTCGCCGTCGTTCTTCGTCACGAGCTGCGACAGCCCGAGCGTGCCGCCGGCGCCCGTCACGTTGTAGACGTCCGCGCCCGGGCCGTCGGGGAACGCCTCGCGGATCGTGGACTGCAGCGCCCGCGCGGTCGAGTCCCAGCCGCCGCCGGGGTCGGCCGGGGCCATGATCGAGATGCGCCGGTCGGGGTACGGCCCGTCGTCGTCGCCGCCGACGGTCCCGCCGGGGGCCACGGCCGCGATCAGGCAGAGGACGACCAGCACGCCGCCGATCGCCCACCGCATGGTGGTCTGTCTCACGCCTTCTCCTCTCGTGGCGCAGGGGCCGTCGGCCGCCGTGCGCTCTCTCCGACGCCGACCGTAGGCGCGTGACCGTCGTCACGCAACGGTTGCGCGCGCTGCGCGCGAATTGCGCGCAACGCGCGTTCTGCGCGTTCTGCTCACGCATGGGAGGATCGGCGGGTGCGCCGGCCCCGCCGCCTCTCCTCGCAGCTCCTGCGCGTCCAGCTCGCCATCCTCGTCGCGACGGTGCTGCTCGGCTTCGGCCTGGCCCTCGTCTCGACCCAGCGCCGGCTGGACGACGACTACCAGCAGCGGGCGCTGGCGGTGGCGCGGAGCGTGGCGGCGACGCCCGAGATCGCCGCCGCCGTCGCCCGCGGCGACCGCTCCGGCGTGGTGCAGCGCCGCGCCGAGGCCGTCCGCCGCGCCACGGGCACGACCTTCGTCGTCGTGACGGACGACCGCGGCATCCGTCTGGCCCACCCGGACCCGCGGCGCCTGGGGCAGCGGGTCAGCACGGACCCGTCCGGGGCCCTGCGCGGGGACACCGTCCTGGCGGTCGAGCGCGGCACGCTCGGCCGCTCCGCGCGGGCCAAGGTGCCCCTGCGCGCCGGCGGCCGGATCGTCGGAGAGGTCTCCGTCGGCATCCACGAGCGGGCGCTGCACCGCGAGCTGCGCGCGATCGCCCCGGCCCTGGCGCTGTACCTGAGCGGGGCGCTCGTCGTCGGCGCGCTCGCGTCGGCCCTGCTGGCGCGGCGACTCAAGCGGCAGACGTTCGGCCTGGAGCTGGACGAGCTCGCCGGCCTGCTGCAGGAGCACGAGGCGATCCTCCACGGCATCCGCGAGGGCGTGATCGTCGTCGACCCGCGCGGCCGACTGCGGCTGATCACCGCCGAGGCGACGCGTCTGACCGGATTGTCCGGCGACGACCGGGGGCGCACGGTCGAGGAGGCCGTCCCCGCGGGACCGCTGGCCGACCTGCTCGCCGGCCGCACGGGCGGCCAGGACGAGCTGCTCGTCCACGGCGACCGCGTCGTGGTCGCCAACCGGATGGCCGTGCGGCGCGACGACCGCGACCTGGGCGCCGTGGTGACCCTGCGCGACCGCACCGAGCTCGACGCGCTGGTGCGCGAGCTCGACAGCGTGCGCGGCCTGGCCGACGCCATGCGCGCGCAGGCGCACGAGTTCTCGGGCCGGCTGCACGCGCTCGCGGGCCTGCTGGACCTGGGCCACGCCGACGAAGCGCGCGCGTTCATCGCCGAGGTCGCGCGCACGGACGTCGGGCTGCGCCGCGACATCACCGCCCGCGTCGGCGACCCGCGCGTCGCGGCGCTGCTCGCCGCCAAGTCGGCCGTCGCCGCCGAGCGCGGCGTGCGGCTGACCGTCGACCCGGCCACGGACGTGCCCGACGCGCTCGTCGACCCGCGCGAGGTCCTCACCGTCCTGGGCAACCTGCTCGACAACGCGATCGACGCCGCGGCCGACGCGCCGCCGGCGGACGGCGAGCCCACGGTGGTGGCGTGCCTGACCGCCGAGGCGGACGGCCTGCTGCTGTGGGTGCGCGACACCGGGGCCGGCGTGCCGGCCGGCGACCGCGGCGCCGTCTTCGCCGCGGGGTGGTCGACGAAGGCCGCCGAGGGCCGCGGCGTCGGCCTGTCGCTCGTCCGGCAGCTCGTCGCGCGGCGCGGCGGCGACGTCGCCGTCGAGGACCCCGAGGACGGCCGCGGCGGCGCGCTCTTCACCGTCTGGCTGCCCGGCGCGGTCCGCGCCGCGCCGGACGCCCCCACCCCACCGACCCGGAGCGACGCATGATCGACGTGCTCGTCGTCGACGACGACTTCCGCGTGGCCGCGGTCCACGCCGAGCACGTCGGGCGGGTGCCGGGCCTGCGGGTCGTCGCCCAGGCCCACGGCGCCGCGGCCGCCCTCGACGCCGCCGCCCGGCACCGGCCCGGGCTCGTCCTCCTCGACCGCTACCTGCCCGACGCGGACGGCATCGACGTGCTGCGCCGCCTGCGCGCCCAGGCGGCGCCGCCGGACGTGCTCATGCTGACCGCCGCGCGCGACCGGCCCTCCGTCGCCGCCGCCCTGCGCGCCGGGGCCCTGCACTACCTGCTCAAGCCCGTCGACTTCGCCGCCCTGCGGGCGCACCTGGCGGCGTACGTGCGCCTGCAGGCGGCGCTCGACGGCCGCGGCGACCTGGACCAGCGCGCGATCGACCGGCTCGTCGCCCTGCGCGCCGGCGACGACCGCGCCCCGCGGCGGGACGGCGACGGCGACCTGCCGCCGACGGCCCGGCGCATCCTCGACGCGCTCACCGCCGCGGCCGACGCGCTGTCCGCCGCCGGGGTCGCCGAGGCGGTGGGCATCAGCCGGGCGACGGCCCAGCGCCACCTGTCCGCGCTGGCCCGCGACGGAGCGGTCGCGCTGGACCTGCGCTACGGCGCCACCGGTCGGCCCGAGCACCTGTACCGCCCGGCCGCCGGCCCGGACGACGGAGGCGCCGCGCGCCCCGGCTGACGGCGCCGCCCGCCGGCGGCCGAGAGCCCCACGGCCGCCGGCCCGGCCCGCCGACCGGCGCGCGCCGCGGCCCGCGGGGGCGCGAACCGGCCCGGCCCGCCGGGCGCCCGCTCAGTCCGCGGCGGCGACCTGCTCCTCGCCGACCAGCCGGCGCCGCTCCGCGTCCGTCAGGGCGACGTACGTGCCGCGCTCGCGGTCGAGCACCCACGCGCGCGCGGGCCGCCCGGGCCGCGGGACGCCGGCCGCCCGCAGCGGGCCGACCATCGGGCGGAACCACGTCGTGACGGGGATCTCGTCGACGACGTGCACGACGTCGGGCCGGCAGCCCGCGTCCAGACCAGAGAGGGCGCCCGTCAGGTCCTGGGCCCGCAGCTCGTGGCCGCCCCGAACCGTCACGGCGGCGACGGCCAGCGGCGCGCCGTCCGCCCCGTCGAGCGGGTAGACGACGGACAGGTCGATCGCCGGCAGCAGCCCGAGCGCGTCGTGCACCGGGAAGGCGTAGACCACGCCGCGGTCCGTGCGGATCGCCGCCGCCGCGTGGTCCACGAGCCACCAGTCCCCCTGGTCGTCGACCCGGAACAGGTCGCCGGTGCTGTGCCACGCGTCGCCGCGCCGGAAGACGCCGCGCAGGGGCGTGCCGGGCAGCGTCTCGGCGCCCCCGCGCGCCCGGGCGAGCAGCATCCCGACCTCGCCCGCCTCGGCCGGCAGCACGAACCCGTCGGGCCCTTCGAGCAGCGTCTCGGTCGCCGGATCCCAGCGCGCCAGCCGCACGTCGGCGGATCCGGGCAGCCGCCGCCCCTTCGACCCGGGGCGCGAGGTGACGTTGGCGAGCACCGCGTCGCCCTCGGTCGACGCGTAGAACTCGACGACCCGCGCCCGGCCGGCGGGGTGGCCAGGCGTCGCGCTCGTCCCGCCGCCGAAGCGGTCGAGCACCCGCAGCCACAGCCCGCGCGGCATGCCGGAGCCGATGAACAGCCGCACGGGGTGGTGCGCCTCGGCGGGGTGCGCCGGCGCCTCCGTCAGCTCGCGCAGCATCGTCCACGTGTACGACACCGCGGTGACGCCGTAGCGCCGGACCTCGTCCCAGAACGTCGAGGCGTCGAAGGCGCGCGCCAGCGCGATCCGGGCGCCCGAGGCGACGGCGCCGCCGACGCTCGTCAGCAGGCCGGAGGGGTGGTGCAGCGGGGTTACGGCGTACACCGTGTCGGCGCGCGACAGGGACGCCGCCGCGGCGGTGCCGAACGCCGAGAGCGCCCAGCGGTGGTTCGTCACCCGCTTCGCCCGCGTCGCGTCGCCCTCCCCCGAGAAGACGACGAAGGCCAGGTCGGCCGCCCGGCCCGGGTTGGGCCGGTACCAGGCCGGCAGCCGCACCGCGTCGGGATCGATGCGCTCCATGTCGACGATCCCGGGACCCAGGTCGCGCGGGTCCGCGCCGCCGCCGAGGACGAGCACCTCGATCCCGAGCGCGTCGACGGCCCCCCGCGCCTGCTCCGGGTCCGCGACGACCACCTCGACGCCCCCCAGCTCGGCCTCGCGCGCCAGGTCGCCCCCCGGGCGCATCAGCACGGCCACGGCCCCCAGGCGCGAGAGCGCGGCCACGACCGTCAGGCCGCTCGGGCGGGAGCCCATGAGCACGCCGACGTGCTGGCCCTGGCGGACCCCCAGGCTGACGAGCCCGCGCACCACCGAGTCGATGCGGTGCTTCGCCGCCGCGTGCGTGTGGGCGCGGTCCGCGAAGAGGAACAGCACGTCGTCGGGCGCGCGGCGCGCCTGCTCGTCGAGCAGCGACCCGAGCGAGATCCGCGTGTGCGGTCCGATCTGCTCCAGGCGGACGATCCGCGGCAGCTGCGACGCGGCCTCGCTCGCGATCCCGAGGACGCCGCGGGCCGAGCGCCGCGCGCTGCGCGACAGCGTGCGGGTCAGCCCCACGCCGGCGGACGTCGCCAGCCCGACCGACTGCAGCACCGCGGGCGCGCGCGGGTCGTCGTCGCCGTCGTCGGCGATCGGGTGCAGGCCGTCGGGCGGAGGCGCCGCCGGGTCGCCGGCCTCGACCCAGCGGATCCAGTCGCGGACGGCCGGCAGCGTGACCTCGCCGGCGGCGGAGCCGACGATCATCCCGAAGTGCCCCGACGGCACCGGCAGCTCGTACGCGACCGTCCGCGGGGTCGCCCGCTGGATCGCCCGCACGGACGCGCGCCGGGCGATCGTGTCCGCGTCGCCGGAGAAGGCCAGGATCGGGCACGTCAGGTCGGCGAGCGTCACCAGCCGCCCCTCGATGACGAAGCCGCCCGAGATCATCCGGTTGTGGACGACGAACTGCCGCAGCAGCTCGGCGATCGCCGGCCCGGACCACGCGACGAAGCCCTCCCCCTCGAGGAAGCGGCGCTGGCCCTCGCGGGAGAGCAGCGCCTCGCGGTCGCCCAGGCGGCGGACGAAGTCGATCCGCTGGCGCAGGGTCTTGACGGGGTCGAGCGCGCGGAAGACCGCGCTGCTGGCCCACGCCGGCAGAGCCCGGTCGTCGAAGACGCGCTCGGCCAGCACGTGCGCCAGCCCGGGCGCGAGCCCGCCGGGGATGCCGAACGGCAGCGCGGACGAGAAGTCGACGGGGCTGCCGAACGTGACGATGCTCCCGACGCCGGCGCTGCGGCGGTACGCGGCGGCCTGGTAGCAGAACATGCCGCCCTGGCTGTACCCGGTCAGGTGCACGTCGCGCCCCGTCGCCCGGCGGACGCGGTCGATGGCGTCGCTCACCGCGAGGACGTGGTCGGTGAGCGTGCGCTCCAGGCCGCCCTCCTCGTGCTCCGGCGCGCCGAAGTCGACGACCCACGGGTCCATCCCCAGCCGGTGCAGCTCCGTGACGGCGCTCGCCCGCGGGGACACGTCGTAGACCTCGGCCGCGAGCATCATCGGGGGGATGAGCAGCACGACGGGCGCGTCGTCGGCGCGGCGGCTGTCGGGGAAGTAGCGGCGCAGGCGGTAGATGCGCTGCTCGGTGACGACCTCGAACGGCGCCGGGCGATCGCCCGTCTGCAGCCCGCCGAGGAGCAGGACCTCGAGGGCGTTCTGCGCCACGGCCCCGAGCCGGTTCGCGCGGCGGCCCACCGCGGCCGGCAGCAGGCTCACGCCGCGGCCTCCGTCGAGCCGTCCGCTCCGCGTCCCACGTCCATCGCCATCCTCGACCCCATCGCTCCGGGCGAACCTACACCGCCCCCGACCGTCGCGGGGCGCCTCTCTCGCCGCGCGCGCAGGCGCGGCCACGGGCACCACCGCCCGTGGCCGCGCCGGCCGAACCTACCGACGGTAGCGTGCGGCGTCAACGGCCCGCGACGGCCTCGCGGTGCACCTCGGCGTCCGCGGGCGGCGGCGCGTCGCCCTCCGCCGTGGCCACCGCCTCGCGGATCCAGCGGGCCGCCAGGTCGGGGTGCAGGAGCGGCAACCAGTGCGTCGCGTCCGCGCGCCGCAGCCACAGCTCGGGCATCCGGCCCGGCAGGTCGGCGTACAGGTGGGGCGAGAGCGCGACGTCGCGCAGCGTGATGCCGACCTGCACGAGCGGCACCTCCACCCGGTCGTAGCGGGGCCGCAGGAAACGCTCCAGGACGTTGCGCCGGTAGAGGCGGATCCCGGCGATGCCGTCCTGCGTCACCGTCGGCGCCGGATGGCCGGCGGGCGGCCGCTCCCCCTCCGTCCGCGCGAACACGGCGGGCCAGTGATCGCCCACCCACAGCCGCCACGCGAGCGGCGCCAGGAAGGGCACGTGGAAGGCGGCGATGTACCAGGACTTCGCCGCCTGCTTCAGCGTCTGCGCCGGACGCGGACGACGACCCGGTCGGGGCCGCTGCCCGACGAGGTCCAGGCTGGGACCGGCGATGGCGGTGAACGACGCCAGGCGCTCGCGGACCCCGGGGCGCGCCGCGGCCTCCCACCCCTGCAGGGCCCCCCAGTCGTGGCCGACGAGGTGGACGGGACGGTCGGGCGACACGGCGTCGGCGACCGCGCGGACGTCCTCCGCCAGGTGCCGCAGCGCGTAGGGCGCCAGGCCGCCCGGCCGGTCGCTCTCTCCCGCGCCGCGGACGTCGTAGGCGACGACGTGCAGGTCGCCCTCCAGCCGGGCGATCACCCGCTCCCACAGTGCCGAGGTGTCCGGGTAGCCGTGGACGAGCAGCACGGTCGGGCGCGCGGGGTCGCCGTGCTCCCGCACGGCGAGCGTCGTCCCGTCCGCGCTGCGCACGCGGCGACGGGTGGGGACCGTGGGGGCGTCGGCGACCATCCCGGGCACGCTACCGACGGTAGGGCGCCGCGTCACGGGCGGGCGCGTGCACCTGAAGTCCGGCGCCCGGCGGCCGATTAGCATGGGACCGTGCTCCGCCGCCTCCCCGGACCATCCCGCACCGTGGCCCTGACCGGCGTCGTCGTGGTCGTCCTCCTCGCCGTCACGGTCGTCGTCGCGGTCACGCGGTTCAGCGCGGCGGAGGACCAGTACGACCGCGTCGCGCGCCAGACCGAGACGCAGCGGATCCTCGTCTCGCTCCAGCGCAACCTGCTCGAGCGGCTCCAGTACTCCACGACGTACATCCAGGAGGGCGACCCGCAGGCGTTCCGCAGCCTGCGGGCCGCGCAGGACCGGTTCGCGCCCCTGCTGGACGAGCTCGAGGCCCGGGGCGACATCGAGGGCGACGAGGCGCGCGCCGTCGAGGCGATCCGCGAGGCCAACGCGGTGGCGATCAACTCGCGCCGCGCCGCGCTGAACAGCCTGAAGGGCCGCAGCGACGACGCCCTGCTGCGGCGCTCGCAGGGCGACGTCCGCCGCCTGCGCCAGCAGGTCCAGGCGTTCTCCGACGACGAGGCGGGCGAGGTGCCCGCGGTCATCGCGAAGGCGCGGGACAACGGGCGACAGGCCCGGCAGGCCACGATCGCGATCTCCGTCCTGGTGGCGCTCGTGATCGTCGTGCTGCTGACGTACGTCGTGCGGCTGCTCGCCCGCCTGTTCGACCGGGTCGGGCGCACCGCGCGGTCCCTCAGCGGCGCGACGCTCGAGATGCGCACCGCCACGCAGCAGTCCGCCGCCGCCACGAGCGAGCAGTCCGCGGCGATCGCCGAGCTGGCGGCGACGGTCGACGAGCTCTCCGCCACCGCCGCGTCGGTGGCGGCGGGCGCGCAGACCAGCGCGAGCGCCGCCGACCAGACGGTGCAGACCATGGAGGAGATGCGCGAGCAGGTGAGCGCCATCGCCGAGCGGTCGCTGGAGCTCGGTCAGGCGAGCCAGGAGATCGGCGAGATCCTCGACCTGCTCAACGAGATCGCCGAGCGCACCGACCTGCTCGCGCTGAACGCCGCGATCGAGGCCGCCCGCGCGGGCGAGGCGGGCCGCGGCTTCGCCGTGGTCGCGGGCGAGGTGCGCAAGCTGGCCGAGCGGTCGTCCCGCTCCACCGAGTCGATCAAGCAGATCGTCGGCCGGGTGCAGGACGGCACGAACGCCACGATCCTCGCCACGGAGCAGGGCACGAAGAAGGCGGACCTGATCGCCGACCTGATGCACTCGTCGATCCCCGAGCTGGCGGAGAGCCTGGAGGCGACGGAGCAGCAGCGGGACGCCGCCGAGCAGGTCGCCGCGGCGCTGCAGGAGATCCGCGGCGCCGTCGAGCAGCTCTCCGCGGAGCAGGCGGCGCGACTGGAGACCACCGCGCGCGTGGAGCAGCTCGCCGCCGACCTCGACGGGCTGCTCGAGCGCAACGGCGTGGTCGTCGACCCCGAGCACCGGTCGTCGTGAGCCCCCACCTGCGGGTCCGCGTCGGCCGGGAGCACTACGCGCTGCCGATCGAGGCGGTTCGCGAGGTGGAGCTGCTGGGCGAGCCGACCCCCGTCCCGGGCGCCGGCCCGCACGTCGCGGGCGTCCGCGCCCTGCGCGGCGAGCTGCTGCCGGTGCTGCGCCTGGCCGGGATGCTCGGCGTGGCCGGGGACGCCCCGGCGCGCATCGTCGTCGTGGAGGAGGGCGGGCGGCGCGCTGGCCTGGCCGTCGACGCGATCGACGACATCGAGACGGTGCCGGCCGGCGAGCTGGCCCCCGCGTCGTCGCCGCTGACGAGCGGCGCGCTCGTCGGCGGCGAGCACCTGATCGGCGTCCTCGACGTGCGCGCGACCCTGGACGCGGCGACGGGCGGCTGAGCGTGGATCCGGCCCTGCTGCAGATCTTCCGCGACGAGAGCGCGGAGCGCCTGGACCGCATGACCGACGTGCTGCTCGCCGCCGAGCGCACCGGCGCGGCCGACGCCGACGCCGTCGCCGAGCTGTTCCGCGACGCGCACTCCATCCGCGGGTCGGCCGGGATGTTCGGGTTCGCGGGGATCGGTGACCTCGCGACCGCCATGGAGGACGTGCTGGCGGTCGCCCGGACGGCCGGCCGCCTGGAGGGCGCCGACGCGGCGGGGCTGCTCGCCGCCGCCGACGCGATCCGCGCCGCGCTGGCCGGGGACGAGTCGCTGCTGGAGCCGGCGGGGACGGCGCTGCGGGCGGGCCGGCCCGAGAGCGACGCGGCGGCCGGGGCCGACGACGCGCCGACGCCCTCCGGCGCCCCCGCGCCCGCGCCCGCGCCCGCGCCGCCGGACGATCCGCCGACCGCCGACGACGCGCCCCCGGCGCCCGCCCCGCTGCCCCCGCCGCCCCCCGCGTCGTCGCCGGGCCCGCCGCCCGCCGGTCCGCCGTCGCCCGCCGCGGGAGTCCCGCGGCCCGCGGATCCCGCGGCAGAGGCCACGCGCACGATGCGCGTGGCGGCGGCGAAGGTCGACCAGCTCCTCGCCGTCACCGGCGAGGCCGCCCTGGGCCTGGGGCGCCTGGAGCACCGCGTGCGGAACGCCGGCCTGGCCGACGAGGGCGTCCTGCAGGAGCTCGATCAGGGCGAGACGATCGTCGCCGAGCTGCAGGACGCCGTGCTCGCGCTGCGCACCCTGCCGCTGCGCACGATCACCGACCCCCTCCCCCGCGCCGTGCGCGACATCGCCGCGGCCGCGGACCGGGACGTGCGGCTGGACCTGGAGGGGATGGAGACGCCGCTGGACCGCTCGGTCCTCGACGGGATCGCCGAGGCGCTCGTCCACCTGCTGCGGAACGCGATCTCGCACGGCATCGAGGCGCCGGAGGACCGCCGCGCCGCCGGCAAGCCGGAGACCGGCCGGATCCTGCTGCGCGCCGAGCAGCGCGGCGGCCAGGTGCGCGTGTCCTGCACGGACGACGGCCGCGGCGTGCCGCAGGCGCTCGTCGACCGCGCCGCCGCGCGCGGCGTCCCGCTGGCGGACGTGCTCGCCGAGGCCGGGACGTCCACCGGCGGCGCCAGCTCCTCGCTGTCGGGACGGGGCGTCGGCCTGGACGCGGTCAAGCGCCACGTCGAGGGGCTCGGCGGCCAGCTCGAGGCCAGCTCGGAGCCCGGCCGCGGATCGACGATCTCGCTCCTCCTGCCGCTGACGCTCGCGATCATGCAGCTGCTCGTCGTGGAGCGCGGCGGCCAGCGCTTCGCCGTCGCGCTCGGCAGCGTGGAGGAGGCCGTCGTCGAGCCGCGCGTCGAAGAGCTCGAGGGCCGCTGCTACGTGCGGCACGCCGACGCGGCGCTGCCGCTGGCGGACCTGGCCGACCTGATCGGCCAGTCCGCCCCCGCGCTGGCCCCCGACGCGCCGACGCTCGTGCTGCGGGCCGCGGGCGCGCGGGCCGCCGTCACCTGCGACCGGCTGGTCGGGGACCGCGAGGCGGTCACGAAGCCGCTCGGACCGATCCTCGGCGGCGTCCCCGGCTACCTCGGCGCGACGATGCTGCCCGACGGGACGATCGCGCTGCTGCTCGACCCGGCCCACCTGGTGCGCGCCGCGGCCCGCACGACGCCGGGGGCCCGCGCCGTCGACGCGGTCCCGGTCGTCCCGCACGTGCTCGTCGTCGACGACCAGTTCACGGTGCGGGAGCTGCAGCGTTCGATCCTCGAGTCGGCCGGGTACCGGGTGTCCGTCGCCGCCGACGGGCGGGACGCGCTCGCGATCGTCGACGCCGACGAGGACGTGGACCTGGTGGTGACCGACATCGAGATGCCCGTGATGGACGGCCTCGCGCTGCTCGAGACGCTCCGCGCCCGCCCCGCGACGCGGTCCCTGCCGGTGGTGATCGTCTCGTCGGTGAGCGACGAGCGCGCCCGGCTGCGCGGCGCCGAGGCGGGGGCGGACGCCTGGGTCGTGAAGGCGCAGTTCGACCAGCGGTCGCTCCTCGACACCGTCGGACGGCTCATCGACCTGCGATGAGCCTGCGCGTCGCCATCTGCGAGGACTCGTTCGCCTACGCGCACGGGCTGCAGCGCCTGCTCGAGGCCGACGGCGCCTTCGAGGTCGTCGCGATCTCCCAGGACGCGGAGAGCCTGCTGCGCGTCCTGCCGCAGGTGCAGCCCGACCTGGTCACGATGGACCTGGAGCTGGGGGGCGGCCTGGACGGCGCCGCCGCGATCCGGCGCATCATGGCGTCGCACCCGGTGCCGATCGTCGTGCTGTCGGCGCACGCGGGGCGCAGCGGCCGGTTCGTCGCCGAGGCGCTGGCCGCGGGGGCGCTCGAGGCGATCCCGAAGGCCGACGTGCGGCTCGGCGCGGCGGGCGACCCGCGGGCGGCCGCCCTGCGCCGTCGCCTGGCCCGCCTGGCGGAGCAGCGCACGGCGCCGCCCCCGGCCGCCCCGCCGCCGCGGCGGCCCGTGCCGACGGCGCCGCCTCCGCCGCCGCGAGCGCCGACCGACCGGCCCACGCGGCTGCGTCGGACCTCCGTCGTGGGGATCGTGGCGTCGACGGGCGGACCGCCCGCCCTGCGCACGGTCCTCGGGGGGCTTCCGCCCCGGTACCGGCTGCCGATCCTGGTGGTGCAGCACATCTCCGACGGCTTCGCCGAGGGCCTGGCGGACTGGCTCGCCGACGTCGTCCCGGTGCCCGTGCGGATCGCCCGCGACGGCCAGCCCCTCGCGCCCGGCGTGACCGTCGCCCCCACCGGCGCGCACCTGGTGCTGCGGCCCGACCGGCGGCTGCACCTGGACCGTCGCGCGGCGGCCGGGCCGCACCGGCCGTCGGGCGACGTGCTGCTGTCCTCCCTGGCCGCCACCGCGGGCGGCGGGGCGCTCGGGATCGTGCTGACCGGGATGGGCCGGGACGGCGCCGCCGGCGCAGCCGCGATCGTCGCCGCCGGCGGCGACGTGTGGGCGCAGCGTCCGAGCGAGTCCGCCGTGTGGGGCATGCCCGCCGCCGCGGTGCAGGCCGGCGCCGCGGCCCTGTCGCTCGACCGCATCGGCGCCGGGCTGACGGCGCTGCCCCCGGGGGCGTCCGGTGCCTGACCCCCTGGATCGCCTCGCCGAGCTGGTCACCCGGCGCAGCGGCATCCGCCTGGGACCGTCCGGCCTGCTCGCGCTGCGCCGCGGCCTGGACCGCCTCGCGCCCGGCCTGTCCGTGCCCGCGCTCCTGGCCGAGCGCGACGCGCATCGCCGCGACGAGCTCGTCGACCGCCTCGTGCGGGAGGTCGCGGTCCACGAGACGTTCTTCCTCCGGCACCCCGACGAGCTGCGCCGCGTCGACTGGTCCGGCCTGCTGACGACGGCGCGACTGGCCGGCCGCAGCGCGCTGCGTGTCTGGAGCGCGGGCTGCTCCAGCGGGGAGGAGGCGTACTCGCTCGTCCTCGTCGCGGCGGAGGCGCTCGGGCTGGAGGAGCCGCCCGTGCAGGTGCTGGGGACCGACATCTCCCCGGCCGTGCTCGAGCGCGCCCGCCACGGCGTCTACGGCCCCCGCTCGGTGCGCCTGCTCACCGCCGGCCAGCGCACCCGCTGGTTCGCCCCCGACGGGCCGGGCCTCGCCGTCGGCGACGGGCTGCGCCGCCGCGTGTCGTTCGCGCCGCACAACCTCGTGCACGACGCCGTGCCGCCGGACGGCGCGGAGCCCTTCGACGTCGTGGTCTGCCGGAACGTCCTGATCTACTTCGACGCCGACGTCGCCGGGGACGTCGCGGACCGCCTGCGCCGGGCGCTGCGCCCCGGCGGCACCCTGGTCCTCGGCACGGCCGACCGCCTGGGCCCGGCCCGCGCCGGCCGCGTCGCCCGGGCCGCCGGGCCCGCCCGCGCCGCCCGTCCGCTCGCGGCCCCGACCGACGCCCCGCGTCCGCCGCGCCCCGGCGTCCGCGGCCCGCTGCGGCCCACCCCCGGGGCGCCGCCGCCGGCGCCCGGCGCCCCGCCGCCCGCGCCCGCCGGCGCGGACCCGCACGCCAACCGCGCGCTGGACGACGGCGTGCGGGCCCTCCGGGAGGGCGAGCCGGCCGCGGCGATCGCCGCGCTGCGGCGGGCGCTCTACCTGGATCCCTCGCTCGTCGCGGCGGGCCTGCACCTGGGGCGCGCGTACGAGGCCGCGGGCGACGTGCGCGGCGCCCGACGCGCCTACTGGGGGGTCCTGCGCCAGGCCGACGGTCTGGCGCCAGACGCCGCCGTGGCCGAGGCCGTCGCCCCGGCCGACCTGGTCGCCGCCTGCCGGGCGCGTCTGAACGCGCTCCCCGCCCGTTAGGATCACCGGGTGACGCGACGGATCCTGGTCATCGACGACTCGCAGCTGATGCGAGAGGCCGCACGGCTGGGGCTCGCCCGCGGCGGGTGGGCGATCGACACCGCCGAGGACGGTCCCGCGGGGCTGGCCGCCGCGCAGGCGTCGCCGCCGGACGCCATCCTCCTGGACCTGACGATGCCCGGGATGGAGGGCCCCGAGGTGCTCGAGCGGCTGCGCGCCGACGATCGCACCGCGGGCGTGCCCGTGGTGCTGCTGACCGCCAGCACCGACGAGGCGGCGGGGCTGCCCGCCGACGGCGTCGTCGCCAAGCCGTTCTCGCCGCTCGAGATCGCCGACCAGGTCCGCACGGCGCTGGGCTGGGAGCCGTGAGCGAGGACGACGAGCTGCTCGCGGCGATGGCCGCGATCTGGGTGGAGCGCCGGCCCGAGGTCATGGGCCGCGTCGAGCTGCTCGAGACCGCGATCACCGACGCGCTCGAGGGGCGACTGGATCCCGACCGCCAGGCGGCCGCCGCGCGCGCCGCCCACGCCGTCTCCGGCACCGCCGGCACGTTCGGCTACCTCGGCGCCTCCGCCCACGCCCGCGACCTGGAGCGGGCGCTGAAGGCCGAGCCGCTGCCGCTGCGCGAGCTGCCCCGCCTCGCGGGCCTCGTCGTCGGCCTGCGCGAGGAGCTCGACCGCGGCCCGGTCGGCGGCGCCCCGGCGCCCGCGCCGCCGCCGGTTGCCCCGCCGGAGGACGTGGCGCTGCTCGTCGTCGGCGGCGGCCCGGGCCGGGCCGCCCGCCTGGCGGACGAGGCGACCACCCGCGGGCTGCCCGCCCAGGCCGCGGAGGGCGTCGACGACGCGCGTCCGCTCCTGGGCGCCCTCGCGCCGGAGCTCGTGCTGCTCGACCTCGGCGTGCCCGAGGGCCTCGACGCCGCCCTCGCCTTCCTGGCGGAGGCCGCGAGCGGCGCGACGGTCCTCGCCGTGCTCGACCCCGCGGACGAGGTCGACCGGCTCGAGCTCGCGCAGGCGGGCGTCCACGCCATCCTGCCGCTGGCGCTGGAGATCGCCCCGACGATCGACGAGGTGCTCGCCGTCCGCGAACGCGTCCGTGCCGCGGGGACGCGCGTCCTGGCGGTCGACGACGACGCGGCGCTGCGCGACGCCGTCCGCGTCGTCCTCGAGGACGCCGACCTGGACGTCGTCACGAGCGACGGCTCCGAGGACCTGTTCGCGCTGCTCGACCAGCACGAGCCGGACCTGCTGCTGCTCGACGTCGACCTGCCGTGGGGCCACAGCGGCATCGACCTGTGCCGCGCCGTGCGGGCCGACGGCGCGCGGGGCACGCTGCCGATCGTGGTGCTCTCGGCGCGCACGGACCCCGAGACCGTCCTGGAGGTGTTCCGGGCGGGCGCCGACGACTACGTCGCCAAGCCGTTCGTCGGCCCCGAGCTGCTCGTCCGCATCGCCAACCGGCTGGAGCGCGCGCGGCTGCTGCGCGAGCTGACCGAGCGCGACGCCCTGACCGGCCTGCCGGGCCCCGAGAGCGGCCGCGAGCTGCTGCGCACGCTGTGGGACCGCACGGCCGCGGCCGGCGAGCCGTTCTGCGTCGCGTACCTGGACTCGGACGACGTCGAGGAGCTCAACCACCGCCACGGCGTCGCGGCCGGCGACGCCGCCCTGCGCGCGACCGCCGACGTGCTGCGGCGCGCGTTCCGCGGCGAGGCCGTGGTCGCCCGCTGGCGCGGCGACGAGTTCGTGGTCGCGTTCGGCGGCCTGGCGCCGCAGGACGCGCGGGAGCGGCTGGGCCGCGTGCTCGACGCGGTCCGCGAGGGCGGCCCCGTCGTGCCGGACGAGCCCCTCCCCCGCACGATGAGCGCCGGCCTGGCCTTCCGCACCGCGGAGACGGACGACGCCGACGCGCTGCTGCGGACCGCCGAGCGGGCGGCGCGCGAGGCCGCGCAGGCCGGCGGCGGACGGATCGTGGTGGTCGGCGCGGACGCGACGGCCGTCGCGGTCGCCGACGTCGTCCTGCTCGAGGACGACCTGACGCTCGTCGCGCTGCTCCGCCACGCGCTCGAAGGCCGCGGCTACACCGTGCGGCACCTGGCCGATGGCGCCGAGGCCGCCGACCTGGTCGCCAGCGAGGAGCGCCGCGTCGCCGGCCGGGTCGTGCTGCTCGACTGGGACCTGCCCGGGATCGACGGGATGCGGATCCTGCGCGAGATGCGCCGGCACGGGGTGCTCGAGCACACGCGCGTCATCATGCTCACGGCGCGGGCCAGCGAGCCCGAGATCCTGCAGGCGCTCGACGCCGGGGCCGTGGACCACGTGGCCAAGCCGTTCAGCGTGCCGGTGCTGCTGCAGCGGGTGCGGCGCGCGATGGGCGCATGATCTCGCTCGAGCTCCTGCGCTGGGTCGTCCGCGCCGAAGCGGTCGCGCTCGTCCTCGCCCTCGTGGCCGTCGTCGGCCACGTGGCGTGGCGCGCCTGGGCGGATCCCCGCCGGGAGCGCCGGCTCGCGGCCGCCCGCGAGCGGCTCGCCGCGGCGCTCGCCGCCGGCGCCGCGCCGACGGACGTGGCCACCGCGCTCACCGGGCTGCCCCAGGCCCACGCGCTCGAGCTGCTGGCCGAGTACGCGCCCGTGCTCGCCGGGGCGGAGCGCGCGTCGCTGGCCCGCGTCGGCGCCGACGCCGGGCTCGTCGCCGCCGGCGCGCGGCAGGCCCGGGCGCGGCGCTGGCCGACGCGCCTGCAGGGCGCCCGCGTGCTGACGGTCGTCGGCGGCGGCGACGACGTGATGCCCGACCTGCTGGACGACCGGCGCCCCGAGGTCCGCGCGCAGGCGTCCGCCTGGGCCGTCGACCACGCCACCCCCGACGTCGTCCGCCGGCTCGTCCGGCACGCGTCGGCGGCGGACCCCGGCAACCGCTTCGCCGTCCAGGACGCGCTCGTGCGCCTGGGGCCCGCCGCCGTCGGCCCGCTGGTCCCGGCGCTCGACGCCGCGTCCGGCGCGGCGGCGGAGCGGCTGCTGGAGGTCTGCGTGCCCCTGGCGGACCGCGCGTTCGCGCCGGCCGCGCTGCGGCTGCTCGACGATCCCCTGCCCGCCACCCGCGCCCGCGCCGCCACGCTCGCGGCGCGCACGGCGATCGACGACGCCGCGGACGAGCTCGTCGCCCTGCTCGACGACCCCGAGCCCGTCGTCCGCGCGGCGGCGTGCCGAGCGCTGGGCGAGGCGCAGCACTGGCCCGCCGGCGCCCGGCTCCGCGCGGCGCTGGCCGACCCCGTGTGGACCGTCCGCCACGCCGCGGGCGAGGCCCTCGAGCGCCTCGGCCCCGCTGGCACCCTGCTGCTCCGGCGGACCCTCGACGACGGCGCCCCCGCGGCCCGCGACATGGCGCGCCGGATGCTGGCGCTGCCGGCCGGGGGCCGCGCGTGAGCGCGCTCGCGACCGTCGCCGACGTCGTCCGGGCGATCCTGCAGGTCTCGCAGTGGCTCGTCCTCGTCTACTTCCTGCTGCTCAACGGCTTCCTGCTCGTGCTGCTGGGCGCCGCCGCCCTCGAGCTGCGCCGCCAGCGCGGCTACGCCGCCCTCGAGTCCCGCTGGCGGCTGCTCGGCTCCGACGTGGCGCCGCGGATCAGCGTGGTCGCGCCGGCGTACGACGAGGCGCTGACCGTGACCGAGAGCGTCCGCTCGCTGCTGACGATGCGCTACCCCAACCTGGAGCTCGTGCTCGTCAACGACGGTTCGAAGGACGAGACGCTCGGCGTGCTGATGCGCGACTTCGCGCTGCACGGCCTGCACCCGGTCTACGACCCCGTCCTCGCCCACCGACCGATCCGCGGGCTGTACCGCTCGTCGGCGGCGCCGAGCCTGGTCGTCGTGGACAAGGAGAACGGCGGCAAGGCGGACGCCCTGAACGCAGGCCTCAACGTGGCGTCCGGCGACCTCGTCTGCGCGATCGACGCCGACACCGTCATCGAGCCGGAGGCGCTGCTGCGGATGGCGCGGCCCTTCCTGCTGCACGCGGACACCGTCGCGGCGGGCGGGACGATCCGGGTGGCGAACGCCGCCACGATCGAGGCCGGCCGGGTGACGCGGCCGCGCGCGCCGCGGCGGTTCCTGGCGGGGATGCAGGCGGTCGAGTACCTGCGCGCGTTCCTGACGGGCCGGCTCGGCTGGAACCTGCTCGGCGGCAACCTCATCATCTCGGGGGCGTTCGGGCTGTTCCGGCGCGACGCCGTCCTCGCGTCGGGCGGCTACGTCCACGACACCGTCGGCGAGGACATGGAGCTCGTCGCGCGGCTGCGCCGCCGGGCGTACGAGCAGGGCGGCCCCGGACGGGTGGTCTTCGTCCCCGATCCGGTCGCCTGGACCGAGGTGCCCGAGGACGCGCGCGTGCTGGCGCGCCAGCGGGACCGCTGGCACCGCGGGCTGGCCGACGTGCTGCGCCGGCACCGCGGCACGGCGCTGCGGCGCCGGTACGGCAGCCTCGGGCTGGTCGCGTACCCGTACTTCCTGCTCGCCGAGCTGCTCGGGCCGGTGGTCGAGCTGCTGGGGCTGGTCGGGCTCGGGGTCGGGCTGCTCGTCGGCGCGATCGACTGGCCGTTCGCGGCGCTCTTCTTCCTCGTCGCGTACGGCCTCGGCCTGCTCATGACCGTCCTGACCGTCGCGCTCGAGGAGTGGACGTACCGGGGCTACGGCACGGGCCGCGACACCCTCGTGCTGCTCGGCTGGGCCCTGCTGGAGCCGCTGGGGTATCGCCAGCTGACGGTGGTCTGGCGGCTGCGCGGCCTGTGGCGGTTCCTGCGCGGACGATCGGACTGGGGCGTCATGACGCGCAAGGGCTTCACCGCCCCGAAGGCGTAGCCGCGGGCGGGACGGCGGGCGGCCGTGGGGTGCCGAGGCGGCCCGGCCCGCGGGGCCGCTCAGGCCTCGTCGTGCGCGGCGATCTGCGCGCTGCCGATCGCCAGCAGCAGCGCGTCGTTGGCGCCCTCGCCGATCTGCGTCTGGGGCGCATCGCGGCGCAGGCGGGCCAGCTCGTCGCCGGCGCGATACGAGCGGCTCGCGGCCAGGCGGGACGCGAGGTCGACGGCCCAGACGGCGGTGTCGGACGCGACGACCTTCGCCGCCGTCGACAGGTCCCGCGCCGCGTCGTCGTGCGCGTCGACCGCCGCGGCCGCGCGCAGGGTGAGCGCCTCGGCCGCGAGCAGCCGGGCGCGGAGCTCGCCGATCCGCAGCTGCGCGTGGGTGTGCTCGCCGAGCGCCGCGCCGCCGACCTCGCGCTCCGTCGCCTCGTCGAGCGCCGCCTCGAGCGCGCGGTCGACGATCCCGAGCGCGCGGCACGCGACGTTGACGCGCCCGACGCCGAGCGCCCCGAGCATCTGCCGGGGACCGCGGCCACGCCCGTCAGCGCCGCCGAGGATCTCCGCCCCGGTCGCCGCGAAGCCGTCGAAGGCGTAGGCCGCGGACTCGACGCCGCGGTAGCCGACCTTGTCCAGCTCGCCGACGCCCCAGCCGTCGCCGCCGCGCCCCTCGGCGGGCAGCAGCACGCAGGACAGCTCGCCGTCGACGCGGGCCATCAGGCAGATCAGCTCGGCGGAAACGCCGCCCGCGACCCAGCGCTTGCGCCCGTCCAGCCGCAGCCCGCCGCCGGGCAGCGGGGCCGCGGTCGTCGCGATCCGCGTCAGGTCGCTGCCGGCGCCCGGCTCGGTGATCGAGAAGGACGCCTGCGCCGCACCCGAGCCCAGGCGCGGCAGCCACCGCGCCTGCTGCTCCGGGGTGCCGTGCGCGACGAGCAGGGCGACCGCCAGGCCCGTCGGGTTGACGGCGCCGGTCAGCGAGATCCAGCCGCGCGAGAGAGCCCGCCAGGCGGGGACCAGGTCGGAGACGGTGCGCCCCGGGCCGCCGTGCGCGGTCGGGACGAGCGCGCCGGGCAGGCCGAGGGCCACGAGCGCGTCCCACGCCTCGTCGGGCAGGACGTCGTCCCGGTCCCAGGTGGCGACCTGCGGCAGGACGACGTCGTCGACGAACGCCTGGACGGCGGCGCGCAGCCCCGCGGCGTCGAGGGCGGGCGGGACGGCGGCCGTCATCGCCCCATCCTGCCCCATCGCCCCGCCGGGCGCCGGGCCGCCGCGGCCGCTCGCCGCCGTCCGCGGGCCGCCCGGGCGGCCCGCGCCGGCGGGCGGCTAGTAGCGCTCGCGGCGCACCTGCGGCCGCTTGCCCTTCAGGTGCGTGCCGCCCAGGCCGGCGATGACCTCGTCCGCCGCGCCGGCGGGCACCTCGACGAGCGAGAAGCGCTCGTGGATCTGGATCGCGCCGATGTCGCGGCCCGAGAGCGACGTCTCGCCCGTGATGGCGCCGACGAGGTCCTGCGGGCGGATGCGCGCGGCGCGGCCCGCGCCGACGAACAGCCGCGTCGTCTCGCCGTCCGGCCCGCCGGCGTGCTCGCGCCGCGGGCGGTCCGGGCGCTCGCGCCGCTCGCCGCGGTCGCCCCGCCCGGGGCGGTCGTCGCGGTCGCGGCGGCGCTCGCGCGGCAGGCTCGCGTCGGGGATCTCCTCCTCGTCGCCGGGCACGCCGCCCTGCG
The DNA here is from genome assembly GCF_017916475.1 of Patulibacter sp. SYSU D01012. Lineage (GTDB taxonomy): Bacteria > Actinomycetota > Thermoleophilia > Solirubrobacterales > Solirubrobacteraceae > Patulibacter. The sequence goes on from NZ_JAFMTB010000002.1 coordinate 1,036,374, forward strand.
ACTCCTGCGCCAGGCGCACGGCCGCGGCCGCGACGTCCATCACGTCGAACTCGTCCGCGAGCTCCTCGACCACGCCACGGACGGCGTCCAGGCCGTCCTCCTGCAGCAGCAGCTCGCGGAGCGCGGCGCGGGTCAGGTCCAGGCGGCGGGCGCGGACGTCGGCGACCGTCGGCACCCGCTCGACGGCGATCTGCTGCTTCGTCAGGCGCTCGATGGCCTTCAGCATCCGGTGCTCGCGGGGCTGGGCGAACGTGATCGCCACGCCCTCGCGGCCCGCGCGGCCGACGCGGCCGATGCGGTGCACGTAGGTCTCGGGCGACGAGGGGACGTCGTAGTTGACCACGTGGGACAGCGTGTCGATGTCCAGGCCGCGGGCCGCCACGTCGGTGGCGATCAGCAGCTCGGTCGTGCCGGCGCGCAGGCGGTCGATCGTCCGCGAGCGCTGGGTCTGGTCCATGCCGCCGTGCAGCGCCTCGGCCGTGTAGCCGCGGCCGTTGAGGGTCTGCGTGACCTCGTCCACCTCGGCGCGGGTGCGACAGAAGACGATCGCCGCGGCCGGCGACTCCTGGTCCAGCACGCGGGTGAGCGCCGCCGCCTTGTGGGCGCGGGCGACCACGTAGGCCGTCTGGCGCACGCGGGGCGCCTCGCCCTCGGGCGTCTCCTCGCGCGCCAGCCGGATGCGGACCGGGTCGTCCTGGTGGCTGCGGGCCAGGCGCTCGATGCGCGTGGGCATCGTCGCGGAGAAGAGGACGGTCTGGCGCGACTTCGGCGTCGTGTCGAGGATGGCCTCGAGGTCCTCCTGGAACCCCATGTCCATCATCTCGTCGGCCTCGTCGAGCACGACCATCTCGACGCCCTGCAGGTCGAGCGAGCGGCGCTTGATCAGGTCGGTCGCGCGGCCGGGCGTGGCGACGACGACGTCGACGCCGCGCTCGAGCGCCTTGATCTGGCGGAAGATCGGCTGGCCGCCGAAGACCGGCAGCACCTTCAGGCCCAGGCCCGAGCCGTAGGAGTGCATGGCCTCGGAGACCTGCATCGCCAGCTCGCGCGTCGGGGCCAGGACGATGGCGCGCGGCTTCGTGCCCCAGCGCTCGCCCTTGGCCAGGCGGTGCAGCAGCGGCAGGGCGAAGGCGGCGGTCTTGCCGGTGCCCGTGGCGGCCTGGCCCAGGACGTCGCGGCGCTGCAGCAGCGGGCCGATCGCCTCGCGCTGGATCGGCGTGGGCTCCTCGTAGCCCAGCTTCGTCAGCGCGGCGAGCAGCTCGGGGTGCAGGCCCAGGTCGGCGAAGGTCGGGCCGGTCGACGCGTCGTCGGTGGGCGCATCGGCGTCGGCCGTCTCCGCGGCGGCGGTCTCGGCGGCGGCGGTCTCCGCGGCGGCGGCCGTCACGGCGACGTCGTCGTCGGCGGTCTGCGCGGCGTCGGCGTCGGCCGGGACGGCGTCGGTCGACGCGGCGTCGGGGGTCGGCGTCGTCTCGGGGGTCGGCGTCGGCTGGGAGGCGTCGGCGACGGGCGCGGGCGCGTCGGCCGGCGTCTCGTCGGGATCGGGCGTGCTGGCGGGAGCGTGGTCGCTCACGATGGGTCCTCGGGGAGCTGCGGGTCTCGTCCACGAACGATCCGGCGCGTCCGGGCCGCGTCCGGCGGTCCGGGTGGTGCTCACGTCCGACGGAGGAGGAGTCCTGGGTCACGACGGGCGCGGATGCGGCCCGTTCACTCGCCGCGGTGCGCCGCGGCGGTCCTCCAGCCTGACAGACCGGACCGAGCTCGTGTGTGCGCCGCGCCGCCGTCGCGCGCCGTCCGCCGGCGCGCCCGGGCGGCCGAGCGCCCCCGACGCCGCCGCCGGCCGGGCTCAGCCGCGGGCGGCCAGCCGGGCCTGCAGCCCGGCGATGTGCAGCTCGACCCCGTCCGCGTAGACGGCCCGCGGGTCCGGCGCCGCGTGCCCCGGGACCTCGGCGTAGCCCTCGCCCTCGGCGGGCCGGTGCTCGAGGGCCGCCAGGAACGACAGCCCCCAATGGACGAAGCAGAACGCGACGGCCGGGGCGTCGTCGCCGAAGCCGCCGTCCGCGAGCACGCCGATCATGCGGGCCGCGCTCTCCTGCGTGCGCGCCACGGTCACCCGGCCGGCGAGCGTCTCGGCCGCCAGCCCCGGCACCGCGCCGTACACGCGCCACATGTTGTCGGCGTACCAGCGCAGCGCGTCGTCCCACGACCGGTCGGCGGGCACGTCGCGGTAGTCGTCCGCGAGCCGGCGCTCGAGCATCAGGCCCAGCAGCGCCCCGCGCGAGTCCACGTGGCGGTAGAGCGCCGTCGCGCTGACCCCCAGCCGCGCCGCGAGCGGCCGCAGCGTGACCGCGCCGACGCCCTCGCCCTCGGCCATCGCGAGCGCCTCGGCGACGATCAGGTCGGGCGAGAGCTTCCGGGGCGAGCGGGGGGCGGCGGGCATGGCTCGATCGTAGGCGGGGGCCCGGGCCCGCGCGGCATAGGACGTAAAGCGTCGACGCGCCCGCCGCTCCGCGCCACGCCGGGCCTGGCGCGACGGCGCGACCGGGGCGCCGGCGCGCTAGCGTCCGCCGCATGCGCGCGCTCGGCATCCCGGCCTTCGGTGGTCCCGACGTCCTGCAGGTCGTCGACCGCCCCGTCCGCGATCCGGGCCCCGGCGAGGTGCGGATCCGCGTCGTCGCCGCCGCCGTCAACCCGACCGACGTCAGCACCCGGAACGGGGACGTCGCGGACCGCTACGCGGACCTGGAGCCGCCCTACGTGCCCGGGATGGACGCCGCCGGCACGGTCGAGGCCCTCGGGGAGGGCGTCCGGCACGTGCGCCTGGGCGAGGACGTCATGGCGGCCGTGCTGCCGCGCCGGCCGGAGGGCGGCGCCCAGGCCGAGCAGGTCGTGGTGCCCGCCGGCTCCGTCGTCCCGATCCCGGCCGGGGCGACGCTCGAGCAGGCCGCGACGCTGCCGATGAACGGCCTGACCGCGATCGAGGCCCTCGACGGCCTGGACATCCCCGCGGGCGGCACGCTGGCGATCACCGGCGGCGCCGGCCTGCTGGCCCGGTACGCGACCGTGCTGGCCAAGGAGCGCGGCCTGCGGGTGCTCGCGGACGCCCGCCCCGACGAGCACGACCTGGTCCGGGGGTACGGTGCGGACGTCGTCGTCGAGCGCGGCGACGGCGTGGCCGAGCGCTTCCTGGCGCAGGCCCCCGAGGGCGTCGACGGCGTGCTCGACACCGCGCTGCTCGGCGAGGCGATCCTGCCCGCGATCAAGGACGGCGGCGGCCTCGCGGTCGTGCGCGGCTGGTCCGGGCCGACCCCGCCGCGCGACATCGAGGTCTACGAGGTGTGGGTCGCCACCCGCCTGGAGGACACCGAGGCGCTGCTGCACCTGCGCGACCTGGCTGCGGACGGCCGGATCGCCCTGCAGGTCGCGGACACGTATCCGCCCGAGCGGGCCGCCGAGGCGCACCGGCGGATGGAGGCCGGCGGCGTTCGCGGCCGGCTCGTCATCGTCTTCTAGCCCCGGCCGGTGGCGCGGGCCCGCGCCGCCGTCGTCGGCGCGGCGGCGGACGACGGGCCGCCCGAAGGGGGCGGCGCGTCGACCGCGGTCCGCCGAGCCCTCAGGGCTTGAGCACGACCTTCGTGCAGCAGTCCTCCTTGTGCTTGAAGGTCTCGTAGCCCGTCGGCGCGTCCTCCAGGCCCATGGTGTGCGAGATGACGAACGTCGGGTCGATCTCGCCCCGCTCGATCCGGTCGAGCAGCGGCCGCAGGTAGCGGTGCACGTGGCACTGGCCCGTGCGCAGGGTCAGGCCGCGGTTCATGAGCGAGCCGAGGGGGAACTTGTCGGCCAGGCCGCCGTAGACGCCGACGACGGAGATCGTCCCGCCGTTCGTGCAGGCCATGATCGCCTCGCGCAACGCGTGCGGGCGCTCCGTCTCCATGCGGGCCGCCTGCTTCACGCGGTCCATCGCGTGGACGCCGGCGTGGCCGTGGTGGCCCTCCATCCCGACGGCGTCGATGCAGGCGTCCGGGCCGCGTCCGGCGGTCAGCTCGTTCAGCGCCTCCAGCACCACGGTCCCCTCGTAGTTCAGCGTCTCGCAGCCGATCTCGCGCGCCTTCTGCAGGCGGTACTCGAAGCGGTCGATGACGATGACGCGGTCCGCACCCATGAGCTTGGCGCCCAGGGCCGCGAACAGGCCCACCGCGCCGGCGCCCCAGACGGCCACGACGTCCCCCTCCGAGATGTCCGCCATCTCGGCGCCCATCCAGCCCGTGGGCAGGACGTCGGAGAGGAAGAGCACCTGCTCGTCGGTCAGGTCGCTCTCGATCTTCAGGGGGCCGACGTCGGCGAACGGCACCCGGGCCGCCTCGGCCTGGCCGCCGGCGAAGCCGCCCGTCAGGTGGGAGTAGCCGAAGATGCCGGCCACCGGGTGCCCCATCATCTTCTCGGCCATCGCCGCGTTCGGGTTCGAGTTCTCGCACCCGGCGAAGAGCCCCTTCGCGCAGGCGTTGCACGACCCGCAGGCGATCGGGAACGGCACGACGACGCGGTCGCCCGGCCGCAGGCCGTCCACCGCCTTGCCGACGTCGGTGACGGTGCCCATGAACTCGTGCCCCAGGACGTCCCCCTGGCGCATCGTCGGCATGTAGCCGTCGTACAGGTGCAGGTCGGAGCCGCAGATCGCGGTCGAGCTGATCTGCACGATCGCGTCCCGGTCGTTGAGGATCCTCGGGTCGGGGACGTTCTCGACCTGCACGGTGTTGCGGCCGCTCCAGACGTTCGCGCGCATGGCGGGGCTCCTATCGGCTCTCGGTGGTCTGGGCGGGCGGATGGGCGGGGCGCTGGGCCCGCAGCCGCGCGTGCGACGGCCCGTCGGGGCTGCCGTCCGAGCGCAGGACCTCCCCCGTCTCCACGGTCTGCTTGAAGCGCTTCAGGTCGTCGGCGACCTGCTGGTCGTACGCCTGGCCGGTGACGCGCTTGGCGGCGTCCACGACGGCTCCGGGGCCGGTGGGACGGTTCGCGCTGTGCTCCAGGTCGACGCGCAGCTCGGTGCCGCGGCCGCCGGGCGCGATCGAGAAGGTCGCGGCCTCGCGCGGCGCCACGCCGTCCCACGACTCCCATGCCTCCTCGACCTCGTTCTGCGGCGCCCGGATCGTGATCGCCTTGCCCGAGAGCATCGGGTGGTCGGGGCGCGTGGCCGGCGGCGTGTCGCCGTCCGCCTGCTCGCCCGAGCGCACCGCCGCGAGCAGGTCCGCCGTCCCGATGGCGCCGGCGGCGGCCGCCGCGAGCGCCAGGCGCGCGCGGCTCGTGGGGCCGTGGCGGAAGGACAGGACGATCAGGCCCATGTCGAGGACGTCGCCCGCCACGCGCGCCCACAGGCTGCGCGTCGGCCACGGCCGCTCGGCGGCGAGGATGCCCGCCCCGACGGCGAGCTCGCGCGGCCCGCAGGCCAGCAGCGTGACGGCGGTGGCGCGCGGCCCGTCGGGGGCGCCGATGGCGCGGGCGAAGGCGCGCGGGGCGAGCGTCTGCGGCACGCCGAGGGCGAGGCTGGCCCAGCCGAGCACCTGCTCGAGCTGGCCCAGGTCGTGCGGGCGACCGCGGTCCTGCGGGGAGGGAGACATGCCGCTCCCTACCCGGCGCGCGGGGCGCGTAACGCCGTGCGCGCGACGGCCGGACCACGCGTCGTCGGCCGCCGGCCGCGCCGCCGACGGGGGCCGCGGCGAGCGCTCAGACGCCCAGGTAGACGCTGCAGTCGCGCGGCGCGCCGGACTCGAAGCCGAGGAGCCACGCGTCCCGGCGCTCCTCCGGCGTGCCGTGGTGCTGCTCGCTCCCCACCTCGAAGTCGCCGACGGCCGTGGCGGTGCTCAGGGCCTCCTCGACGTCGCCGGGGTGCAGTCCGCCGGCACGGTAGGCCGACGCGCCCCACGTGCCCGCCAGGCAGTCGGCGTGCAGCTCGAACGGCTGCGCCGACGTGCCGCGGCGGCGGTCGTCGAACACGCCCTGCTCCTGCTGCACGTCGTGCGCGTACTCGTGGGCGAGGATGTAGGCGACGCCGAAGTCGCCGACGGCGCGGCCCTGCGCGGCCTCGCCCGGGAACCCGCGGATCGCACCGCGCAGGACGCCGTCGGCGATGCGCCGCCCGACGTAGATCGTGTCGTCGGCCGGGCAGTAGAACGCGGCGGTGTCGTCCGCCGGCGCCCCGCAGCCCGTCGCGACCCGGCGACCCTCCGGCACCCAGGTGTACCCGACGCGCGGCTCCCCCAGCCCGGCGGCCCGGTACGTCGTCGTCCAGTACGCGTCGATGCGCCGCAGCGTCTCCGTCAGGAAGGCGTCGATCTGGTTCGGCGCGTCGCCGGCCGAGCTCGGCGGGCGCGTGCGCTCGTCGGCCCGCGGGACCGCGCGCTCCAGGTCCTCGAACGCCGCCCGGACCTTCGCCTGCAGCTGCTCGCCGATGCGGCGGGCGTCCGCCTCGATGTCCTTCGCGTCCGCGCGCACCCGGTCGATCCGCTCCTGCGCGCGCTCGCGCAGCTGGCGGGTCTGCTCCCGCACGCGCTCCAGGCGGGCGCCCAGGTCGCCGTCCTCCCCGTCGCCACACGCGGGCAGGGCGACGAGCGCGGCGACGAGGATGAGGGCCGTCCACAGGCGCGACACGTGGCGCTGGGTACCCAGCACGGCCCGTCCGCACCCTCCGGCCGTCGCACTCGGCGGTGGCGGCGCGCCGGGCCGGGTAGCGGCAGGCGCATGAACGTCTGCCCCACCTGCGGCCAGCCGGCGACGAAGGCCTTCCCGCCCGACGAGGGCTGGGAGTGTCGCAACGAGGCGTGCCCCGAGTTCGGCCAGCCGCTGACCGCCCACGAGCCCGCCCCGGCCGAGCCGCCGTCGCCGCGGGGGCCGCAGACGCCCGAGGAGCGCTGAGGTCCCGGCGCGGACGGGAGCGCGGGTCAGCCGGCCGTCGCTGCGGCCAGCCGGCCGGCCAGCGCGGCGTCGTCCGCGACGAACCACACGGCGCTCCCGCGGTCGCACTCGCGGACGAAGGCGGCGAACGCCGCGCTGGCGGCCACCGCGGCCGCGACGTCGCCCACGACCGCCAGCCGCACCCGGTACGTCGCGGCCTTCTGGACGAGCTCGCCGGCGCGGCGCGTGGCGAGGTCGAAGAAGCGCGCGTCGAGCCGCCCGACCGGGATCGCGAGCAGGTCGACGCCCGCGAACGCGGCCGTGCCGATCAGGTCGGCGAGCTGCTCGTCCGCGACCAGCGCCGGCCCGTCGTCGCGCAGGCGGCCGACCACGACGCCGTGGACCTCCTCGTGCTGCACGCGCGGGAGCGTACCGACGCCCATCGCGCGCGCTCGGCCTACCGCCCCATCCGCCGCAGCCCCACGAGGGCGAGCCCGCCGAAGACGGCGACCATCCCCGCCAGCGACGCGAGTCCCGGCCAGGTGTGCGCCAGGCTCAGGTCGATGCCGGAGACGGTCGCCTGGCGGCCGAGCTCGAGCACGTGCGAGACGGGGTTGATCCGCGCGACGTCCTCCAACCAGCCCTTCAGCAGCGGCTGCGGCGTGTAGGCGGTCGACAGGAACACGCCGAGGAAGACGCCCATCTGCATGAGCGGCCCCGCCTGCTGCGTGCGGAAGTGGACGGCCATCGCGATGCCCCACATCGCGGCGACGGTGCAGAAGCCCGCCGACGCGACGTAGAGCAGCACGACGCCGAGCACGCCGCCCGTCAGGTCCGCGCCGAGCAGCAGCCCGACGAGCAGGACGAGCGTCACGGGGATCATCGACCGCGTGATGGCCCCCAGGACCGGGCCGAGGATCAGCAGGGGCCGGGCGACGGGCGCGACGAGCAGGCGGTCGAACCACCCCTGCTCGATGTCGCGCGCCAGGTTGGCGCCGGCGGCGGCGCCCGCGAAGCCCGCGCCCTGCAGGCAGCAGAGCGGGACGATCCACGACAGGTACGAGTCCGTCGGGAACCCGGGCAGGCCGACGAGCCGGCCGAACTGGCCGCTCGTGCCCAGCAGGAAGACGAGCGGGGCGATCGAGGTGCCGACGAGGGCGCCGCGCACGCGCGTGACCTCGTTGAGCGAGCGTCGCCAGAACGCCCAGGCGACGCCCCCGGCCGGCGAGTTCGTGCGCCGCGGCGCGGCGTGCGGACGGCTGCTCATGTGCGGCGGGCCCGGTCGCGGAGGGCCAGGACGGCGAGCGCGGTCATCGCCACCGCCAGGCCGGCGGCGGCGGCGAGGCCCAGGAGCGGATCGCCCAGGCTGGCGTCGTCCTGGAGCAGCCCGCGGGCGCCCTCGACGACGTACGTCAGCGGGTTGTACGCGGCGACGTCGTGCAGGGTCGGCGTCAGCAGGTCGCGCGGGAAGAACGCCGGGGCGGTGAAGAGGAACACGAAGACGAAGGGGAAGATCGACTGCATCAGGTTCATGGACCCGGTGCGGATGGCGATGGCGATCGCCAGGCCGCCGATCCCGACCGCGGTGAGCGCCGCGAGCGCGGCGGCGCCGAGCGCCCCGAGCACCCCGCCCGGGTAGCTCGCGCCGAAGAGCAGCGCGACGAGCAGGAACCACGCCATCTGCAGGACCGCCAGGCCGAGCGTGCCGGCCAGGCGCCCCAGGACCAGGCTGGAGCGGCGCACGGGCGCGGCGAGCAGCCGGTCGAAGAAGCCGCCCTCGATGTCGGACGCCAGGGCGATCCCGCTCGTCAGGCCCGCGAGCAGCGCGCCCTGCAGCAGCGTGCCGGCGACGACGAAGCCCAGGTAGGAGTGGATGTCCGGGAAGTCGCGCAGGTCGCGGCCCGCGCTCGTGCCCGACGCGATGACGGCCAGCAGCATGAGCGGCAGCACGAAGGTCGGCATGAGCAGCTGCGCCCGGCGGAACTGGACGCTCAGCGCCCGGCGGCCGAGCGCCGCGACGACGCGCGACTCGCGCGCGGCGCCGGCGATCACGCGGGCACCCCGGTGGCCGCGTCGTCCGTCCCGCGCGCCCCGGCGCCCTCGAGGGTCGAGCCCGTGACGGCGGCGAAGACGTCGTCGAGCGTCGGGCTCTCCACCTCGACGGACTCCACGGCGATCCCGGCGTCGTCCAGCGCGCGGATCGCGACCGGCACGGTGGCCTTGCCGCGTGCGGCGCGGATCGCCACCCGGGCGGCGCCCGCGCACGGGACGAGCGGGCCGACGGCGGACAGGGCCTCGCGGGCGGCCGCGACGTCGGCGTCGGCGGCCAGGTCGACGTGCAGCGTCGGGTCGCCGACGTGCGCCTTCAGCTCGGCTGGCGTGCCCTCGGCGACGAGCGACCCGCCGGCGATGATGCCGACGCGGTCCGCCAGCTGCTCGGCCTCCTCCAGGTACTGCGTGGTCAGGAAGACGGTGGTGCCGTCGTCGTTGAGCCCGCGGACCTCGCGCCACAGCGCCGAGCGGCTCGTCGGGTCCAGGCCGGTGGTCGGCTCGTCGAGGAACAGCACCTTCGGGCGGTGGACGAGCGCCATCGCCAGGTCCAGGCGGCGCCGCATGCCGCCGGAGTACTGGCCCACGCGGCGACCGCCGGCGTCGGTCAGGCCCACCCGATCCAGCAGCTCCTCGGCGCGGGCGCGGGCGGTCGGGCGCGTCATCCCGTGGAGCGCGCCCTGCATGCGCAGCAGCTCGCGTCCGGTCATGAGCGGGTCGATCGCGGCCTCCTGCAGCGCCACGCCGATGTTGCGGCGCACCGCGTCGGCGTCGGCGACGACGTCGTACCCCGCCACGCGGGCCTCCCCCGCCGTCGGCTTGAGCAGCGTCACGAGGATCCGCACCGTGGTCGTCTTCCCCGCGCCGTTCGGGCCGAGGAAGCCGTAGATCTCGCCCTCGCGGACCTCCAGGTCGAGCCCGTCGACGGCCTTGATGCCGCCCCCGAAGGCGCGCTGCAGGCCGCGGACGGCGACGGCGGGTGGTGGTGATGACGCTCCGGCGGACACGCAGGGAGCGTAGTGCGGCGGCCGGGCGACCCCGTGACCGCGGGGTGTCCGCGGGCGTCGGCGGTGCGGGGCGTCGTCGCGTCGCGCGCACGCGCCGGCCGGGGCGCCGCCGTGCGGCGGCGCCCCGGGGCGGGCGGGCTAGCGGTCGATCCGCAGCTCGACGCGGCGGTTGGCCGCGCGGCCGGCCGCCGTGGCGTTCGTCGCCCGCGGCTGCGTGGCGCCGCGCGAGACCAGCGTCGCCTTCGCCTTCACGCCGTGCGCGCGCAGGAACGCGGCCACCGTGCGGGCGCGGCGCAGGCCGAGGCCCTTCAGGTAGTCGGCGTCGGTCGACGAGCCGTCGGTGTGGCCGACGACGCGGACGGCGACCGCCGTGCCGCGCACCTGCTGCGCCAGTGCCGTCAGCTGCCGCTTCGCCGCGGCGACGAGGGTCGCCCGGTTGATCGCGAACCCGCCGACGACCGCCGTCGTGCGCTGCGGCACGAGCGTCGCGGCGCCCGTGGCCTTCAGCGGCTCGCCCTTGACCGGGCGGCCGGTGATGGCGACGGCGACCTTCAGACCGCGCGGCGACCGGCGCAGCAGCGCGCGGCCCGTGGCGTTGAGCGTCACGGCCACGGTCATCCGGGCGCTGCCGTCGGCCCTGCGGTACTCGCCGGTGCCGACGAGCACGCGACGATCCCCCGCGGCGCGCGAGGCGGCACGCCCGGGCGCGTCGGCGTACAGGTCGACCTTGCACGACGTCAGCACCGTGCCGGTGATGGCGCAGCCGACGCCCACGCCGTCCTTGCGGACGGTGATCGTGGCCGCCGACGCGGTGCCCGTCCCGCCGCCGGTGCCCGCGCCGCCGACGATCGTCAGCTTCGGCGCGCTCGTCGGCGCGGCCGCGGGCGCGGTCGTCGCCGGGGCGGGCGTGGCCGCCGCGGGCGCCGGCGTCGCCGGCTTCGCGGGCGCGGCGGGCTGCTCGGGCGTGGCCGGCTGCGGCGGCGCGAGGATCGTCCACGCGATGCGGGCCGGCTCGCCGTGGTTGCCCGCCGCGTCGGTCTGCCGGACGAGCAGGACGTGCTCGCCGACGGCCAGGTCGGTCAGCCGCAGCGGCAGCGTCGTCGTGCTCCAGCCGCCGCCGTCGAGCGCGTGCTCGACCGTGCCGTGCGGCTCGGCCAGGGTGCCGTCGACCTCGGCGGCGGTGTCCAGGGTGCGCGGCTCGGGGCGCGTGGTGATCGCCGGCGCGGCGGGGCCGGTCCGGTCGACGGTCCAGCGGTACGTCAGGACGTCGCCCGGGTTGCCGTGGCGGTCCAGCTGGCGCACCTCGGCGACGTGCGGGCCGTCGGTCAGGTCCGTGAGGACGTGCGGCGAGGCGCAGGCCGCCCAGGCGCCGTCGTCCAGGCGGCACTCGAAGCCGGAGCCGTCCGGGTCGGCGCCGTCGAACGTCAGCGTGGCGGTCGTCTCGCGCGTGTCGCGCTTCGGGCCGCCGGTCGCCTCCGGGGTGGCGGGGCCGGTGAAGTCGACGGTGAAGGCGTCCTCGGTGGCGGCGCCGACGTTGCCGGCGACGTCGATCTCGCGGACCTCCACGGCGTGCGGGCCGGCGGTCAGCCCCGGCAGCCCGGCCGGGGACGAGCAGGGCACCCAGGCGCCCTGGTCCAGGCGGCACTGGAACGTGCCGGCGCCCTCGGGGCCCTCGCCGCGGAACCGGATCTCGGCGCCGTGCGTGCGGACGACGTCCAGGTCACCGATCAGCGTCGGCTTCGCGGGCGGCGTCGCGTCGTACGTCCACGTGCGGGACGCGGCCTCGCCGCGGTTGCCGTGCGCGTCGACCTGGCGCACCCGGAAGGCGTAGGTGCCCTCGGGCAGGCCGTCGACCTCGACGCCGCTCTGGCACGCCGCCCAGCCGCGGACGCCGTCGATCGAGCACTCGAAGCCCGAGCCGTCGGACTCCGCGCCCGTGAAGGCGAACGCGACCTTCGGGGTCTTCACCGACGCGGCGGGCGCGTCCGTGATCGTCGGCTTCGCCGGGCCGGTGACGTCGACGGTGAACGGCACGTCCCGCGCGTCGCCGCGGTTGCCGGCGGCGTCGGTCTGGCGGACGGAGAACGTGTGCTGCCCCGTGGTCAGGCCCGTCAGCGTGGCCGGGGTGGTGCAGGGCACGAAGGTCGCGCTGTCCAGCCGGCACTCGAACGTGCCGCCGGTCTCGCCGGTGAAGGCGACGTCGAGCGTCGTCGTCGTGACCACGTCACGCAGGTCGGTCGTGACCGTCGGCTGCGCCGGCGCGGTGCGGTCGACCTTCCACGTGACGATCGCGGGATCGGACGCGTTGCCGGCCTCGTCGACCTGCCGGACGGAGAAGCGCTTGTCGCCCTCGGCCAGCCCGGTGATGTCGACCGGCGAGCTGCAGGGCGACCAGGCCGCCCCGTCGGAGCCGAGCCGGCACTCGAAGCCGCCGTGCTGCTCGTCGCCCGTGAAGGCGATGCGGGCGCTCGTCTCCTGCGTCGCCGCGGGCGGCTTGGCGGTCACGACGGGCGTCGCCGGCGGGGTGGCGTCGAACGTCCAGGCGTGCTCGACGATGGCGCCCAGGTTCTGGGCGGCGTCGATCTGGCGCACGCGGAAGCTGTGCGGACCCTCGCCGGTCAGGGTCGGCACCTGCGGCGAGGTGCAGGCCGTGAACGCGGCCCCGTCGAGCGAGCACGCGTACGTGCCGCCCGGCTCCGCGCCGGTCCAGGTCAGCCGCGGCTGCGGGTCGTTGCTGCGCGACGCCGGCTTCTCGCCGAAGGTCGGCTGCGCCGGCGGGTCGGTGTCGGCGGGCGGCGGCTCCGAGATCGCCTCGGTGATCTCGGACGCCAGCGTGTCCGTCCCCGCCGGGTTGGTGACGGTGCGCACGACGCGGTACCGGTGGCCGAGGTGAGCGCGGGTGACCGGGAAGGTGGCGGTCGTCACGCCGGTGTCGACGCAGCCGGCGTTCGTGCCGTCGTCGCACTGCTGCCACGAGTAGCTCGTCTCGAGCGGCGCGGAGCCGATCTCGCCGCCGATCATGTCGAGCGACAGCGTCGAGCCGACCTCGGTGGCGCTGGAGATCTCGGTGAAGGCGAGGTCGGGGACCTGCGCGGGCTGCCAGGCGAGCCCCGTGTACCGCTCGCCGTCGGCGAGCGTGGTGTTCGGCACCTTCGTGGCGCCCGTGCCGTCCCAGTTCGCCGTCCAGATCGCCCACGCCCCGCTGCGGTCGGACGCGAAGGCCACGCGCGCGCCGTCCGGCGCGATGGCGGCGAAGCGGTCCTGCGCGCCGGGCATGCCGCCGGGCTCGAGGGTCCGCGGCGTGCTGCTGTTCTCCGCCGAGCTGACGTAGATCGCGTCCTTCCCGGAGTCCTGGTCCAGCGCGTGGTAGGCCAGGCGCGTGCCGTTCGCCGACAGGGACACCTGCTGCGGGTAGTCCGTCGTCGGGGCGGCGAAGTGCAGGTCCCCGCGCGGCGTCTCGGACGCGCCGTTCTGGACGTAGATGCCCGGGTCGTCGTTCGCGTCGACGTGCTCGTCCTCGTCGTTGATGAAGGCCAGCCGGTCGCTGCCGGACCATCCGGTGCCGGCGACCGCGTGCAGCCAGAAGGAGGAGAACCCGTCGTACGGGTTGCCGATGTGCACGCCGGCTCGCGGGGTGCCCCAGGCGTACGTCAGACCGTCCGGCGAGACCGAGGGTCCGAGGATCGCGGCGTTCGGGTCGCTGTCGCTCTCGGTCGCCGACTCGACGAGCTTCCCCGTCCAGGGGTTGACGTCGAACAGCGTGGTCCGGTTGGGGGTGATCAGCACGCGGTTGCCGTCCGAGCTCCAGGCCGAGACGGTGCCGAAGACGTCGTCGCCGTCCTGCTTGATCGGGGCGGCGTGCGTGCCGTCGCGCCAGATCGTGCCCGTGCGCTGGGTGCTGGTGCTGAAGGCGAGGGCCCCGTTCTGGGCGCCCATCGTCCAGCGCGGGATGGCCGGTGGCGCGGCGGCGGAGGCGGCGCCCGGGAGCAGGCAGGCGGCGGCGAGCAGACCGCCGAGCGCCGTGGTGGTGGCCCGCGTCAGACGGCGGGACCTCGGAGTTCGGGACATGGTCCCCGGTCTCTCGGCCGACCCGGCTCCGACTGAACGCCGTCCGTCCGATCGTCCAACGCCCCCCCCCACGACGACGAAGGGCGCCTCCGGAGAGACGCCCTTCGTTCCTGAGTAGCGGGGGCAGGATTCGAACCTGCGACCTTCGGGTTATGAGCCCGACGAGCTACCTGACTGCTCCACCCCGCGCCGCTTGGGTCATGGACCTTAGCACCACGGCAACATGCGTGTCGCGTGCCCGGCCGCCCCGGGCGCCCGCCGCGGACTGACGGCCTCGTGCGGGGCGCGACCGGGCGGGTCCCCCGCTCCCGCGGCTACGCGGCGTCGCGGCCGCGCAACAGGCCGCGGCTGTCGCTCATGATCATCCGCGCGATCTGCTCGCCGTAGCCGCGCGGGGTCCAGCGGTCGGGCTCGGCGACGAGGGCGCGCGCGGCGTTCTCGGCCATGCCGACGAAGAGATAGCCGTACATGCGCCCGCGGGCCTCGGGCTCGGGCACGTCGTGGCGGGCCATCCAGCGCTCGGCGAGCGCCGAGATCGCGTCGATCTGCTTCTCCCGCCCGCGCTGCACGCGCCGGGTGATCGCGGCGTCCGCGCCGCCGGCGCCCAGGAAGACGACGCTGAACGCCTGCGGCGACTCGACGACGGCCTGCAGGAAGGCCGTGAGGGCGTCGGCGATGAAGGGCTCGGGGTCGTCCTCGTCCAGCTCGCCGGGGACGGCGGCGGCGATCGCCTGGAGGATCCGCTCCTCCTCGCGGCGCAGCAGCTCGCCGAAGAGCGCGTCCTTGCCGGCGAAGCTCGAGTAGACCACCGGCTTCGACACGCCGGCGCGGCGCGCGATCTCCTCCATCGACGCGCCCTCGTAGCCCTTCTCCAGGAAGACCTCGAACGCCGCGTCCAGGATCATCGGGCGGCGGCGCTCGGGACCCAGGTGCGCGGCGCGCGGTCGCGAGCCGCCGCGGGCGCGCGACGCTGCCTTGCCGGCCTTCGCCCCGGCCTTGACCACCGCCTTCCGGGCGGTCTTGGCGGTCTTCGGGAGCGAGGAGGGAATCGGGGACTTCGGCATGCGGTGCTCGGACGGGGGCGGACGCCCGGCGTGCGGGCGAGCGCATCCTACCGGCGGTATGAGACACCGCGGGAGGCCGCCGCGGCGGCCTCCCCCCGGTCAGGTGGCCGGGTGCTCCTTCGCCCAGCGGATGATCGTCCCGGAGCCCGCCACGACCGT
The DNA here is from genome assembly GCF_017916475.1 of Patulibacter sp. SYSU D01012. Classification (GTDB taxonomy): domain Bacteria; phylum Actinomycetota; class Thermoleophilia; order Solirubrobacterales; family Solirubrobacteraceae; genus Patulibacter. The sequence continues at coordinate 1,051,606 of NZ_JAFMTB010000002.1, forward strand.
GCCGTCGTCCGTGACGAGCACGGGGACGTTCTCCTGCCCCGAGAGCGCCCGGATGTGGTCGCGCTCGCCCTTCCGGGTCCAGGGCAGCGCCCGGAAGCCGCCGACGGTCTCGATCGCGAACGGATGACCGTGGTCGCGCAGCGCCTTCGCGGCCCGGCCGCAGGGGTGGACGAGGCCCGCGGCGTCGCGCGCCGGGCAGGTGTACAGGGTCGCCATGGCGCGATGCTCGCACGGCGGGTGTGGCCCGTCCAGGCCGGGTACGTTCCCCGCATGCGCCTCGCCGCCGTGGACATGGGGTCCAACTCGACCCGCCTGCTCATCGCCGACCTGGACGCGGAGGGCCGGCTGACCGAGCTGCACCGCCGCGCGACGGTCACGCGCCTGGGGCAGGGCGTCGACCGCACCGGCCGCCTGGACCCCGCCGCGATCGAGCGGGTCACGACCGAGCTGGGAGTGATCCGCGGCCTGCTGGACGAGCACGGCGTCGAGCGCGCCGTCGGCGTCCTGACGAGCGCCGTTCGCGACGCGGAGAACGGCGCCGACTTCACCGCCACCGTGCGCGACGCGTACGGCATCGAGGCGCAGACGATCCCCGGCGAGCGGGAGGCGGCGCTGACGTTCCTCGGCGCCACGAGCGGCCGTCCGCCGGAGGACCGGCCCGTCGCGGTCGTCGACATCGGTGGCGGCTCGACGGAGTTCGTCGTCGGCCACGACGGCGCCGCCACGTTCTCCGTCTCCACCCAGGCCGGCGTCGTCCGGCAGAGCGAGCGCCACGTCCACCACGACCCGCCGCAGCACGACGAGCTCGCCGCGATGGCCGACGACGTGCGCGCGATCTACGACGCCGCCGTGCCCGGGGACGTCCGCGCCACGGTCGGCACCGTCATCGCGGTCGCCGGCACCGCCACGTCGTGCGCCGCGATGGCGCAGGAGCTCGAGCCGTACGACCAGGCGAAGGTCCACGGCTACCGCCTGACGCTCGCGCAGGTCGAGGAGCTCACCGCCCGCCTGGCGCAGATGACCGAGGACGAGCGCCGCGAGGTGCGCGGCCTGCAGCGGGACCGCGCCCCCACGATCGTCGCCGGCTGCGTCCTGCTGGGCGTCGCGCTGCGCGAGTTCGGCGTGAACGAGGCCGAGGTCTCCGAGCACGACATCCTGCGCGGCGCGATCATCGCCGCCGCCCGCGGCGAGCTGTGAGCGCGGCGGGCCGCGGCGCTAGCGCCGCGGCCCGTCGACCGGCTCGTCCGGCCGGTCCATGAGCCGGCCGAAGCCGTGCTCGAGCTCGTGGCCCTGGTCCTCCACCCGGCCGGCGAGCAGCGGCGCGTGCAGGCGGATCGGCGCCCGCTTGCCGCGCACCGGCGCGGGCGGGCGCGCCGTGATCGTGCCGTGGTCGCGCCGCAGCCGCCGCCGCGTCTCCTCGGTCAGCAGCACGATGTCGCCCGTCTGGCGGGTGATCGCCTCGACGCGGCTGGCCGTGTTGACGGGGTCGCCGATGACGGTGAACGCCGCCCGGTTGCCGCCGCCGATCGTGCCGGCGACGACGGGGCCGCTGTTGATGCCGATGCCCAGCTGCAGGTCGGTGCCGAAGTGCCGCCGCACGGCGCGGGCCACCTCGATCGCGGCGTCCACGCACTGGTCGGCGTGGTCCTCCAGGTCCGTCGGCGCGCCGAAGACCGCGAGCAGGCCGTCGCCCTGGAACGTGTTCGCGTGGCCGCCGTAGCGCTCGATCACGGGGACCACGACGCCGTAGAACTCGTTGAGCAGCCGGAAGACGTCGGTCGGCGTCGAGCCCTCGGCGAAGGCCGTGAAGCCGCGGATGTCGATGAAGGCGACGGTCACCTCGCGCACCTCGCCGCGCAGCTGCGGCCCCTCGTCCATCACGCGGCTCGCGACGACCGGATCGACGTACGTGCCGAGCGCCTCGTGCAGCCGGTCGCGCTCCTGCAGGCCGCGCAGGCCGATGTTGATCTGCCGGGCGAGCCGCCCGATCTCGTCGCCGCCGAGCACCGCCACGCGGCGCCGCAGGTCGCCGCTGGTGACGGCCTCGGTCGTGGCCTGCAGCTCGCGGATCGGCGCCATGAAGCTGCGGACGAGCAGGGCCGACAGCCCCAGGGCGATCGTCGCGCTCGTGGTCAGCGCCACGGCGATGCCGACGCCCAGGTCGTCCAGGCCCTGCGTGTCCGTGCTGAAGGTCGCCACGACGCCGCCGGCGACGAGCGTGATCAGCGGGATGCCGACGAGCAGCCGCCAGCGCAGCGACAGCGTGCGGTCCAGCTCGGCGTCGTCGTCGAGCTGCGGCGCGACCGCCTCGACCACCGGCCGCAGGACCAGCTCGACCTCGAGGTAGCGCACGAGCACGCCCGTCAGCAGCACCACGGCGGCGGCGAGACCGAGCACGACCCCGCTGGGCCACGCCTCGAGGCCCGCGACCAGGCAGACGGAGACGACCATGACGAGCGCCCACACCGCCGAGCGCGCCGTCGCGCCGGTCGCGACGAGGCGCAGCGGGAGACGGGTGAGCGCCCGCCAGGCGTCGGTCGCCCGGTCCGGCGGGTCGGGATCGCGGTGCCACGCCCGGACGGGGCGCAGGCAGCGGTACGCCGTGCTCATCACGAGGACGTTCTCGGCGAGCGTCAGCGCCTGCGAGGTGCCGACGAGCACCGCCCAGCCCTCGACCGGCAGGTCCACGAAGCGCGACAGGACGAGCACCGAGCCGAGGACGACCAGGTGCCCCTGCGCGACGACGAGCAGCACCGCGACGGTGGGGTACCGCTCGCCCAGGCGGCGGTACAGCGCGTGGAGGGGGCGCCGGAGCACGTGCCCCATTCTCCCATCGCGCGCCCCCTGGAAGCGGGCGCGCTCTCGCGGTACCGTTGGGGGACGGGTCGTCCCACCGCCCGCCGCGCCCGGATGGCGCGGCCCCGCGAAGGCACCGCAACTTCCGCGCCGTCGCGGTGTTCCGACCCGCAGGAACGGGTGCGCGTCCCGGCGCACCCGGCCGGAAAGCCCCACGTGGAAGTCTCCGCCCTCGACACCGCCCCCACCCTTCGCGGCCCCTCGACGCTGCTGCGCCTGCAGGGCGACGAGCGCCTGGTGACGCTGACGCGCCGGGGCAACCAGGCCGCCTACGAGGTGCTGGTGCAGCGGTACCAGGCGCGCCTGCTCGCGTTCTGCCGCCACATGCTCGGCAGCCGCGAGGACGCCGAGGACGTGCTGCAGGAGGTCTTCGCCAACGCGTTCAACGCGATCATCGGCGACGACCGGGCGATCAACGTCCGCCCGTGGCTGTACCGGATCGCGCGCAACCGCTGCCTGAACCACCTGCGCAAGGTCCAGCCCATCGGCGTCGACACGATGGACGACCGGGTCGCCAACCACGGCATCTCCGCCGCGGACACCGCGCACCGCCGCGAGGAGTTCCGCGAGCTGCTCGGCGACGTGAAGGCGCTGCCCGAGACCCAGCGCACCGCGCTGCTGCTGCGCGAGATCGACGCGCTGTCGTACGACCAGATCGCCGAGGCGATGGACACGACGGTGCCGAGCGTCAAGTCGCTCCTCGTGCGCGCCCGCGTCGCGCTCGCCGAGGCCTCCGAGGCCCGCAACCTGACGTGCGAGGAGGTCCGCGAGGAGCTCGGCGAGGCGTCCGAGTCGCTCAAGCGCCTCAGCCCGCCGGTCCGCCGCCACCTGAAGGAGTGCGACCGCTGCGCCGCGTTCCAGACGCACCTGAAGGCGAACAACAAGGCGCTGCAGGCCGTCTTCCCGCTCGGGCCGCTCGTCGTGCTGAAGAAGGCGCTCGCGCACGTGACGGCCGGCATCGGCGCGTCCGGCGGCGCGGCGGCCGGCGGCGTCGCCGCGAGCACCGTCACGGGCGGGATGCTGACGACCGGCGTCGGCGCGATCGCGTCGAAGACCGCGGCCGGCCTGGCCGCCGCCGCGCTCGTCACCGCCGGCGCGGTCGAGGTCGACCACGCGCGCAGCCGCTACGACGCCACGATCGACGTGCACCAGGTGCAGGCGGCCGCCCGCCCCGCCGCGCCGGTGGCGCCGCCGGCGCTGCGCGTCTCCACGGCGGCCACGACCCCGCAGGCCCCGACGCGGACGGCGCCGACCGGGGGCCTGCCCGCGGCCGTCGCCACGACGACGGACCGGGCGACGACGACCGCGCGGGCGACGACGACGACGGACGCGACGACCACGACGCGCGCGACCACCACCGGCCCGACGCCCACCGGCACCGGCTCGACCGGTCCGACCGGCGCGCCGCTGCCGGCCGGCACGACGGCGCCGACGACGACCGCGCCCGCGCCGACGACCCCGTCGACGACGACGGCGCCGCCCGTCGACACGGGCGAGCAGACGGTGACGCTGCCGCAGGGCACGACCACCACGGCGCCGAAGACGACCACCGCCCCCGCGCCGAAGACGACGACGGCGCCGACGGCGCCCACGCCCAGCGCCACCACCGCCGCCCCGGCTGCGCCGCAGCCCACGCCCGGGGCCGGCGGCCCGATGCCGGCCGCGCCCCTGACGCTCACCGTGCGGCCGTAGGGCCGCGTCGACGACGACGGCCCTCGCCGACGGGTTTCGGCGACGGCGGGGGCACACGTCGCGGCCGGGGCCGCGCCCGCGCTGCGGCGCCGCGCAGCCGCGGCCGCGGCGCCTACGGCGCCTCGGTGCCGAACGCCACGCCGTAGACGGGCGTGCGCATCGGGCCGTTGCTGCCGGCCTCGGAGATGTTGCCGACGACCTTCGACGACTGGCTCTGCAGCGACATGTCGAGCACCCGCTCGGTGGTCCCCTGCAGGTCGGGCAGCAGCAGGATCCGCAGGCCGTACCACGTCTTGCCGTCGCGGCGGAACTGGTAGCGGACGAGCCAGCCGGCGTTGTCGCGGCCGATCTTCACGCGGCCCTGGGAGCGGACCTGGAAGCCCTGCAGGCCGGCCGTCTCGCCCCGCATGACGCCCGCCATCCGCAGCGCGAGCTGGGCCACCGGTCCGCCGGCCGGCTCGGGGCGCGGGGGCGCCGCCCCGCCGTCGCGGAACACGAGGTCCTCCGGCCCGCGGCCGGGGCCGGGCTTCGTGCGCAGGTGCAGCAGCTCGCCCGGACCGGCCGCGACCCGCTCGATGCGGTCGTCGTAGCGCGTGTTGAACGTCAGCGGACCGCGGACGACGGCCTGCTCGAGCGACGCCGGCCGGCGGTGCCACCAGAGCGCCACGGCCGCCAGCACCACGAGCGCGGCGAGGACGACGAGGGCCCGACGCAGCAGCGCGCCGCGGCGCAGGCGCGGGCCGAGCAGCTCGGGCAGCGACGGCCCGAGCTCCGGACGGGCGATCGACACCCGCTCAGCCCCCGATGTCGAAGAACGCGTCGAGGTCATGCCGGCTGAAGGCCTCGAAGGCCATCAGCGTCTGCGTGCGCTCGACGCCCTCCTGGCGGGCGATCCCGGTCGTCACGACCCGCGGGATGTCCTCGGTGCCGCCGACGCGGACGATGGCCACGAAGTCCCAGTCGCCCGTCACCGAGTACGCCTCGGCCACGCCGTCGATCTCGGCCAGCCGCTCGCCCAGATCGCCGAGGACCCGGGAGTCCGCCTGGACGAGCACGATCGCGGTCGACGCCATGCCCGGACCCTAGAGCTCGAGGGTGTCGTTCGGCGCCAGCACCTCGACGCGCCCGACGCCCTGGTCCTCGACGTCCGCCTTGAACGCCTGGGCGTCCGTCTCGATCGGCGGGAACGTGTCGTAGTGCACCGGGATCACCACGGGCGCGCCCACCAGGCGCGCGGCCTCGACGGCGTCGTGGCGGTCCATCGTGTAGTGGCCGCCGATCGGGATGAGCGCGGCGTCCAGGCGGTCGCGGCGGCCCGGCAGCGCCAGGTCGCTGAACAGCGCGGTGTCGCCCAGGTGGTAGATCGTCTTGCCGCCCAGGTGGATGACGAACCCGCCGGGCGTCGCGACCGTGCCCTTCGGCGTCGTGCCGGTGTGCCAGGCGGGCACCAGGCGGGCCCAGCCGCCGTCGAACGCGTGGGTGCCGCCCAGGTTCAGGTCGACGACCTCCACGCCCTCCTCCGCGAGCTCGTTGGCGACCTCGACGATCGCGACGATCGGGGCCCCGGTGCGCCGCGCGATCGCGACGGCGTCGCCCAGGTGGTCGCCGTGCCCGTGCGTGACGAGGATGACGTCCGCGGGGACGTCGTCCGGCGACGTCGTCGCCTTGGGGTTGTCGCTCAGGAACGGGTCGACGAGCACGTGGCGCCCGTCCGCCTCGAGCAGGACGGCCGACTGGCCGAGGAACGTGAGCGTGGTCATGCGGTTCTCCTCTTCGCGCTTACTCGGTCGTCTCGGCGTCCGCCTCGGCGGCCGCCGTGCCCGGGGCGGCGAGCTCGCGGGCGAGGGCGAAGCCGACGGTGACGCCGACGAGCATCGCCAGCCGCGACTCCTCGGCGATCAGGCCCTCCATGCGCGCGCGGCGCGCCGCCAGGTCGGCCTCGCCGGCCGCCTGCGCCACCTGCTGCTCGTGGCCCTGGCTGAACCAGCCGCCGTCGTGCAGCGCGGAGTCGATGATCTTCTGGAGGTTCGGGACCGCGTGGGTGACGACCTCCTCGGCGCGGCGGAGCCGCCCGGGCTCGCTGATCTCCCGCACCGCGGCGTCGACCTGCTCGGCCGTGTAGGGACGCTCGGACACCAGAGGGAGCATACGCAGGCGGCGGTCCGTCCCGGCCGGCCGGCGCGATCGCCGGCCGCGCCCGCTCGCAGGGCCGGTCAGCGGCCGGCGGCGGACAGCCCCAGGCCGGCGGCGGCGCCGACGAGCACGCCGACGGCGGCCGCGACGGGGGCGCCGGCGGGCACCACGACGGACGTGGCGAGCGGCACCGCGAGGAGGACCGTGGCCCCGAGCAGGTCGCCGTCCAGGCTCTCGCCCCGGGCGCGCGCCCGCAGCTCGGCGACGATCCACGCCGTCGCCAGCGCGGTCGCGGCCCCGACGCCGCCCGTGTGGACGGCCCCGGGATCGACCGCCGCGGACGCGACGAGCCCGCCCACCCCGGCGACGAGGAAGAGCAGCACCACGACCGCGGTCCCCACCGCGCCGGCGCGGCGCTCCCACAGCCAGCCGAAGACGCCGAGGCCCGCGAGCACCGCGAGCGCGTGCCACGTGTCGCCGTACGTCAGCGCGGCCACGACGGGCCGCCACAAGGGCTGGTCGGTCAGGCCGCCGACGAGCTGCAGGTCGTTCGCCGCCAGCAGCTGCAGCAGCGGCAGCGTCAGCAGCGACAGCAGGACGATCGCGATCGTCGCCCAGGGCCGCCGGTCGCCGGCGTCGGCGCGGGGCCGTGGCCGCCGCACCCGCGGGGCGCGCCGCGGCGCACGCGGCGCCGCGGCGGCACGCTGCGGCTTGGGGCCGCGCACGCGGCGCGGCCCCCGGAGGGGCACGACGGTGTCGTCCTCGACGACGGGTGGCGCGTCGTCGTGCTCGTCCGGGGCGCGCAGCAGCGCCTCCAGGTCGCCGTCCTTGCGGTCCAGGCGCGGGGCGCGCTGCCGCAGGCGGGTGCCGCAGTACGGGCACTCGGTCACGAAGGCGCTCACCTGCTGCCCGCAGCTGTTGCACACCGTGAACAGCTCTGCCGCGCCCGCCATCTCTCCCCGATTGTAGGCAGAGGGTGACGGGCGCGGGCCGGATCGCCTACGCGATCGTGATCGCCGGATCCAGGTACACGTCCTGGATCGCCTGGAGCAGCGCGGCGCCCTCGGCCATCGGGCGCTGGAAGGCCTTGCGGCCCGAGATCAGGCCGGCGCCGCCGGCGCGCTTGTTGATGACCGCCGTGCGCACGGCCTCGGCCAGGTCGCTCTCGCCGGCGGAGGCGCCGCCCGAGTTGATCAGGGGCGCGCGGCCCATGTAGCAGTTGGCCAGCTGGTAGCGGGTCAGGTCGATCGGGTGGTCCGTCGTCAGCTGCTCGTAGACGAGCTTGTGCGTCTTGCCGACCTTGATCGCGTTGAAGCCGCCGTTGAGCTCGGGCAGCTTCTGCTTGATGATGTCCGCCTCGATCGTCACGCCGAGGTGGTTGGCCTGGCCGGTCAGGTCCGCGGCCGTGTGGTAGTCCACGCCGTCGACCTTGAAGGCCGAGTTGCGCAGGTAGCACCACAGGATCGTGGCCATGCCCAGGCGGTGCGCCTCCTCGAAGGCGCGGGCGACCTCGACGATCTGGCGGTCGGACTGCGGGGAGCCGAAGTAGATCGTGGCGCCGACGGCCGCGGCGCCCAGCTCGTAGGCGCGCTGCACCGACGAGAACATGATCTGGTCGTACGTCTCGGGCAGCGAGAGGAACTCGTTGTGGTTGATCTTCACCACGAACGGGATCTTGTGGGCGTACTTGCGGGAGACCGCGCCGAGGACGCCGAGCGTCGAGGCGACGGCGTTGCAGCCGCCCTCGATGGCGAGCTCGACGATGTTCGCCGGGTCGAAGTACTGCGGGTTGGGCGCGAAGCTCGCCGCGCCCGAGTGCTCGATGCCCTGGTCCACCGGCAGGATCGACACGTAGCCCGTGCCGCCCAGGCGCCCGTGCCCGAAGATGCGCTGCAGGTTCGTCAGGACGCGCGGGTTGCGGTCCGTCTGGGAGTACACCCGGTCGACGAAGTCCCCGCCCGGCAGGTGCAGCTGCGAGGCGTCGATGGTCGTCGAGGTGTGCCCGAGCAGCGACTCGGCGTCGTCCCCGAGCAGCTCCGTGACGCGGTCGATCGTCGAAGCGGTCTGTACAGCCATGATGGTCCTTCTCGGTTGCTTTCGGTGCCCCCGGGCCCCACGCGGGCCCCTGGGGTGTCCTCGGCTCCCCGGATCCGACAGCACGGTCAGGCGGCGAGGCGGCGATGGTACCCCAAAACCCCGGGCCGGCCGGGTGGGTCCGCCGACGGTGTGCGCGTCCTTCGTGCCGGGGCTGTGCCGGTCCTGCGCGGACGCCGTCCCGGGCGTCCGCGGGCGGTAGGACGGTCGAGTGCCCGCCGCGCCCGACCGCCCCGGCCCGCCCGTCGCCGTGCTCGTCGCCGTGGCGGCGGTCGCCGGCGGATGGCTGTCCGTCCGCCTGTCGCCCCCGGGCGGCGGTCCGGCGTCGCCGGCCGCGCCGACGCGGCGCGCCGTGGCCGCCCTCGCGTCGCCCGGCGCCCGCGCGCGCGTCGTGCGCACCGTGGACGGCGACACGGCGCTCCTGCGCTTCCGCGACGCGCGCGGGGCGGCGACCGTGACCGTCCGCTACCTGGGGGTCGACACGCCGGAGTCCGTCCACCCCCGCAAGCCGGTGGAGTGCTTCGGCCCGGCCGCCGCCCGCGCGAACCGCCGCTGGGCCACCGGGCGCCTGGTCACCCTCGTCCTCGACCGCGAGCGGACCGACCCGTACGGGCGTCTGCTCGCCGCCCTCCGACCCGTCGGCGCCCGCGCCACCCTCAGTGCCCGACTCGTCGCCACCGGCCACGCGCGGGTGCTGACGATCCCGCCCAACGGCCGCCTCGCTCCGACCCTGCGGCGCCTGGAGCAGGCCGCCCGCCAGGCGCGGCGCGGGATGTGGCGGGCGTGCCGGGATGGGCTACGCTCGGACGGGTGAGCGCCGCACGCGAACGCCAGCGGGGGTCCCTCGACGAGCTCGAGCGGCGTCTCGCGCGCGAGACGGAGATCGCCCAGCGGCAGCGCGAGCGGATGCTGCGCGAGGTCGAGCGCCGCGAGGCGATGCGCGCCTTCGACGCCGTCAAGCGGCGGCGCGCCCTGCGCTATCTCATGCTGCTGGCGGTCCTCACCCTGACCGCGGTGCTCGTCACGCTCGTGATGTTCCGCGTGCTCAGCCTCGTCTTCGCGTAGCCGCGGGGCCGCCCGACGCCTCCTCGCGCGCGCGAGCGCGTACGGTCGCCACGCGTCCACCCCTCCATCGTCGGTAGATTTCGCTGCTACATGGCACGTCGTTCGCTCCGACCCCACCTGAACCAGATCCGCACCTGGGTGCGCCAGGGCCGCACCGACGCGTGGATCGCGCACCAGCTCGAGGTCACGGGCCCCGAGATCGCGGAGTTCAAGGAGAAGAACGACCTGACCGCCGCCTCGCCGGACGACCCGTCGGGCCTGGTCGCCCCGGAGGACGTGGACCTGCGCGCCGAGGACGACGCGCAGATCGCCGTCGAGCTCGAGGCCGCCGAGGCCGCCCGCAAGGCCGAGGAGGAGCGCAAGGCCGCCGAGGAGGCGGAGAAGGCCGCCGCCCGCGCCGCCGCCTCCGAGGGCGACGAGGACGAGGACGACAAGCCGCGCCGTCGCCGTCGCGGCGGCCGTCGCCGCCGCGGGGGCTCGGGCGCCAACGTCTTCGAGGGCACGTTCGACCACGGCGACGAGGGCTACGGCCTGTGGCTGGACCCGGCGGTCGCCGACTCGGGCCTGTACGCCGAGCACTGGGCCGGCCACCGGCCCGTCGAGGTCACGATCGAGGACGACCAGATCGTCATCCGCCGCGTCGAGACCGGCGGCGACGAGGGCTGATCCTCCGCGGCGCCGCGCGCGCCGCACCCGCCCGCGGACGGCACCCGCGAACGACCCCGCCGTCCGTCGGCCCCGCTCCCCGGCCGCGCCCCGCGCGGCCGGTGCTCGTTCTGGCGCCGGCCGTCGGGCCGCGCGGCGCGTCGTCGCCCGCCCAGCCGACGCGACCGTCCGGCCCCCGCGGAAGCGGTCCCGCGCGTCGCCTACTCGTCCGGGACGATCAGGCGGCCACCGCCCCAGTCCTGGGCGTGGCCCAGGTAGCGCCAGAACGCCGCGTCCGTGACCGTCGCCGACCACAGGTCGGGGTCGGACGGCGCCAGGCGCGCGGCCAGGTCGAGCGTCCAGCTCGTGCCGGCGTCGTACAGGTCGACGAGCTCGCCGGCCGTGAAGGCGCCGCCCAGGCGGCGGCGCAGCTCGTCGCCGACCGCGCCGACGATCTCCTCGGCGCGCAGGCTCTCCCGACCCTCGAGCGCCATGACGTGCCGCTCGGCCGTCCGCCACTGGTCCACCGCCAACATCAGCCGCACAGGAGGGAGGCTAGCGGGCCGCCTCCCGCGGCCCGCCGCCCTCCTGCTTGACGCGCACGGTCGTCCCCGTGCCCTCCTGAAGTGGAGGGCGGAGAGCACCGGGACGGGGGTGCGGTCAGTCCTTCGGCAGCCCGCGCACGACGTAGGTCCGCTCACCCGAGCGGACCATGCCGAGCTCGCGCGCGGCCTCGTCCAGCCCGCGCTCCGTCGTCAGGCGGTGCTTCTGCGCCTGCAGGCGCTCCTCGGTGCGCTCGAGCTCCGCGAGCCGCGCGGCCTGCTGGCCGGCGGTGCTGCGCGCCGACACCCAGTCCAGGGCGGGACGCACGTAGCTCGAGGCCATGACGAGGAGCAGGAGCACGAGGGCCACCTTGCCCAGCCGCGCGCGGTTCACGACGACGCGGGTCGTCGGAGCGGCGGGCCGGGAGCGGGGGCCGGAGTACGAGGTGCTGCTCACGCCGGGGGTGTTCGCCGGCCCGGTGCCGCCTCCTCGCCGCGAAACCGCGCTTGCAACGGACGTCCCGGACGGCGTGCAAGAACGCTTGCACGGCCCGGGAACGCCCGTTCGTGCCGCCCCGGTCCGCGTCCGCGGGCCGGGGCGGCCGGGGCGCTAGGCGCGGAAGACGCCGCGCCCCGGGTAGACCGCGTCCGCGCCGAGCGCCTCCTCGATGCGGAGCAGCTGGTTGTACTTCGCGACGCGGTCCGAGCGGGACGGCGCGCCCGTCTTGATCTGGCCGCAGCCGGTGGCGACGGCCAGGTCGGCGATCGTCACGTCCTCGGTCTCGCCGGAGCGGTGCGACATGACGGCGGTGTAGCCGGCCTCCTGGGCCATGCGGATCGCCTCGAGCGTCTCCGTCAGGGTGCCGATCTGGTTGACCTTGATGAGGATGGAGTTGCCGACGCCCAGGTCGATGCCGCGCTTCAGCCGCTCCGGGTTGGTGACGAAGAGGTCGTCGCCGACGAGCTGGACCTGCTCGCCGATGGCGCCGGTCAGGGTCTTCCAGCCGTCCCAGTCCTCCTCGTTCATGCCGTCCTCGATCGACAGGATCGGGTACTTGCCGGCCTTGTCGGCCCAGTAGTCGGAGAGCTCCTGTGCGGACAGCGTGCGGTTCTCGTGCTCGAGGACGTAGGCGCCGTTCTCGAAGATCTCCGAGGTGGCGGGGTCCAGCGCGATGCCGACCTGCTCGCCCGGCGTGTAGCCGGCGCGCTCGATGCCGTCGACGAGCACCTGCAGCGCCTCCTCGTTCGAGCCCAGGTCGGGGGCGAAGCCGCCTTCGTCGCCCACGGCGGTGGCCAGCCCGCGCTCGTGCAGCAGCTTCTTCAGGTGGTGGAAGACCTCGGTGCCGACGCGCAGGCCCTCCGAGAACGTGGGGAACCCGAACGGGACGATCATGAACTCCTGGAAGTCCACGGAGTTGTCCGCGTGCGCGCCGCCGTTGAGGACGTTCATCATCGGCACCGGCAGGGTGACGCCGGGGCGGTTCTTCCCGTTCGCCTCGACCTGCAGGTGCTTCCACAGCGGCTGACCGGCGTCGGCGGCCGCGGCCTTCGCGACGGCGAGCGAGACGCCGAGGATGGCGTTCGCGCCCAGGCGCGACTTGTTCGGCGTGCCGTCCAGATCGATGAGCGCGCGGTCCAGGCCCGCCTGGTCCGTGGCGTCGCGGCCCTTCACGGCGTCGGCGATCTCGCCGTTGACGTTCGCGACGGCCTTCGTCACGCCCTTGCCCAGGAACGCGTCGCCGCCGTCGCGCAGCTCGGTGGCCTCGAACTCGCCGGTCGAGGCGCCCGACGGCACCGCCGCGCGGGCGGTCGCGCCGGAGGACAGGACCACCTCGACCTCGACGGTCGGGTTGCCCCGGGAGTCGAGGATCTGGCGGCCGCGGACGGACTCGATCTGGCTCATGGGGCGACAGTCTGCCGTGCGGCCCGGCGGGGCGTCGGGCGCGTGCGTCCCCGGGCCGTCGGCCGCGCGGACGCCCGCGCGGTCGCCGCCCTCCCCCGCGCGGAGGAGCCCGGCGGTGCGCGCTCCGCCGTGGGGCGGACGGCGGGTCCTCCGCGCGCCGGGGACGACCGGGGGTCCGTCGGGGGCCATCCCCCATAGCGCCGGGGCAGGCGCCGCGGCACGATGGTTCCACCGTCCGGCGCGGACCGCGCGCCGGGCGGATGTTCAGCCGCCCTTGAGCCTGCCCACGGGGTGCCCACACGTCGCCGTGCGACCGTGGATGCAGGACGGAAGAAGACCACGATGTCGACCTCGATCCCCACCACCCACCTCGGCCGCCACGGCTGGAGCGCCCCGCTCCCCCGCCCCCGCGAGCCGCGCCGCGCCCTGTGGCGCGCGCTGGTCGACGCGCTGGTGCCCGGCGAGGCCGCCGCCGACGTCGTCCCCGCCCTGCAGGCCGCGGACGCGCAGGCGCTGCTCGTCCGCGCGGGCGAGCTCGACGACCGCCACGCCACCGCGCGCTGGGACCGCCCGACGGTCGACGCCGTCGCACGCTTCCAGCGGCACCGCGGCCTGCCGTGCACGGGCGTGGCGGACCGCCGCACGGCGGACGCGCTGCTGGCCGCGTAGGGGCCCGCGGGCCGGGTCAGGACCCGTCGGGGCCGCCGGCGCCGCCGCGCTCGGCGAAGAGCACCTGGGCGTAGTAGCCCAGGCGGTCGTCGTCGTCGAGCTCCGCCCACGTGCGGCCGTCGGCGACCGCGAGCCCCTCGGCCCGCAGGACGCGGTCGCGGAAGCGGGCGCTCGCGGAGCGCAGGGCGATCTCGGGATCGGCCTTCGCCTTGCGCGCGACGTTGACGACGGCGAACAGCGCGTCGCCGAGCGCCTCGAACGTCGCGGCGCGGGCGCCGGCGGCGATCGTC